>DBPQ01000144.1:23678-49035 GCA_002304945.1 Actinomycetales bacterium UBA1416 | reverse complement strand
ACCACTGAGCCAATCGCCCGATGCAGCCCCACGATGCTAGCGCACCGCGGTGGCGAAGGTGAAATCCTGTCGAATTGGACTCACCCGATCGGGCTGGGTTAGAGTCTTACCCGCGGCTCAAACGCCGCAACGCGGATGTAGCGCAGTTGNNCAAGGTTGGGGTCGCGGGTTCGAGTCCCGTCATCCGCTCGGAGGCACCACCACCACGTGGCCCAAGAGCCTCATTGGTGGCGTGGCCGAGAGGCGAGGCAGCGGCCTGCAAAGCCGTACACACGGGTTCGAATCCCGTCGCCACCTCCACACAGCAACATGGGCGATTGGCGCAGTGGGAGCGCGCTTCCTTGACACGGAAGAGGTCGCTGGTTCGATCCCAGTATCGCCCACCCGGAATCCGCCGAAGCCGTCCAGGCTCCGGCGGTTTTCTGTCTCACGAACCCGGAAGGATCCCCATGTCCAAGCAGGACCGGATCTCGCTCGCCGTCACCCTGGTGGTGGTCGCGATCGGCGCACTCGTTGCCATCGCAGGCAGCCAGGGGGGAGCGACTGTCGGAGGTCTGCCTGCGTTCGCGCTGGCCGTGGCCGCCGCGTTCGTGATCCAGTGGCTCGTCTACATCCACGGGTGGGCCAGGCGCACCGAGAAGTACTTCGATCTCACGGGCAGCCTCACGTACATCACCATCACGGTGCTGCTCGTGGTTCTCACGCCTGGCGTCGATGCGCGAGGCTTCCTGCTGGCCGCTCTCGTCGTCATCTGGGCGGCTCGGCTCGGCACGTTCCTCTTCCGCCGCATCTCGCGGGCGGGGAAGGACGACCGGTTCGATGAACTGAAGAAGTCCTTCTTCCGCTTCCTGAACGTCTGGACGATCCAGGGCCTCTGGGTCACGTTCACCGCTGCGGCCGCGTGGGTGGGCATCACCTCCTCCCAGCGTGTCGCGTTCGACTGGCTCGCAGTCGTCGGGCTCGTCCTGTGGGCGGTCGGCTTCGCCTTCGAGGTGGTCGCCGATCTCCAGAAGAGCCGCTTCAAGGCGGACCCGGCCAACGAGGGCCGCTTCATCAACACCGGCCTGTGGTCGAAGTCCCGTCACCCCAACTACTTCGGCGAGATCGTGCTCTGGATCGGAGTCGCACTCATCGCCCTGCCCACGTTCCAGGGCTGGCAGTGGATCGCCATCATCTCGCCCCTCTTCGTGACGCTGCTGCTCACCCGCGTGAGCGGCGTGCCCATGCTGGAGAAGAAGGCGGACGGCAAGTGGGGCGGGCAGGCCGACTACGAGGAGTACAAGCGCACCACCCCGGTGCTCATCCCGAGGCCCTGAGCCGGCGCCACACCCAACTCGACGGTTCGTCCACCCCCGTCACCAGGTAGGTCAGCGTGCGGTCGTAGTGCAGGGTGAGGGTCAGCAGGTCCAGGGCCAACTCACTCCCCAGCATGACCAGACGGTCACCCCGCTCGAGGGCCTCCGAGGCCTCCGGCAGGAACGTGCGGTGGACGCCACGCACGAGGAGGACCGGCACGGCGCCGAGCCCCGCGTCGCGATTCTCCGGGTCGCGCGTGAGGTCGCCGACCGTGAGGGTCCTGCCCCGGTCCATCCACCGGACGACGGCCGGGGCCACCTCGGCGTCGATACGCACGAGCGCGCCGTGCGGGGTCGCCTCGCCACAGTTCGCGAGGAGGCGCCCGAGGACGGCGCTGGCCCAGTCGTCGTCCTGCGCGCGCACGTGGTCGAGGAAGGAGCGGAACAGGGGGGTGACCACCCATGCGAGGCTCTCGCGCACCACGAGGTCGTTGGGGCTGAAGACGCTGTCGGGTTCGAACGCGTCCACCAGGGGAGCGTTCGAGTGGTGGTGCTGGCGGACCACGAGGTGGACCGTCGGGTTGTAGTCCCGGGTGTGCGCGGCCAGCGCCAGGTTGGTGGTGTCGGCCTCCGCCCCGGCCACGAGTCCGACGACGTCGCTGACGTCGGGATTGCCGTCCGCCGGGTCCACGAGGGTGACGTCCAGCCCTGCCCCGTGCAGGTCGGCGGCGATCTCCTCGCCGAACGGCCCGTCGGCGCAGACGAGCCACCGCCCGTCGGTGAGCTGCTCCTGCCGCTCCGGCAGGGGTGACCCGGGTGGGCTCATCAGCCACGTCAGCAACTGCGCGGAGGTCGGCTGTCGCAGGGACAGCAGTAGGCGCTCACCGTAGAGGTCGAACGGATTGATGACCGCCCGTGGTTCGAAGTCCCGCATGCGCTCCGCGATCCTCCGGTCGTCGCACCGCGCGATGACCGGCAGCCCGGGCCGCAGCAGGCGGGACGTGATGACGACGGCGAGGTTCGCGTCGTCGTCGCTCGTGAGCGCGACCACGGCCTCGCAGTTCGGCCGCAGCACCCCGGCCATCTCCAGGAGGGTCGGGTTGTGGACGTCCCCCTCCAGCGCCGGTACGTCGGTCGCCAACTGGTCGGCGGCGAGCCGGTCGATCCGCTTCCGGGAGGCATCGACCACCACGGTGTGGCGCCCGAGGGCGTCCAGGTTGTGGCACAACTGCCGCCCCGCGCGCCCGTACCCGGCCACGACCACGAACGGTTCGCGGATGCGGTTCACCTTCCGGCGGAACCGCGCCACGGCGAGGGCGTCCTGGAAGCTGGTGTCCTGCATCAGCGAGAAGAGCACGCCGATGGAGTAGGCCCATCCGATCACCGAACTGGAGATGGAGGCCGTGACCCACATGCGCTGGGGGATCGTGAACTCGTGGGGGAGTTCGCCGAAACCGATCGTGGTGGCGGTGTAGCTCATGAAGTAGAAGGCGTCGAACACGGTCATCCGCACCGTGTTGCCGTCCCCGTCCTCCCCGGGGATCAGCGCCAGCCCTGCGACCGCGACGGCGAAAAGTGCGATGAGGAGCACGAACGGGGCACGCATCCGCCGCAGCACGAGGAACACCGCATCGGTGGACGGCGCCTCGACGGGCAGGCACGACGCGTCCGGGCGAGGCCGCCGACGGCCTGCGATGAGGAGCAGGAGGTTCGGCACGGCCGCTCCTCAGTGGCGCCGGAAGGAGACGGTCTCCACGATCAGCAGCAGCACCGAGACGATGTTCGCGAACAGCGCGCCGCCGGAGAGCGAGACCATCGTGGCCGTCATCTCCGGGGTGAGGCCCGCGGTGGTCGCCTGGGTGGCGTAGACCCACACCCCGACGGCGGCCAGGAGTTGCAGGTCGGCCACCAGCGAGGTGGCGAGCAGGACAGCCCCGATCTGGGTGCGGTCCCCGAACTTCAGCACGGTGGCGATCAGGTTGACCACGACGGCGAGGAACAGTTCGACGATGTTGTGCACCCGGGGGTCGGCGAGGTCACCGATGAAGAAGCCGAAGTTGAGGGTCGCCGCGAGCAGGACGAAGAACCCGAAGACCACCTTCTCGAGATTCACGAGTGTGACGTTACTCGCACCCCGTGCGGCTCCCCGGGATATCGGGCGGCTTTGTCCGGCGCTGTCGGGCGCGAGTACCCTTGGCACGATCCCAGCTTCCCCAGGAGAACACCGTGACCAGCCCTTCCGAGCACCAGCCCGCCGCCATCTCCGAGCGGACCACCGGCACGGCGCTCTTCGCCGGCAGGCGCGATGTCGTCGCCATGCGGGTGGGCGGTGAACTGAGGGACCTGTTCGTGGAGGTCGGGCCCGACGACGTCGTCGAACCTGTCACCATCGGCTCGCCGGACGGGCTGGCCATCGTGCGCCACTCCGCCGCGCACGTGCTCGCCCAGGCGGTGCAGCAGGTGAACCCCGACGCCAAGCTGGGGATCGGCCCGCCGATCACGGACGGCTTCTACTACGACTTCGACGTGTCTGAGCCCTTCACGCCGGAGGACCTCCGGGCGCTGGAGAAGGCCATGGCCCGCATCGTCAAGGAGGGGCAGACCTTCCGGCGCCGCGTGGTCACCGAGGAGGAGGCCCGCGCCGAGCTCGCCGACCAGCCCTACAAGCTGGAACTGATCGGCATCAAGGGCTCGGCGGGTGCGGAGCAGACCGAGGGCGCCGCCGTGGAGGTCGGGGCCGGCGAGCTCACCATCTACGACAACGTGCGCCGCAACGGCGAGACCGCGTGGAAGGACCTGTGCCGCGGCCCGCACGTGCCCTCGACCAAGGTCATCGGCAACGGTTTCGCCCTGATGCGCTCGGCGGCGGCCTACTGGCGGGGGAGCGAGAAGAACCCCCAGCTCCAGCGGATCTACGGCACCGCCTGGTCCTCGAAGGACGACCTGGTCGCGTACACCACCCGGCTCGCCGAGGCGGAGCGCCGCGACCACCGCCGGCTCGGGAACGAGCTCGACCTGTTCTCCTTCCCGGACGAGGTCGGCTCGGGCCTCGCGGTCTTCCACCCCAGGGGTGGGATCATCCGCATGGAGATGGAGGAGTACGCCCGGCGCCGCCACATCGAGGAGGGCTACCAGTTCGTCTACAGCCCCCACATCACCAAGGGCCAGCTCTTCCAGATCTCCGGGCACCTCGACTGGTACGCCGAGGGCATGTACCCCGCCATGCACCTGGACGAGGAGAAGGACGAGGAGGGCAACATCCGGCGCCAGGGGCAGGACTACTACCTCAAGCCGATGAACTGCCCGTTCCACAACCTGATCTTCTCCTCGCGCGGCCGCTCCTACCGGGAGCTCCCGCTGCGCCTCTTCGAGTTCGGCACCGTCTACCGGTACGAGAAGTCCGGCGTGGTGCACGGACTGACCCGTGCCCGGGGCTTCACCCAGGACGACGCCCACATCTATTGCAGCCGCGAGCAGATGAAGGAGGAACTGACGAAGCTCCTCACCTTCGTCCTCGACCTGCTCCGCGACTACGGCCTCGATGACTTCTACCTCGAACTGTCCAGCAAGAACCCGGACAAGTTCGTGGGCGATGACGAGGCGTGGGAGGAGGCCACCGAGACCCTGCGCCAGGTGGCCGAGGACTCGGGGCTCGAGCTGCGCCCGGACCCGGGCGGGGCCGCCTTCTACGGGCCGAAGATCTCCGTCCAGACCCGGGACGCCATCGGGCGGACCTGGCAGATCTCCACGATCCAGCTCGACTTCAACCTGCCCGAGCGCTTCCAGCTCGAGTACACCGCCCCGGACGGCTCCCGCCAGCGGCCGGTGATGATCCACCGCGCCCTGTTCGGCTCGATCGAGCGGTTCTTCGCCATCCTCGTGGAGCACTACGCCGGGGCCTTCCCCGCGTGGCTCTCCCCGGTCCAGGTGCTCGCCATCCCGGTGGCGGACGTCTTCGACGACTACCTGCGCGACGTCGTCGACCGGTTGCGCGCCGAGGGCATCCGTGCGGAGCTGGACGCCTCGGACGACCGGTTCGGCAAGAAGATCCGCAACGCGGCGGCCGCGAAGGTGCCCTTCGTCCTCATCGCGGGCGGCGACGACGTCGCCGCCGGCGCCGTGTCGTTCCGGCTGCGGGGCGGCGAGCAGCGCAACGGCGTGCCCGTCGACGAGGCGATCGCGGAGATCGTCGAGCACGTGCGCCAGCGGAGGAATGCGTGAGGATCGAGGACTCGGCCGACTTCGCCGGGGTCCCGGACGCCTTCCAGCGGCTGTGGACGCCCCACCGGATGGTCTACATCGACGGCCAGGACAAGCCCGTGGACGCCAGCAGCGGCGAGTGCCCCTTCTGCCGCACGCCGGGACGCGGCGACGAGGACGGCCTCGTCGTCCACCGCGGCGAACTGGCCTACGTGGTGCTGAACCTGTACCCCTACAACCCGGGCCACGTGCTCGTGTGCCCGTACCGCCACGTCGCGTGGTACACGGACCTGACCCAGCCTGAACGGGCCGAGATGGCCGAGTTGACGGCGGAGGCGATGCAGGTGATCACCGAGGTCTCCCGGCCCGACGGCTACAACACGGGCATGAACCAGGGAGCTGTCGCGGGCGCGGGGATCGCCGCACACCTCCACCAGCACGTCGTGCCGCGCTGGGGTGGGGACGTCAACTTCCTGCCGATCCTCGCCGGGACGAAGGCGCTCCCACAGGTCCTCGGCCAGACGCGCGAGTTGCTCGCCGCGGCGTGGGGAGAGCGGTGATGGTCGTCGGCCAGCACGGCCGGGGCTTCAGCTCGACGCTGTTCGGCCCGGTGGCCCGCACCCTGGTGCGCTGGAAGGTCTCGCCCGACGTCGTCACCGTGGCGGGTACCGTGGCGACGGCGGCCGTCGCCTTCGGCCTGCTCGCGCGCGGCCACCTGGTCTCCGGCTCGCTCCTCCTCGGGGTGGTGCTCCTCACCGACTCGATCGACGGCCTCATGGCGCGCGAGACGCACCGCAACTCCGCGTGGGGGGCGTTCCTGGACTCCACCATGGACCGCTTCGGGGACGCGAGCATCTACTCGGCGATCGCGGTGTACGCGCTGTCCGTCCCGGGAGCCCTCGGGACCTGGACCTTCGGCTTCGCCCTCGCGATCGTGCCCCTCGCACTCATCGTGTCCTACGCCCGCGCACGTGCGGAGGGCGTGGGCCTGACCGCCTCGGTGGGGATCGCCGAACGCAGCGACCGGCTGATCATCTCGCTCCTCGGCTGCCTGCTGGTGGGGCTCGGCCTCCCCGCGTGGGTGCTCACCGTCGCCCTCGGCTGGGTGGCGATCGCCAGCTTCATCACGGTGCTCCAGCGGATGGCCACCGTGTACCGGCAGGTGCAGGCCCATGGCGCTTGACAGCGGGACGGCCTTCGCGATCGCGTGGCGCGTGGTCCCGACGCTCCCGGAGCCCCTGGTGCGGGCACTGTTCGACCTCGGCGCCCGCGTCGCCTGGCAGCGGGAGGGCGCCGGGGTGCGCCAGCTCGAGAAGAACCTCGCCCGTGTCCGGCCCGAGGCCACCGACGCCGAGCTGCGCCGGCTCTCCCGCGACGCGATGCGCTCCTACATGCGCTACTACGCCGAGCTGTTCATGTTGAAGGGCATGCCGTCCGACGAGATGGACGTGCGGGTTCAGCCCATCATCCCCGATCGGATGCGGGCCGATCTGGAGTCGGGCTCGGTCGTGGTCGCCCTGGGCCACATCGGCAACTGGGACATGGCCGGGGCGTGGGTGTCACAGAACGTCACCACCGTGGTCACGGTCGCGGAACGGCTCAAGCCGGAGCGGCTGTTCCAGGACTTCGTCTCGCTGCGCGAGAGCTGGGGGTCCCAGATCATCCCCCTGGAGAAGGGCGGGAACGTCTTCCGCGAACTGGTGCGCCGCGCGCGCGCCGGCAACCGGATCGTCGCCCTCCTCGCGGACCGGGACCTGACCCACTCCGGCGTCGAGGTGGACCTGCTCGGCCAGCCGGCGCGCCTCGCCGTCGGGCCCGCCGCCCTCGCACTGGCGACGAAGCGGCCCCTCTACTTCGCCGCCATCCGCAGCGAGCGGATCCCCCAGCTGCACGGGCCCCGGAAGTGGGGGATCGTGCTCGAGTTCATCGGCCCCGTCGAGCCGCCGCCCCCCGGCGATGACGCGATCCGGCGCTACACCCAGCGGTGGGCGGACCTGCTGACCGCCCACATTCGGCAGTACCCCGAGAGCTGGCACATGCTCCAGAAGGTGTTCACCGCCGACCTCGACCCCCGCCGCCTCGCTCGGACGGACGGACCCTCGTGAGGGTCGGCATCGTCTGCCCCTACTCGTTCGACGCCCCGGGCGGCGTCCAGTTCCACATCCGGGACTTCGCGAGCGTGCTCATCGAGGAGGGACACGAGGTGTCCGTGCTCGCGCCCGCGGAGGACACCACGGAACTGCCGGCGTTCGTGGTGCCCACCGGCGGGTCCGTGGCGGTGCCGTACAACGGCTCCGTGGCCCGCCTCAACTTCGGGCTGATGGCCTCCGCGAAGGTCTCCCGCTGGCTCGCCGAGGGGGAGTTCGACATCCTCCACGTCCACGAGCCCATCGTCCCCTCCCTCGGGATGCTCGCCCTCTGGCAGGCGAAGGTGCCCACGGTCGGGACGTTCCACAGCGCCCAGGACCACTCGC
Source organism: Actinomycetales bacterium UBA1416 (assembly GCA_002304945.1). Taxonomy (GTDB): domain Bacteria; phylum Actinomycetota; class Actinomycetes; order Actinomycetales; family Actinomycetaceae; genus UBA1383. The sequence continues at coordinate 41,066 of DBPQ01000144.1, read as the reverse complement.
GTGCCATGCACATCGTCTCGCCCGCCGTGCAGCCCCTGCTCGAACGCCTCGACGCCCGCATCGCGGTGTCCGACGAGGCACGCCGCACGGTGGCCGACCACCTGGGCGGGGACGCGTTCGTCATCCCCAACGGCGTGTTCGTCGGCGACTTCCGCGGCGTCCCGCCGAAGCCGGAGTGGGCGGGACGACGCCACGGGGCCGCCGCGCCCACGATCGCCTTCCTGGGACGGCTGGACGAACCCCGCAAGGGCCTCCCCGTGTTCGCGGGAGCCATCCCGGCGGTGCTCAGCACGGTTCCCGACGCCCGTTTCCTCATCGCCGGGCGCGGCGACGCGACGGCCGTGCGCGCCGCCGTCGCCGAGCACCCCACGGTCGAGTTCCTGGGCGGCATCAGCGAGGAGGAGAAGGCGCAGCTGTTCGCCTCCGCCGACGTCTACGTCGCTCCCCAGACCGGCGGGGAGTCCTTCGGCATCGTCCTCGTCGAGGCCATGGCGGGGGGTGCCCTCGTCGTCGCCTCCGGCATCCCCGCCTTCCGGGCCGTGATCGCCGACGGCGCCGCGGGGCTGCCGTTCGCCGTCGGCGACTCCGGGGATCTCGCCCGCGTTCTCCTCACCGCGCTCGCCGGCGGGACGGACGACCGGCGTGCCCACGCCGACGAGTGGGTACTCCGGTACGACTGGGCGACCGTCTCGCGCCGCGTGCTCGACGTGTACGGCACCGTACTGGCGGGCAAGGGGATCGAGGTCCCGGCGGCGCGGCCGCGCGGGGTGTTCGGCATGAGGGGAGGCCGGCCGTGGAGGCGATGACGTGGGCCGTGGTGGTGGCCGCCGTCGTCGTCCTCGCCGCCTCGGCGGTCCTCGTCTCGCTCGCCACACGCACCGACCGGCTGCACAACGAGGTCCTGCGCTCGCGCGCCACCCTCGAGCGGCTCCTCCACGCGCGCGCGACGACGGCGATGGAGATCGCGAACAGCGGCCGGCTCGATCCGGCCTCGGCGGTGATCCTCGCGGACATCGCCACCCGTGCCCTGGAGGACCCCAACGCGCTCGTNNCCGGACGGACTCGACCCCAACTGGGAGGCCGTCCCGGCGCTCGGGGCGGTGGAGACCAGGGACCGCGCCCTCGTGGAGAGTGAGCTCTCCCGCGTCCTGCGGGTGCTCGTGCCGCAGCTCCGGCGGGAGAACGCGGGGGACGCCGAGCTCCAGGGCCTCGTGAACCGCCTGGTGACCCAGTGGTACCGCACCACGATCGCGCGGTCGTTGCACAACACACGGGTGGTGCAGGGCAGGGAGTTGCGCCTCCGCTGGGCCGTGCGCGCCTGCCGGCTCGCCGGCCGCGCGCCCATGCCGGTGACGTTCGACATGGATGACGCACTGCCCGACGGGGAGGCACCATGAGCACCTGGGCGCCGGTGCCGGAGGCCCGCCGGTCCGTGCAGGTCCTCGAGGTGCTCGGAATCGGCCTGGGGGCCGCCGGCGTGCTGGCCGTCGTCACGGTCATCGGGGCCTCCGCCGGCGTCGCGGGTACGACGACGGCGGGCCTCCTCGCCTTCATCCCGCTCGCCGTGGTGCTGCTGGGCATCCGCTGGGTGGACCGCTGGGAGCCGGAGCCGCGCGCCACCCTCGTGGCGGCCTTCCTGTGGGGTGCGGGAGTGGCGACCGCCATCTCGTTGATCTTCAACACCGCCATCGCCCTCGGGCTGGAGCAGAGCGGACGTTCCCCCTTCTGGCAGCTCGTCGTCTCGACGGCGGTGGTGGCACCCGTGGTCGAGGAGGTCACCAAGGGCCTCGGCGTGCTCGGGATCCTCCTCTTCCGGCACCGCACCTTCGACGGCCCGGTCGACGGGGTGGTGTACGCCGCGACCGTGGCCGCGGGCTTCGCGTTCGTGGAGAACATCCTGTACTTCGCCCAGTACGGCGAGGCGCTCGCCCCGGTGTTCTTCGCGCGGGCCGTCATGTCCCCGTTCGCCCACGTGGTGTTCACCGCGATGATCGGCATCACGCTCGGCATCGCCTCCCGGCAGCGCTCCCGCCTCTCCTGGACCTGGCTCTTCCCCGCCGGCCTCGTCGGCGCGATCCTGCTCCACGCGCTGTGGAACTTCTCCACGCTCTCCGTCCGGTACGTCAACCTCTATTTCGCCCTGCAGGTGCCCCTGTTCGTGACGCTCGTCGGGCTCGTCGCGTGGCTCCGCACCCGCGAGGCGGCGGTCCTGCGCCACCGGCTGGGGGAGTACGCGGCCGCCGGCTGGCTCTCGCCCGCGGAGGTCCACATGGTGGCGTCACTGGGGGAGCGGCGGCGTGCCCGGGCGTGGGCCGGGAGCCGGGGCCGACGGCGCGAGATGGCCGCGTTCCAGCGCCGCGCCACCGAGCTCGCCTACGCCCGCGAGCGGCTGGCCACCGGCCGCGTCCCCGTGACCGCGGCGCACGACCAGGCCCGAGCGCTCCACGATCTGACCGACGCCCGCCGGGCGCTCTACGCTTGACCCACCAAGGAGGACACATGGACAGCACCACAGGGACCACCCGCGTCAAGCGGGGCATGGCCGAGATGCTCAAGGGCGGCGTGATCATGGACGTCGTCACCCCCGAGCAGGCGCGCATCGCGGAGGACGCGGGTGCGGTCGCGGTCATGGCGCTCGAACGCGTGCCGGCGGACATCCGCGCCCAGGGCGGGGTCGCCCGCATGTCGGACCCGGACCTCATCGACGGGATCATCGAGGCCGTCTCCATCCCCGTGATGGCCAAGGCCCGGATCGGGCACTTCGTGGAGGCCCAGGTGCTGCAGGCCCTCGGGGTGGACTACGTCGACGAGTCCGAGGTTCTCACCCCGGCCGACTACTCCCACCACATCGACAAGTGGGCCTTCACGGTGCCCTTCGTGTGCGGCGCGACCAACCTGGGTGAGGCGCTGCGGCGCATCACCGAGGGTGCCGCCATGATCCGTTCCAAGGGTGAGGCCGGCACCGGTGACGTCTCCAACGCCACCACGCACATGCGCACGATCCGCGACGAGATCCGCCGCCTGACCTCCCTCCCGGAGGACGAGCTGTACCTTGCCGCCAAGGAGCTGGCCGCACCCTTCGACCTCGTGCGCGAGGTGGCGTCCACGGGCGAGCTTCCCGTCGTCATGTTCACCGCCGGCGGCATCGCGACCCCCGCGGACGCGGCCATGATGATGCAGCTCGGTGCCCAGGGCGTGTTCGTGGGCTCCGGCATCTTCAAGTCCGGGGATCCCGCCCGGCGCGCCGCCGCCATCGTCCGGGCCACCACCTTCTTCGACGATCCCGGCGTCATCGCCGAGGTGTCCCGGGGCCTCGGTGAGGCCATGGTCGGGATCAACGTCGACGACATCCCCGCCCCCCACCGCCTGGCCGAGCGCGGGTGGTGACCTACTTCTCCGACGAGTGGGTGCGCGGCACGGACGGCATGCTCCACCGCCGCGGCGCCCGCGTGCTCGTGTTCGACGCCGCCGGCCGGCTGCTCCTGCAACGCGGGCACGACATCGACGACCCGGAGCGCCGCTGGTGGTTCACCCCCGGCGGCGGGATACAGCACGGGGAGGACCCCCGGGCGGCCGCCGCCCGTGAGCTCGCCGAGGAGACGGGGATCCAGCTCGCCCCCGCGGAACTCGAGGGCCCCGTCGCGGTGCGCAGCGCCATCTTCGACTTCGCCCGCGAGTGGGTGCACCAGGACGAGGTGTTCTTCCGGGCCACCGTCGATGCGGCGGACCTGGACGCGAGCGGGTGGACCGCCGTCGAGCAGCAGTTCATGCTCGACCAGCGCTGGGTTCCCGTGGCCGAGATCCCCGCGCTGGACGGCGAGCTGTTCCCCGGTGAACTCCCCACGTTCGCCGCGGATCTGCTGGCGGGCTGGGACGGCACCGTCCGTGAACTGCGGCAGCAGGACACCCGATGACGACGGTCGGCGTGCTGGCGCTTCAGGGCGACGTCCGGGAGCACACGCGTGCGCTGGAGGCGGCCGGCGTGACGGCGGTCCCGGTCCGGCGGCTCACGGAGATCGACGCCGTCGACGGCATCGTGCTCCCGGGTGGCGAGTCCACCACCATCGACAAGCTGCTGCGCGCCTTCGGCCTGTTCCACCCCCTTCGGGAGCGCATCGCCGCCGGGCTTCCCGTGTTCGGCTCCTGTGCGGGCATGATCCTGCTCGCCGATCGGGTGCTCGGCGGCCGGGAGGACCAGCAGACCCTCGGCGGCATCGACATGACGGTGCGCCGCAACGCCTTCGGGCGCCAGGTCGACTCGTTCGAGGCGGATCTCGAGGTCGCCGGCCTGGCGGGTGGGCCGTTCCACGCCGTCTTCATCCGGGCGCCCTGGGTGGAGGAGGTCGGCCCGGAGGTCGAGGTGCTCGCCCGCATCGGCCCGGGGGAGGGCACCGGTAGAATCGTCGCAGTCCAGCACGGCACCCTGCTCGCGACGTCGTTCCATCCCGAACTCGGCGCGGACCACCGCATGCACGCGCACTTCGTCGGCATGGTGCAGGGCGAGAACCAAAGGAGAACGTGATGTCCGGTCACTCCAAGTGGGCCACCACGAAGCACAAGAAGGCCGCGATCGACGCGAAGCGCGGCAAGCTCTTCGCCCGCCTCATCAAGAACATCGAGGTCGCGGCCCGCACCGGCGGCGGGGACCCCGCCGGCAACCCGACCCTCTTCGACGCCATCCAGAAGGCGAAGAAGAACTCCGTCCCGGCGGACAACATCGATCGCGCCGTCAAGCGCGGCTCCGGGCAGGAGGCCGGCGGCGCCGACTACCAGAACATCATGTACGAGGGCTACGGCCCGGGCGGGATCGCGGTGCTGGTGGAGTGCCTCACCGACAACCGCAACCGCGCCGCCTCCGACGTCCGCGTGGCCTTCACGCGCAACGGCGGCTCCATGGCGGACCCCGGTTCGGTGTCCTACCTCTTCTCCCGCCGCGGCGTCATCGTGGTGCCGAAGACCGACGGGCTGACGGAGGACGACGTCCTGATGGCCGTCCTCGACGCCGGTGCCGAGGAGGTGGAGGACCTCGGGGAGGCCTTCGAGATCGAGTGCGAGGCCACCGACCTCGTCCCCGTCCGCACCGCCCTGCAGGACGCCGGCCTCGACTACGACTCCGCCGAGGTCCAGTTCGTCCCCGCCACCGAGATCGAGGTGGACGTCGAGGGCGCCCGCAAGGTGATGAAGCTGATCGACGCCCTCGAGGACAGCGACGACGTCCAGAACGTCTACGCCAACTTCGACGCCTCCGACGAGGTCATGGCCGCGCTCGACGACGAGGACTGATGCGCGTCCTCGGGGTGGATCCCGGGCTCACCCGCTGCGGCGTCGGCGTCATCGAGACGGGCCGCCCGCCACGCCTGGTCGCCGTCGGCGTGATCCGGACCGAGGCGGGCGACGCCGTGGAGGACCGCCTGCTGGCCATCTCGCGCGGGCTGGAGACCTGGATCGACACCCACCACCCAGAGGCCGTCGCCATCGAGCGGGCCTTCGCCCAGCACAACGTCCCCACGGTCATGGGAGTCGCCCAGGTGGCCGGCCTGGCCATGGTGGCGGCCGCGGCACGAGGCATCCCGGTCACGCTGCACACCCCCTCCGAGGTGAAGGCCGCGGTCACCGGGTACGGGAACGCCCCCAAGGGCCAGGTCCAGCACATGGTCGCCCGCGTCCTCGGCCTCGCCGAGGCCCCGAGACCCGCGGACGCCGCGGACGCCCTCGCGCTCGCCATCTGCCACTCCTGGCGTCTGGGCAGCCCCACGGCCTCCGACACGCCGGCCCAGACGGCCGCCCAGCGCGCCTGGGCCGAGGCGGAGCGGACGGCACGCCGTCCCGCCAACGCCTCCCGGGGCGACTACCTGCGCTAGAGTCGTTCGTACACCTGTTCCAGTGGAGTCATCGTGATCGCATCGCTCACCGGCACCGTCGCGGCCCTCGGCCTCGACCACGCCGTCCTCGAGGTCGGCGGAGTCGGGCTCGCGTGCACCGCCACCCCGGCAACGCTCGCCACCCTCCGGGTGGGGGAGAGCGCCCACCTCGCCACCAGCCTCGTGGTCCGGGAGGACTCGCTCACCCTGTTCGGCTTCCGGGACGACGACGAGCGCACCACCTTCCTCACCCTCCAGAGCGTCACGGGCGTCGGGCCTCGACTGGCGCTCGCGGTGCTCGCGGTGCTCTCCCCGGACGACCTGCGCCGCGCGATCGCGGCGGAGGACCTCGCCGCCCTCCAGCGCGTCCCCGGGATCGGCCGCAAGGGTGCGCAGCGCCTCGTGCTGGAGCTGGCGGGCAAGCTCGGCACCCCGCAGGGCGCGGCACCCGCACCCGCCCCCGCCGCGCTCGACGAGGAGGTCGTGGCCGCGCTCGTCGCCCTGGGGTGGTCGTCACGGGACGCGACTGCCGCCGTCGACGCCGTGAGCGCACCCGGGCAGGATCGCGCCGCCACGCTGCGTGCCGCCCTGCAACGCCTGGGCGGCGCCCGTGGATGACGAGCGGGTGACCGACGCCGCGGTCAGCGACATCGAGCGGGCCGCGGAGGCCGCGCTCCGGCCCCGCGTGCTGGCGGAGTTCGTCGGCCAGGCCACCCTCCGCAGCCAGCTCTCGCTCGTCCTCGACGCCGCCCGGCAGCGCCGGGCCGCCCCGGACCATGTGCTGCTCTCCGGTCCCCCCGGGCTCGGGAAGACGACCCTGGCGATGATCATCGCGGCGGAGAGCGAGGGCTCCCTCCGCCTGACCTCCGGCCCGGCCATCCAGCACGCGGGGGACCTCGCGGCGATCCTGTCCTCCCTCCAGGAGGGGGACGTGCTCTTCATCGACGAGATCCACCGCCTCGCCCGCGCCGCCGAGGAGATGCTGTACCTCGCGATGGAGGACTTCCGGGTGGACGTCGTGGTCGGGAAGGGCCCCGGCGCCACGTCGATCCCGCTGACGCTGCCGCGGTTCACCGCCGTCGGCGCCACCACCCGGGTGGGGCTCCTCCCGGCGCCGCTGCGCGACCGGTTCGGCCTCACCGGACACCTCGAGTTCTACTCCGACGACGAGCTGGAGCAGGTGCTGCACCGGTCGGCCGCGCTCCTCGGCGCCCCGCTCCACGACGACGCCGCGCGGGAACTCGCCTCCCGCTCGCGGGGCACCCCGCGGATCGCGAACCGGTTGCTCCGCCGCGTGCAGGACTGGGCGGAGGTGCGGGGCAGCGGTCAGCTCGACCTCGCCGCCGCCCGGAGCGCGCTCGCGCTCTTCGAGGTCGATCCCCGCGGGCTCGACCGGCTGGACCAGGCGGTGCTCGGGGCGCTGTGCCGCCGCTTCAACGGCGGGCCCGTCGGGCTCGGGACGCTCGCCGCCTCGGTGAGCGAGGAACCGGAGACGGTGGAGACCGTGGTCGAGCCGTTCCTCGTGCGTGAGGGGCTGATGAGCAGGACTCCCCGGGGGCGTGTCGCCACGGCCGCCGGGTTCGGGCACCTGGGCCTGCAGCCGCCCGCGGGCGGGCTCCTCTTCGACTAGGAGAGGATTAGGGGCGGTTCCGGCGATCGCCTAGAATGACCGAGGACCAGCGCCGCCGTTGAGGAGAAGACCCGTGGACCCCTTCCTGTTGATGCTCGTGTTCATGCTGCTGCTGTTCGTGGCCATGAACTACTTCGGGAAGAAGAAGACCGCGCAGATCCAGGAGCAGCGCCGCGCCGCCATCGTGATCGGCAACGCCGTGCGCACCCACTCCGGGTTCTTCGGCACCGTCGTCGACATCGACGGGGACACGGTGACCCTGGAGAGTCCCTCCGGTGTCGAGACCATGTGGCACAAGGACTCCATCTTCGGTGCACAGGTGCCGCCGCTCGCCCCGGTCGACGACGCGGCGGAGGACGCCACCGCCGACGGCCCCGCCGGCGAGGACCGGGCCCAGTAGACCGCCCACCCCCACAGAGAAGAAGACCGTTGTCCGTGAAGACCACACGGCCCGCTCGCCCCATGATCGGGCTGCTCGTGGCCGTCCTCGCCATCCTCGTGTCGATTCTCATCGGCACGCGGGTCTCCGACGCCTCCCTGACCCCGAAGCTCGCCCTCGACCTGGAGGGCGGCACGCAGCTCATCCTCACCCCCCGGACCCAGGACGGCTCCGAGGTGTCGGAGGACGACATCAACCAGGCCATCGAGATCATCCGGCAGCGCGTGGACGCCTCCGGCGTCGCCGAGGCCGAGATCACGCGACAGGGCCAGCAGAACATCGTCGTCGCCCTTCCCGGTGAACCGGACGAGGCGACGCTCGACCTCGTCCGCCAGTCCGCCCAGCTGCGGTTCCGGCCGGTCCTCACCATCGGCGCGCCGACGACCATCGACCCCGGCGCCCTGGCGGCGGTCGAGGAGCAGGCGGCGGAGGCGGAGACCGCCCTCACCGAGCCCGGCGAGACCGCGACGGACTCGCCGACGGCGGACGCCACCGGCGAGCCGACGGCGGAGCCCACGGACGATGCGACGGCGACCGCCGAGCCCACCGCGACGCCGACCGCGCAGACGTGGACCCGTGAGGAGATCGAGGAGGCCGCCTTCCGGGCGGCGGACGCCGACGCCGACGGGGTCCTGTCCGACACGCCTGCCGCCGAGCCGGCGGACAACTCCTCGACTCTCTGGTTCACCGAGCAACTCGCCTTCGACTACTACGTGCTCGACTGCCTCGATCCCGCCAACCTGGCGGGCGGAGACACGTTCGAACCCGGTCAGCCCGCCGTGGCGTGCGCCTTCGACGGCTCCGCCAAGTACGCACTCGGCCCGGCGGACGTCGAGGGCACCCAGATCACCCAGGCCGCCTCCGGCCTCGAGACCACCTCAACCGGTGCGACCACGAACAACTGGATCGTGACGATGAGCTTCAACGGGGAGGGACGGGACGCCTTCACGGACGCCACCACCAGGCTCTCCGGGCTGGCCTCGCCCCAGAACCAGTTCGCCATCGTCCTCGACGGACTGGTGGTCATGGCCCCGTCGGTCGACGACCCGATCCCCACCGGGGAGGCGCAGATCTCGGGGTCGCTGACCCGCGAGTCCGCCGCCACGCTCGCGAACCAGCTCAACTTCGGGTCGTTGCCGCTGAACTTCGAGGTGCAGAGCGAGGAGCAGATCTCCGCGACGCTCGGCCTCGAGCAGCTGCAGCGCGGCCTGCTCGCCGGCGCCATCGGACTCGGGCTCGTGCTCCTCTACATGCTGTTGCAGTACCGTGCCCTGGCGCTCGTGGCGGCCGCGAGCCTCACGGTGGCCGCGTTGATCACCTACCTGATGATCACGCTGCTCGGGTGGACGACCGGGTACCGGCTCTCGCTCGCGGGCGTCGCCGGCCTCATCGTGGCGATCGGCATCACCGCCGACTCCTTCATCGTGTACTTCGAGCGCATCCGCGACGAGGTGCGGGAGGGCAGGTCCCTGGAGGACGCGGTGGAGTTCGGCTGGTCGCGTGCGCGCCGGACCATCATCGTGTCCGACGCCGTGAACCTCCTGGCGGCCACCGTGCTCTACTTCCTCGCGGTCGGCGGGGTGCGGGGCTTCGCCTTCACATTGGGCCTCACCACGGTGGTCGACCTCGCCGTCGTCGTGCTGTTCACCCACCCGATGATGCAGCTCCTGATCCGGACCCGGTTCTTCGGGCAGGGGCACCGATTCTCGGGCCTCGATCCCGAGCACCTCGGCGCGTCGGCCATGACCTATCGCGGCCGGGGCTCCGTCCGGGTCCGACCCGCCGAGGCCGGCCCGCTGACGATCGCCGAGAGACGGGCCCGCGAGAAGGAGGCCGCGCGCGTGTCCGCCGGCCAGGAGGATGAGGGCTGATGAACTTCTCCCAGTTCGGCAACGACCTCTACACGGGGGCCCGCTCCTTCCCGATCGTCGCGAAGCGGCGGCTCTGGTTCACGATCGCGCTGACGCTGATGGCACTCTCGTTCGCGGTTCTCGGCGTGCGCGGGCTCAACCCGGGCATCGAGTTCCGCGGCGGTTCCGAGTTCACCCTCTCCAACGTCGCGAACACCTCCGGCGACCCGGCGCGCGCCGTGCTCGCGGAGGAGGGGGTCGCGGAAGCACCGCGCATCACCACGGTGGCGGGCACGAGCCTGCGCGTGCAGACCAGCGAGCTCGACTCCGGCCAGATCGCCAACGTGCGATCAGGCCTCGCCGAGGCGTACGAGATCGCCGTGGAGGACGTCACGTCCACCTACATCGGGCCCTCCTGGGGAGCTGACGTCACCCAGAAGGCGGTCCAGGGCCTCGTGCTCTTCCTCGTGCTCGTCTCGATCGTGATGGCGGCGTACTTCCGGACGTGGAAGATGGCCTTCGCCGCCGTGGCAGCGCTGCTCCACGACCTCGTGATCACCGTCGGCCTCTACTCGCTCATCGGCTTCGAGATCACGCCGGCCTCGGTCATCGGCTTCCTCACCATCCTCGGCTACTCGCTGTACGACACCGTGGTGGTCTTCGACAAGGTGCGGGAGAACACCGCCAACCTGTTCGATCAGGATCGCGTGACCTACGAGGAGGCCGCCAACCTCGCGGTCAACCAGACGCTCGTGCGATCCATCAACACCTCGGTGGTGGGAGTCCTGCCGGTCGCCGCGATCCTCTTCGTGGGCGTCCTCCTGCTCGGCGCCGGCACACTGCGCGACATCGCGCTCGCCCTGTTCATCGGGATGATCGTCTCCACCATCTCCTCGATCTTCATCGCCACCCCGCTGCTCGTGGAACTCCGCCGGAGGGAGGCGCCCGTGGCAGCGCACGCCGCCCGCGTCCTCCGGGGCCGGACCGAGCGCGCCGAGCGGGGCGAGGCGACGAGCGACCGGATGGCCGCTTCCGTGCTCGGCACCACAGTCATCCCCGGGGGCCACCTGGGCCAGACGGCCCAGCCCCGGCGGAGGAAGAAGGATCACCGATGACCCACCCGCTCACAGAGCTTGCGGAACTCGTCCAGGCGAACATCCGCGAGATCCCGGACTACCCGAGCCCGGGAGTGCTGTTCCGTGACATCACGCCGCTGCTCGCCAACGGCCCTGCCTTCGGTGCGCTCGTCGACGCGCTCGCCGAGCACTACGACGGCCGGGTCGACGCCGTCGCCGGACTGGAGTCACGCGGCTTCATCCTGGCGGCCCCGCTCGCCCTGCACCTCGGGGTCGGCATGATCACCGTCCGGAAGGCCGGCAAGCTGCCCGGCCCGGTGATCGGCGTCGACTACGCCCTCGAGTACGGCACCGCCCGGATGGAGCTGCGCCCGGACACGATCCACGACGGCCAGCGCATCCTCATCATCGACGACGTGCTCGCGACCGGGGGGACGGCGCGCGCGTCGGTCGACCTCGTGGAGCGCGCCGGCGGCAAGGTCATGGGTCTCGCCATGCTCATGGAGCTGCTCGACCTCGGGGGGCGCAGCCGCCTCGAGGGCTACGACGTGGAGTCCGTGCTCGCCTACTGACGCCGGGACCCCTCGGACGGGGTCACGGGAGGTCGTACGATTGTCCAATGGCGGACGATCTGAGATTCGACGCGGACGCGGCGGCAACCGTCCCGGTGCCGAGCATGCTCTCGCGCCTCGTCCGCTTCGGTGCGCGCAGCCACGCCGTGCCCCCTCTGATCGAACCGCTGGTGGCAGCCCTCTGGGCGAACCACCCGAAGGCGGACATCAGCGTCATCCTGAAGGCCTACGAGATCGCGGAGAAGGCCCACTCCGGGCAGGTCCGCCGCAGCGGTGACCCCTACATCACCCACCCGGTCGCCGTCGCCACCATCCTCGCGGAGCTGGGGATGCTGCCGCCCACGCTGGCGGCGGCGCTCCTGCACGACACGGTCGAGGACACCGGCTACCCGTTGGCGCGCATCCGGGAGGAGTTCGGCGAGGAGATCGCGAACCTCGTCGACGGCGTCACCAAGCTCGACAAGGTCACCTACGGGGACGCGGCGCAGGCGGAGACCGTGCGCAAGATGATCGTGGCGATGTCCCGGGACATCCGAGTGCTCGTCATCAAGCTGGCCGACCGGTTGCACAACGCCCGCACGTGGAAGTACGTCTCGGGCGAGTCCGCGGCGCGCAAGGCGCGCGAGACCCTCGAGATCTATGCCCCGCTCGCCCATCGGCTCGGCATGAACACCATCAAGTGGGAACTGGAGGACATCTCGTTCCAGACCCTCTACCCGAAGGTGTACGACGAGATCGTCCACCTTGTCGCCGAGCGCGCCCCGGCCCGGGAGACGTACCTGGCGAGCGTGCGCAGCCACATCGAGAAGGACCTCGCGGAGGCGGGGATCCGGTGCACGGTCACCGGCCGGCCCAAGCACTACTACTCGATCTACCAGAAGATGATCATGCGGGGCCGCGACTTCGATGACATCTACGACCTCGTGGGCGTGCGCGTGCTCGTCGACTCGGTCCGGGACTGCTACGGGGCGCTCGGCATCATGCACGCCCGGTGGAAGCCGCTACCCGGGCGGTTCAAGGACTACATCGCGATGCCCAAGTTCAACATGTACCAGTCCCTGCACACGACCGTGCTGGGGCCGGGCGGGCGCCCCGTCGAGATCCAGATCCGTACCCACGACCAGCACCGTCGCGCAGAGTATGGCGTGGCGGCGCACTGGAAGTACAAGGAGAACCCGAACAAGGCGCAGAAGGCGGAGACCGGGGACGGCGAGATGACGTGGCTGCGCCAGCTCGTGGACTGGCAGAACGAGACCGCGGACCCCACCGAGTTCCTCGACTCGCTGCGCTACGAGATGGCCGGCACCCAGGTCTACGTGTTCACCCCCAAGGGGGACGTGATCTCCCTCGCGGGTGGCGCGACCCCCGTGGACTTCGCCTACGCCGTCCACACCGAGGTGGGCCACCGCACTGTCGGTGCCCGCGTGAACGGCAAGCTCGTCCCGCTCGACTCCAAGCTGGAGAACGGGGACACGGTCGAGGTGTTCACCTCGAAGGCCGAGGGCGCCGGTCCCTCCCGTGACTGGCTGAGCTTCGTGGCCTCGCCCCGGGCACGCAACAAGATCCGTGCCTGGTTCACGAAGGAGCGACGCGAGGAGGCCATCGAGGCGGGGAAGGCCCAGCTCGCCCGGGCCATGCGCAAGCAGAACCTCCCGCTGCAGCGCCTGATGAACCACGAGTCTCTGACCGCACTGGCCGACGACATGCGCCTCGCGGACGTCGCGGCCCTGTACGCGGAGATCGGGGAGAACCACGTCTCCGCCAGCACGGTCGTCTCCCGGCTGGTCCGGATGGTCGGCGGGGATGCGGGGGCCGAGGAGGACCTCGCGGAGGCCACCATCCCCGGGACGGCCACGGCGTCCCGGTCACGCACCACCGACCCCGGGATCGTGGTCGAGGGGATGAACTCCTCCGACGTGTGGGTCAAGGTGGCGCGGTGCTGCACCCCCGTCCCCGGGGACCCGATCATCGGCTTCATCACGCGCGGATCAGGGATATCGGTGCACCGGGAGGACTGCGGGAACGTGGAGCAGTTGCGCAACGAGCCGGAACGGATCATCCCCGTCTCCTGGAGCAAGGGTGGCGCCGGGGTGTTCCTCGTCCAGATCCAGGTCGAGGCCCTCGACCGCACCGGCCTGCTCTCGGAGGTCACGCGGATCCTCTCGGAGAACCACGTCAACATCCTGTCGGCCTCCTCGACGACCTCCCGGGATCGGCTCGCGACCCTGCGGTTCACCTTCGAGATGGCGGACACGGATCACATGGGCCACCTCCTGGCCGCGATCCGCCGGATCGACGGCGTGTTCGACGCCTACCGGGTCATGGGGAACCGCAAGCGGACGACCTGAGCACCGCGGCGCTGAGGAGTGCCGCACGGGAGGCGCCGGGATCCGCCGCACGCGCCGCGACGTACCGGTCGAACTCCGGACGCGGCCACCCCAGGTCCACCAACGCCTGGGCCGCGACCCCCGCGGGCGCGAGCCGGGCGAGGTCGTAGGCGGTGCGGACGCGGGTGGTGAGGAGCAGTCCACACCGCTCGACGACGTCCTCGGGTCCAAGGGCCAGGTCATGGGTGCGCACCCCCGGCGTCGCGTCCCCGCCGACGACGTCCACGGGCCTCGGGACCGCGGCGTGCGTGTGCAGCGCCCACGCCGTCGCCAGGCACACCACCGCTCGCGGCGGGACGAGCCGGGCGACCGTCCGGAACGGGTCCGCGGCGTCCAGGTCACGGGGACGGTCGGAGCCGGCGAGCACCGATCCGTCGCAGGGGGCATGGCGCAGGAGGGGATCCTCGTCGAGGACGGTCACCGGCTCCACCGGTACGGGATACAGCCACGCGTACACGGCCACACTCTGGCACACGGCGCCACCGGCGCGCCGCGGCCATCCACAGGGTCAGTCGCTGGAGCGCTGGAGCTGCTCGAGCCACGAACGGCGCGCCTCGAGGGCCTCGCGCGCCTCCTTCACCTTCCGGGCGTCCCCGGACGCCTGCGCATCCGCGAGTTCCTGCTCGAGGGCGCTGATCACGTTCTCGAGCTGGGAGGTGGCACCCTGCACGCGGGCCTTCGTCTCGGGGTTCGAGCGGCGCCACTCGGCGTCCTCGACATCCTTGATCGCCTTCTCGACGGCGCGCATGCGGCCCTCGACCCGCGACACCTCGGCGCGCGGCACCCGGCCGGCGGCGTCCCAGCGGTCCTGGAGCGTGCGAAGCGTCGCACGGGCCGCCTTGACGTCCCGGACGGGCAGCAGTGCCTCCGCCTCGGTGAGGATGCCGAGCTTCACCTCGAGGTTCTGCGAGTACTCGGCGTCGATGAGCTGGTTCTGCGAGTCCCGCGCGTCGAAGAACCGCTGCTGGGCGGCACGGAACCGCTCCCACAGGGCGTCGTCGTCATGCCGGCGGGCCCGTCCCGCCGCCTTCCACTCCGCCATGAGCTCGCGGTACTCCCCGGAGGTGCGGCCCCAGTCGGTGGAGCTGGAGAGGGCCTCCGCGCGGGCGATGAGTGCCTCCTTCGCCTTCTTCGCGGTGTCCTGGGCGGCATCGAGGTCGGAGAACCACTGCCGGCGGTGCCTGTCGAACGTGGTCCGTGCCTTGGAGAAGCGCTTCCAGAGCTCGTCCTCGCGCGCCTTGTCGAGACGCGGGCCGGAGCGCTGCGCGTTCTTCCACTCCTCCAGCAGGCGGCGCAACTCCTCGGAGGAGTGCTTCCACTGGGTGGCGTGCGGGTCCTGGGCGGCGATTGCCTCCGCGCCGGCGACCAGTTCCTCGCGTGCCTCGAAGGCCGCGGCCTTCGCCGCCTCACGCTCGGCCTGGATCTCGGAGCGGCGTTCGATGGCGCGCTCCTCGGCGAGGGCGAGGCGTTGCCGCAGGCCCTCCAGATCCCCAACGGCCTGGGGCTCGGCGACCTGCTCCTTGAGCGACTTGAGCGTCTGGTCGATCTCCTTCGTGGAGATGTGGGCGAGCCGGGACTCGAAGAGCTTCACCTGGGCCACGAGGTCCAGGAAGCGGCGGACGTAGAAGGCGAGCGCCTCGTCAGCGGCGACATCGGGGAACTGGCCCACCACACGCTCGCCGGACGACTCGCGGACGAGAACGGTGCCGTCGTCCTCCACCCGGCCCCACTGGGCGGCCTCCGCCGCGTCGTGGGGGTCCATCGGGACCTCCTTGGGCGGGGCCACATTGCGGACGGGCGGCCTGGGTCCAGCCGGGGGGCGCGGGGCGGGGGCCGGAGCAGGCGCGGGGGCCTCCTCGGTCACGGGAGCGTCCTCCTCGACGGCGGGCGGCGCGTCCTCCTCGGCGGGCGTGGGCTCCGGAGCCGGGGCCTCCTCGGGAGCGGTGACCTCAGCGGCTTCCTTGGGGGCCTCCGGGACGGTCTCGTCCTCGGGCTCGCGCGGGGAGACGATGGGAGTCTCGCTCATGGTGGTCACTCCTCGGGTTGCGGATGGGACGGACCCCTCCGGACGTCGCGTTCAGCCGTGTGGCACGGCGTCCCGCCAGTCTATTGCACCGCGCGGGCCCGGGGCATGGGGGCGGGCGGGCCCCCGGATACACTCGGGACCGTGATCCTGGAACGCATCGTCGCCGACGTCCTGGCCGAGAACTGCTACGTCCTGGGGGAGGGCGGCCGCGCCGTCGTCGTCGACCCGGGGAGCGGCACGGCCCCGGCCGTGCGCGGCGTCCTCGACCGCCACGGGCTGGAGGTGGCCTGTGTCCTGCTCACCCACGGCCACCCTGACCACGTGTGGGACGCCGCCGCCGTGGCGGGGGAGTGTCCGGTCCTCGCGCCCGCCCCGGACCTCGAGCGTCTGGAGGACCCGCTCCGCTGGACACCGCCCGAGGTGAGGTCCGCGCTCGGCCTGCCGGAGTGGCACCGGCCGGCNNGACGTGCGTGAACTCGGCGCCGCCCACTTCGCCGGCGGGGGAGCGGAACTGGTCCCGGGGATCTCCGTCCGCGCCCTGCCGGCGCCGGGACACACTGCCGGCAGCACCGTCTACTTCCTCAGCGCCTCGTGGCCTGCCGACGTGGCGGGGTGGGTGGGCGCCGCGCCCAGCGGTGAGCCGCGCACCCTCGCCCTCATGGGGGACGTCGTCTTCCGCGGTTCGATCGGCCGCACCGACCTGCCGGGGGGCGACCCGGACGTCATGGGATGGACCCTGCGCACCCTCCGCCAGGTCGTGGACCCGGCCACCTGGGTGCTGCCGGGGCACGGGCCCGGAACCACCTGGGCGCACGAGCTCGCGACGAACCCGTTCCTCGCCACCCGCTGACCGGTCCGGGCCGTCTGCGAGAATGGGCCCATGGCCCGTCAATCCCTCTCCGGGTTCCCGGAATGGACCCCCGCCGGACGCGTCGTCGAGCAACACGTCCTCGACCACGTCCGGCGCACCTTCGAACTGCACGGCNNATCGAGACCCGCGCCGTCGAGCCGCTGGAGGACCTCCTCCGGAAGGGCGAGACCTCGAAGGAGGTCTACGTGCTGCGGCGGCTCCACGACGAGGGCGAGACCACCCGCGAGCGGCAGCTGGCCCTCCACTTCGACCTGACGGTCCCCCTGGCGCGCTATGTCCTCGAGAACACCGGCTCCCTCGTCTTCCCCTTCAAGCGCTACCAGATCCAGAAGGCGTGGCGCGGGGAACGCCCCCAGGACGGGCGGTTCCGCGAGTTCACCCAGGCGGACATCGACGTCGTCTGCCAGGACGCCATCCCGTTCCAGTTCGAGGTCGAGCTCCCGATCGTCGTCGCCGAGGCCCTCGGGGGCCTGCCCATCCCCGCCTTCCGGATCGGGGTGAACAACCGGAAGGTCAGCCAGGGCTTCTACGAGGCGGTCGGCATCGCGGACGTCGAGGGTGCGCTGCGGGCCATCGACAAGCTCGGCAAGATCGGTCCGGCCGGGGTCACGGAGGAGCTCACCACGGTGGTGGGCGCCAGCCCGGACCAGGCGGAGGCCGCCCTCGCCCTGGCCGG
>DBPQ01000144.1:16244-23644 GCA_002304945.1 Actinomycetales bacterium UBA1416 | reverse complement strand
AGGCGGGGGCCCGCCACATGCCCGGCGTGCTCGTCGCGGACCTCTCCATCGCCCGGGGCCTCGACTACTACACGGGAACCGTCTACGAGACGACGTTCGTCGGGCACGAGGGCCTCGGCTCCATCGCGAGCGGCGGCAGGTACGATTCGCTCGTCTCCGACGGGAAGCGCTCCTACCCGGGCGTGGGGATGTCCATCGGGATCTCCCGCATCATGTCGCGGCTCCTCGGGGAGGACCTGGTGCGGGCCTCGCGGCCGGTGCCCAC
The DNA here is from genome assembly GCA_002304945.1 of Actinomycetales bacterium UBA1416. GTDB lineage: Bacteria > Actinomycetota > Actinomycetes > Actinomycetales > Actinomycetaceae > UBA1383. The sequence continues at coordinate 23,379 of DBPQ01000144.1, read as the reverse complement.
CGCGGTGCTCGTGGCGGTCGTGCAGGAGGAGAGCAGGGCGGCCTCCGAGGCCGTGGCCCGCGCACTCCGCGCCCGGGGCGTCCCCACGGAGGTGGCGCCCACCGCGGAGAAGTTCGGCAAGCAGATCCGCTACGCCGACCGCCGCTCGATCCCGTTCGTGTGGTTCCCGCAGTCCGGTGAGGTCAAGGACATCCGGTCCGGCGCCCAGGTGGCCGCCGACCCGGAGGTGTGGGAGCCTCCCCAGAGCGACTGGTGGCCGCACCTCGTGGCCGCCGAGAACTGACCGGGAGACGGACATGGCCAGCTCGACCCACGGTGCGGTGGTGCGGCTCCGCTCGCTGCGGGACCTCCTCGCCACCATCCCCTTCCCCCTCGCGATCGACCGGGCGGCGCAGGCGCGCGAGTCGCGGGAGCACCTGGTGCACCAGCTCGACGACTACGTGCTGCCCCGTTACGAGCGCCTGGACGCGCCGCTCCTCGCGGTCGTCGGGGGGTCCACCGGCGCCGGCAAGTCCACCCTGGTGAACTCCCTGCTCGGGGTCGACGTCGCGGCCTCCTCCGCGATCCGGCCCACCACCCGCCGGCCCCTGCTCCTGCACCACCCCGCGGAGGCCTCCTGGTTCGAGGACGACCGCATCCTGCCGTCCCTCGCCCGGGTGCGCGTCGCCCCCGATGCCCCTGCCACGCCGGCGTCCGCCGACCCCTCCGTTCACACGGAGCTGGAGATCCGCTCCACCCGCGGCCTGCCCCAGGGTCTCGCGATCGTCGACGCCCCCGACGTCGACTCGGTGGTCAACGAGAACCGGCAGGTCGCGGCCCAGCTGCTGGCAGCCGCGGACCTGTGGCTGTTCGTCACCACCGCCGCGCGCTACGCCGACGCCGTCCCGTGGGATCTGCTGCGCGACGCCGCGGCCCGCAACACCGTGGTGGCGATCATCCTGGACCGGGTGCCGCCCGAGGTGGTCGGCGAGGTGCGCGCCGACCTCCGGCGGCGCCTTGTCGACGGGGGACTCGCCGAGGCACCCCTCTTCACGATCGAGGAGTCCGTCCTCGACGGCGACCACCTGCCCGAGGACCAGGTCGCCCCCATCCGGCAGTGGTTGGGCTCGCTGGCCGCCGACGCCGCCTCCCGCTCTCGCGTGGCGCGCCAGACCCTGCTCGGCGCGGTGTCCGCCGTCCTCGGACAGGCCACCGCCCTCGGGGTTGCCGCCGAGGAGCAGGTGACGGCGGTCGACCAGTTGCGCACCAGCGTCGCCGCGGCCGAGGCCGAGGCGCTCCGCCGGCTGGAGGCCGCCACCGCCGACGGTTCGCTGTTGCGGGGCGAGGTGCTCGCCCGGTGGCAGGAGTTCGTCGGGACCGGCGACTTCTTCCGGAGCGTTGAGACCCAGGTCGGGCGCATCCGCGACAGGGTCTCGGCCTTCGTGCGGGGGGCGCCGGCGCCCACCCAGCCGGTGGAGGCCGCGATCGAGGAGGGCCTGTTCACCCTGCTCGAGGCCGAGGCGCAGCGGGCCGCCGCCGACGTCGACCACGCGTGGCGGTTCGAGGGCGGTGGCCGCGACCTGCTCGCCGAGGCCCTCACCCGACTGCCCTCCGAGGCGCGGCTCCGCGGTGAGGCGTCCCGTCACGTCGTCGAGTGGCAGGGTGGACTCCTCGAGATGGTGCGGGAGGAGGGCGCGGACCGGCGCTTCACCGCGCGGATGCTGTCCCTCGGCGTGAACGGCCTCGGCATCGCTCTCATGATCACGATCCTCGCGAGCACCGGCGGCGTCATCACGGGGGGTGAGCTGGCGGCGGCCGGCGGCACCGCCGTCGTCGGGCAGAAGCTGCTGGAGGCCGTGTTCGGGGAGGACGCGGTGCGCCGGATGGCGAAGCAGGCGCGAGGGAAGCTGAACGACCACGGCCGGCAGTTGCTCGCCTGGTACCTGGAGCCGTTCACGGCCGCCCTCGACGGGCTCGCGATCGATCCGGACGTGCGGACGCGCGTGGAGGAGGAGGTCGCCGCGGTCAGGACGGCGCAGGCGGAGGGTGGCCTCACATGAGGACCGTCACCTTCGCGGACGAGGTCGCGGCGCTGACCCGCGCGATCGACCTCGCGGACGGGCGCCTGTCCGACGCGCCGATCACGGCGGCCCGCCAGACCCTGGAGAGGATCGGGATGCGGTCCCGGCTCGCCCCGGACCGCACGGTCGTGGCGCTCATGGGTGCCACCGGCTCCGGGAAGTCCTCCCTGTTCAACGCGCTCGTGGGGGAGGACCTGGCGCGCACCGCCGCGACCCGCCCCACCACCCGGCGACCCTTCGCCGCCACCTGGGGCGAGGGCGCCACCGAGCTGCTCGACTGGCTCGAGGTGCCGGAGCGGGTGCTCAGGCCCGACGACGGCAGTGGCCTCGTGCTCCTCGACCTGCCGGACATCGACTCCACCGAGGTGGAGCACCGCGAGATCGCCCGCCGGATGGCCGAGGTCGTGGACGTGCTGGTGTGGGTGCTCGACCCGCAGAAGTACGCCGACGCCGTGGTGCACCAGCAGTATCTCCAGCCCATGGCCGCGCACGCGGAGGTCACGATGGTGGTGCTCAACCAGGCGGACCGGGTGTCCGAGGCGGAGGTGGCCTCCATCCTGCGGGACCTGCGGCACCTGCTCGCCGCGGACGGGATGGACGACGTCGAGACCCACGCCGTGTCCGCCCTCACCGGCGACGGCGTCGCGGACCTCCGTACGCGGGTCCACGCGATCGCGGCCTCGAAGAAGGCGCGCCTCGCCCGGGCGCGGGCCGACCTGATCCGCTCCGCGCAGCACCTCGATGCGGCGGCCGGTGGGGCCGCGGCCGGTGAGATCACGGCGCAGCACCACACCAGGCTGCTGGAGGCGGCCTTCCGGGCGGCCGGCATCCCCGCGGTGGCTGCGGCCGTGCGCGGCTCCCACATCCGCCAGGCCCGCGCCCACGTGGGCTGGCCGCCGATCCGGTGGGTGGCCCGGTTCCGCCCCGACCCGCTGCGCCGGCTGCACCTCGACCGTGCGGTGGGCGACCCGGCCCTGGCCCGGACGTCGCTGCCCGGCCCGACCCCCGTGCAGGAGGCCGCGGTGCGTGCGAGNNGCGAGCGCGCACGCCCTGGTCTCCGGCGCCACCCGGGAGATGCCGGACATGTGGCGCTCCGCGATCCTCCAGGAGGTGGAGGGCCGCATCCCCGCGGTGGTCTCGGCCCTCGACACCGCCGTCGCCGGCGTCGACTACGAGCGTGACCGCCTCCCGTGGTGGTGGCGCGTCATGGGAGTGCTGCAGATCCTGCTCGTCGTGGCGGCGGTGGTTGGCGGCGTCTGGCTGGCGGGCCTCCAGGTCCTGGACTACCTGATGATGCCGGTGCCCGTCACCCCGATGCTCGGGGAGGTGCCCTGGCCCACCGTCCTCATCGCCGGTGGCCTCGGTCTCGGCGCCCTGCTGGCGCTGCTCTCGATGGGCGCGGCCCGCCTCGGGGGCTCACGCCGGGCGGGCCGGGTGGCGCACCGGCTCCGGGAGGCGGTGGCGCGAACGATCGAGCGGAAGCTGGTCGGCCCCCTGCGGACGGAGCTGACGGACTACCAGTACTTCCGTGAGTCCCTCGCGACCGTCCTTCAGTCGAAGCGGCGCTTGGAGTAGGGGCGGCGCTCGCGCGGACCGCGGTCCGGGGCCATGCGCAGCGCACGGCCTGCGACGCGGCTCTTCTGGAGGCGGCGGATCGCATCGTCGGAGGGTTCGAACTCGAGGTCGACGAGCGAGAACGACGGGTAGATGTCGATGCGGCCGATGGCCTTGCCGTCGATCCGGCCGTCGCCCGTCAGCGCGCCCACGATGGCGCCCGGCTTGACGCCGTCCTTGTGGCCCACCTCGACGCGGTAGCGGAACGCGGAGCCGTCCCGGTCGTCCCGCCGCCCCGCGCGCGGTGCCTTGCGTTCGAACCGGGGGTCCCGGTCATCCCCGCGGGTGGCGCGGTGCTCGCTGCGGCCGGAGCCCTGGCCCTCGAAGGACGCCCGCAGGAAGTGGCCCTGCTCGTCCACGACCTCCTCCCGGCGGAGGCGGCCGCCCGGGCTGGTGGGCTCGGGTGCGGCGTCGACCGCGCGGGCCAGCAGGGCCACGGCGAGGTCGAGGGGGTCGGCACCCGAGGCGAGCACGGCGTCCCGGAAGACGGTGAGCTCCCCGACCGGGAGGGTGCGCAGCACCTGCTGGATGCGGTGGTTGACGACGTCGGCGGGGCCGGGCACGGTCACCTCGGCGAGCTTCGTGTGCGTGGCCCGCTCGATGGTGCGGAGCCGCGACATCTCCTTGGGGGTGAAGAAGGTCAGGGCCTTGCCCTTGCGGCCGGCGCGGCCGGTGCGGCCGATGCGGTGCACGTAGGCCTCCGCCTCGCGGGGCACGTCGAAGTTGACGACCAGCCCGATGCGCTCGACGTCGAGACCACGGGCCGCCACGTCGGTGGCGACGAGGACGTCGAGAGCGCCGTGCCGGAGCCGCTCGATGAGGCGCTCCCGCTCGGCCTGGGCCACGTCCCCGGAGATGGAGGAGGCGCGGACGCCCCGGGTGGCCAGCGCGGTGGCCACCTCCTCGGCGGTGGAGCGGGTGCGGACGAACACGAGGGCCGCCTCCTCCCGCCACACGGACAGCACCCGGGCCAGCGCCTCCACCTTGAACCGGAAGGGCACCACGGCGTAGAGCTGCTCGGTGTTCTCCACGGTGGAGGACGCCGGGGTCACCTCGATGCGCAGCGGGTCGCGCAGGTGGGTGGCGGCCACGTGGGCGATCGAGGCCGGCATGGTGGCGGAGAAGAGGGCGGTGATCCGCTCGGTGGGGATGGAGGAGGCGATGGTCTCGACGTCCTCGGCGAATCCCATGCGCAGCATCTCGTCGGCCTCGTCGAGCACGAACACGCGCAGGCGGCTGACGTCGAGGGCGCCGCGCTCCATGAGGTCCATGACGCGCCCGGGGGTGCCGACCACCACCTGGGCGCCGTGCTTCAGCGCCCGCAGCTGCGGCAGGTAGCTCGAGCCGCCGTACACGGCGATGACCTCGGTGCGCTGCCGGGCGGCGAAGGTGCCGATGGCGTCGGCCACCTGGAGGGCCAGCTCACGGGTGGGGGTGAGGACCAGGGCCTGCACGTGCCGCTCCGCGGCGTCCACGTGGGCGAGGAGGGGGAGCCCGAACGCGGCGGTCTTGCCGGTGCCGGTCTGGGCGATCCCGACGACGTCGCGCCCGTCCAGCAGTGCCGGGATCGCCGAGCGCTGGATGTCGGTGGGCTCGGTGAACCCGAGGTCGTCGATGGCCCGCTGCAGGGGCTCCGGCAGCGAGAAGGAGTCAAAGAATGTCACGAAGAGCCTCAGGGAGTGTGCCCGGACGGGCGGAAGCGGCGAACGGCCGCATGATCTCCCCAAGGCTATCGGTCAGGGGTCCCGGTGGGGAGGGCGGTCCCCGTGAGGTTGGGCACACGGGTGGTGGCCACGACGGCGAGGAGGGCGAGGGCCACCATGGCGGCGAACCCGGGCAGGTAGGGGTTGGCCCCGGTTCCCAGCAGCGCGGTGAACCCCGCGCCCACCAGGGCCAGGGCGAGCGCTGCGCCCACGCCGTCGGCGATCTGGAGCGAGGCCGAGACCTCGCCGTGCCGGGAGGAGGGCGTGCTCGCCAAGGCCAGCACGGCCATCGAGGGGAACACCACGCCCATGCCCAGGCCGGCGAACACCCAGCCGACGATCGCGAGCACGGCGGGAACCTGCTCGAACACCACGAGCGACGACGTCGCGGTCCCTGCGGCGATCAGCATCGCACCGCCGATGGCGGTGCGATGCCGCAGGCCCGGTTCCACCACCCGCCCCTGGATCCACGAGCCGAACGCCCACGTGACCGCGCCGACCGTGAGGACCACCCCGGCCGGGCCCGGCTCCCAGCCGCGTTCCCGTTGCAGGAGGAGGGGCAGGAACGATTCCATCGCGATGACGGACCCGTTCACCAGCAGGCGGGTCGCGACCACGGACGCGATGCCGCGCCGCAGCACGAGGGTTCCCGGCGGGAGGAGGCGGGGGAGGAACGCCACGATCGCGGCGACCGCGACGAGCGACACCGCCACCGCTGATGCCCCGGCCGCCTGGAGCGCCGCGACGGCGGCGGCGACGACGACGGCGGGGACCATGGTGGCCCGCGCCCTCGCGCGGACGGCGCCACGCTCCCGGGAGGCCGCGGCGTCGTCCGCCGCCGCGAGCAGTGGCCGGAGGAGGAGCAGGGAGGCGAGCGCCAGCGGGGCGACGCCGAGGAAGACGAGCCGCCAGGTGAGGTACTGCGCCACGTAGCCCGCGAGGGGCGGCCCCACGAGGGAGGGCACCACCCAGGCGGCGGAGAAGGCGGCGAAGAAGCGGGGGCGGTCCGCGGCGGGCACGAGCGCCCCCACGGCGGCGTACAGGGTCACCGTGAGGAGCCCGGTTCCGAGCCCCGACACCCCACGTCCCAGGGCGACCAGCGCCATGTCCTGCGCCGCACCGGCGGCGATGAGGCCTGCCGCGAAGAGCAGCACGCCCCAGACGAGCGGGCCGCGCAGGGAGCGGGCGTCGATCCAGAGCCCGGCGGCCGCGGTGGCCGCGATGTGCGCGGCCAGTGGGAGTCCCATGGCGAGCGCGTAGAGGCGCAACCCGTCGAGTTCCGCGGCCACCACGGGCATCATCGTGGTCACCGCGAGGTTCTCGAACGCGCCCAGCGAGATGAGCGTCACCGCCCCCACGAGGAGGAGGCGGAGGACGCCCGTGGGGCGGTCGGAGGGGGCGTGCACGATGCAAGTGTTCGCGGGGGCTGCGGCTAAGATCAAATCGCCCGCGCCTGTCTCGCGCGTGGCGCCCACAACGGAAATGAGGTACCCCGTGCTCCGCACCCACTTGGCAGGAACGCTCTCCGCGTCGGACGTCGGTTCGTCCGTCACCCTCACGGGCTGGGTGGACAGGCGCAGGGATCACGGCGGGGTGGCCTTCATCGACCTGCGGGACTCCTCCGGCATCGCCCAGGTGGTGATCCGGGAGGAGGTGGCGCACGAGCTGCGCGCCGAGTTCGTGCTGCAGGTGACCGGCACGGTCCAGCTCCGCCCCGAGGGCAACGCGAACCCGAACCTCGCCACCGGCGAGATCGAG
>DBPQ01000144.1:15981-16193 GCA_002304945.1 Actinomycetales bacterium UBA1416 | reverse complement strand
TACCGCTACCTCGACCTGCGCCGCAAGGCGCCCGCGCACGCCCTGCGGTTGCGCGCGAAGGTGAGCCGGGCGGCGCGCCGGGTGCTGGACGCCCACGAGTTCGTCGAGGTGGAGACCCCCACCCTCACCCGGTCCACCCCGGAGGGGGCCCGCGACTTCATCGTGCCCGCCCGGCTCTCCCCGGGCAGCTGGTACGCCCTGCCGCAGTCCCC
>DBPQ01000144.1:0-15925 GCA_002304945.1 Actinomycetales bacterium UBA1416 | reverse complement strand
CAGCCCGAGTTCACCCAGCTCGACGTCGAGATGAGCTTCGTCGACCAGGACGACGTCATCGCGGTCTCGGAGGACGTGCTGGCCGCCCTGTGGGAGCTCATCGGGTACGAGATCCCCCGCCCCATCCCGCGGATGACCTACCGCGACGCCATGGAGCGGTACGGCACCGACAAGCCGGACCTCCGCTTCGGGCTCGAGCTCACCGACCTCACCGCGTACTTCGCCTCCACCCCGTTCCGGGTGTTCCAGGCGCCGTACGTCGGCGCCGTGGTGATGCCGGGCGGTGGGTCGCAGCCGCGCCGCACCTTCGACGCGTGGCAGGAGTGGGCGAAGCAGCGCGGTGCGCGGGGCCTCGCGTACGTCACCCTCGCCGAGGACGGGACGCTCGGCGGCCCGGTCGCGAAGAACATCTCGGATGAGGAGCGCGCCGGCCTGGCCGCCGCGACCGGCGCGGAGCCGGGCGACTGCATCTTCTTTGCCGCCGGGAAGCCGAGCGAGGCCCGCGCCCTGCTGGGTGCGGCGCGCCTCGAGATCGGCCGTCGGGTCGGCCTCATCGACGAGGACGCGTGGTCCTTCGTGTGGGTGGTCGACGCGCCGCTGTTCAAGCCCACGGGCGAGGACGACGACGTCGCCGTCGGTGGCGGCGCGTGGACCGCCGTCCACCACGCCTTCACCTCCCCGACGCCCGAGTGGATCGACCGCTTCGAGGAGTCACCCGGGGAGGCTCTCGCCTACGCCTACGACATCGTCTGCAACGGCAACGAGATCGGCGGCGGGTCCATCCGTATCCACCGGCGGGACGTCCAGGAGCGGGTCTTCGCCGTCATGGGGATCGGCCCGGAGGAGGCGCAGGAGAAGTTCGGCTTCCTCCTCGACGCGTTCAAGTACGGCGCCCCGCCGCACGGCGGCATCGCGTTCGGCTGGGACCGGATCGTGGCGCTGCTGACGCGCGCGGAGTCGATCCGCGACGTCATCGCGTTCCCCAAGTCGGGTGGGGGGTACGACCCGCTCACCGGCGCACCCGCCCCCATCACGCCCGCGCAGCGGCGCGAGGCCGGCGTGGACGCGAAGCCGAAGGCGGGTGCCTCCGGCTGATGGACGGGGCGTGCTCGGACGTCGTCGCGCGGGACCGGATGGTGCGGGCCAACAGCGGCCGCTGGCGCCCGGACGCGGTGTTCGCGCGGGGTGAGAGCGCCCTGCTCCGCGTCCCGCGGGGCGGGGCGTGCATGGTGGTGGGCGTCGGGGACGTCGGCGAGGTGGTCCAGCTGGTGGAGGACCACGCTGCCGACCTCGCGGGTGCGGAGTTCCTGATCCTGCCGTACGGCACGCTGCACGCCCACCCCGGCCGGGTGGAGCGGGCCCTCGGGGTCGAGCCCCTCGGCCCCTGGGAGTGGATGTGGTGCCGCACCGCGCCGGCCGTCCAGCCCGGGGAGGAACACGTGGTGCCGCTCGCGCACCGCTCCGCCGCGGAGATCGACGCCCTCGTGGAGGCCGCGAACCCGTCCACGCACGTGCGCCGGGACTCCTCGGTGGTGTGGTGGGGCTACGAACGCGCGGGCGAACTGCTCGGGGTGTGCGGGCTGACGCTGCCCCGCCCGGGCCTGGAACGCGAGAACGGCCTGGTGCTCGCGGGCCTCGGGGTGCACCCGGACGCGCGCCGGCAGGGCATCGGCGCGGCGATGATGGCCGCCATCACCCGGTGGGGCATCGAGCAGTACGGGATCGTCCACTACGGGGTCTGGCTGGACAACGCCGCCGCCCTGCGGATCTACCGCCGTCTCGGCTACAACGCCGGGGCGTGGGTGCAGAGCTACACGCGCCGCTGAGGGTCACGGCTCGGGGTGGTGCGCGTCGTAGCGCAGGAAGCCCCGCTGCGCGGCGACCAGCCCCGCCAGGGCCACCACGCACGCCACTCCGCCGATCAGGGCCGCCCACTCCAGCGTGAGTTCCCCGAGCGATCCCGCGAGAACGTCTCCGAGGCGCGGGCCGCCGGCGACCACCACGATGAACACGCCCTGCAGCCGGCCGCGCATGTGGTCCTCGGCGGCGGCCTGCACGATCGTGGTGCGGAACACCATGGAGATCGTGTCCGACGCCCCCGCCAGGGCGAGCATGACGACGGCGCCCGCGAGCGCCGTCGTCGGATCCACCCAGCCGCGCGTGGCGGCGAGGACGAAGAACCCGAACCCGGCCACTGAGACGCCCCAACCGGTGACGGCGAGGACCACGGCGCGGCCCTGCCAGCGGACGCCCCCGAGCCGGCCCGACAGCAGGGAGGTCACGAGGGCGCCGGCGGCCGTGGCCGCGGCGAGGATCCCCACGGTCCGGGCGCCCCCGCCCAGCGCGACGGCGGCGATGGCGGGGTAGAGGGCGCGGGGGTGGGCGAGGATCATGGCGCAGAAGTCGGTGAGGAAGGACATGCGCAGGTTGGGCCGCTTGGCCAGGTAGCTCAGCCCGTCCAGCACGGAGCGGATCCCGGGGACGCGGCGGGGGCCGTCGGTGAGCGGCGGGACCGGCGCGAGGCGCCAGAGCCCCCACATCGCGAAGACGAACAGTGCGGCGTCCGCCGCGTAGGTCACGGTGTAGCCGCTGAGGTCCACGAGGAACCCGGCCGCCATGGGGCCGAGCAGCATGGAGGTGCTCATCGCGAGCGAGCTCAGCGAGTTCGCCGCCGGCAGCAGCTCCCGCTCCAGGATGCGCGGATAGATCGCCTGCCGGGCGGGGGAGACCACGCCGAACGCCGCAGAGTTGAGCGCCACGAGGCCGTACAGCACCCACTCGTTCGTGTTGCCCAGCGCGGCCTGGAGGACGTTGAGCATGGCGACGAGCCACATCACCACGCTGCCCCAGATGGCCACGGTGCGGCGGTCGTAGGTGTCGACGACCGCGCCGCCGTACAGCCCCAGCACCACGAGGGGGACGAGCCCGAAGAGGCCCACGAGCCCCACCGAGAAGGGGCTGCCGGTCAGGGCGTACACCTGCAGGCTGATCGCGGTGGCGGCGAGGTTCGCCCCGACCCCCGCGAGGGCGTTGCCCACCCACAGGCGCCGGAAGTCCGGGTGGAGGCGCAGCGGGGTGAGGTCGACGAGGAGGCCCATCAGCGCGAAATCGGCTCAGTCGTGCGTGATGCCGTAGCGGTCGTGCAGGCGGCGCAGGGGGCCGGGCGCCCACCAGTTCCACTTCCCGAGGACCGTCATCGAGGACGGCACGAGCAGCATGCGCACGAGGCTGGCGTCGACTGCCACCACCATGAGCAGCGCGAAGCCCGCCTCCTTCACCACCACCAGCTTGCCGACGATCAGGCCGGCGAACACGAGCATCATCACGAGGGCCGCGGAGGTGATGATGCGTCCGGACTTCTGGAGTCCGCGCTCCACCGCGACGTCGTTGTCCCCGGTCAGGTCCCAGTACTCCTTGATCCGGGCGAGCAGGAACACCTCGTAGTCCATGGCGAGCCCGAAGCCGAAGGACACGGCGAGTGCGAGGATCACCAGTTCGATTCCGCCCAGGGGCTCGAAGTCGAGCAGCCCGGAGAGATACCCCTCCTGGAAGACGAGCACGGTGAGCCCCATCGACGCCGCCAGCGACAGCAGGTTCACGATCAGCGCCTTGAGCGGCACCACCAGCGAACCCGTCATCAGGAACAGCAGCACGAACACCGCGAGCACCACCAGGGCGAGAGCGTACGGCAGGCGGTCGAGGAGCGACGCCCCGAAGTCGATGGTCGTGGCGGCAGCGCCTCCGACCCAGAACTCGAAGCCGCGGTCCTCGGCGCGCAGGTCGCGGACCAGGTCGAGGGCCTCCGCGGAGGCGCCGTCGACCCCGAGCTTCAACGAGATCAGCTGACGGTCCCCCACCTCGGCAACCGGGTTCACCCGGTCCACGATCGCAACGTCGCGCAGCTCCTCGGCCCACGCCTCCGCCTCATCCACGGAGGCGTCCGCGAGGATGTACGCCTCCGGGAACTGCAGGGCGGGGAACCGTTCCTCCACCACGTCCAGGTACTCGCCCTGGGTGGAGTCCCGGGGCACGTACTCGAGCGCGTCCGCCCGGAGGTTCACCCCGGCGAGCGGCCACGCCATGGCCACGAGGAGGCCGAGGGTCGGCACGAGCACCAGCCACGGGTGACGGTGGACGAAGCGGGCGAGCTTCGAGAACAGCCCGTCGTCGGGGGCCACATCCCCGAGGGCGTGCACGTGGGAGCCCACCACAGGGAGCTTGGCGAGCACCGAGGGCCGCAGCAGGGACCGCCCGAACAGCGCGAGGTGGGCGGGCACGAGGCTGACGGCGCTGGCCACCGCCACCAGCACCACTGCCACGCCCGCGATGCCCACGGTACGGAGCAGCGGGGCCTCCATCAGGAGCAGGCCGGAGATCGAGATCGCGATGATGAAGGCGGAGTACAGGACCGTGCGGCCCGCGGTGTCGAGGGTCCGCTCCAGGGCCTCCACCACGGCCGGGTCCCGCCGGCGCTTCCCCGGGCGTTCCCGGTGCCGCGCCGCGGCGCCCTTCAGCTCCTCCCGGAACCGTGAGACCACGAGGAGCCCGTAGTCGATCGAGAGCGCCAGGCCCATGATGGACAGGATGTTGACCACGTAGGAGTCCACGCTGAGGTACTGCGCGGCCACCCACATCGCGGCCATCCCGAGCCCGATGGCCGCGATCGCCCCGATCAGCGGCATGCCGGCCACGAGGAAGCCGCCGAACACCAGCACCAGCACGATCAGGGACAGCGGCAGCGTGATCGACTCGCCCCGGGCCAGGTCCTCCACGGTCTGATCGATCACGGAGGCGGTGATCAGGTCCACGTTCGAGACGATGCCGCGGGTGCCGTCCACGCCCAGGTCGTCGACGACGGCGTCGAGGCGTTCCTCCACCGCCACCCGGGCCGCGTCCTCGGCCTCCTCGGAGAGATCGTCCTCCAACTCCACCCGCACGATGAACCCGTCGGCCTCCGAGGACAGCAGGGCCGCCGCCTGCGGGTCCGCGGGACCGGCCGGGAAGGCGAACGGGTCGAGGACGGCGGCGACGCCGTCGATCGCGGTGAGGTCCTCCCGGACGTCCGCCATGGCGGTGGCCACCTCGGCCAGCTGCGCCTGGTCCGCCAGGTCGAGGCCCCAGACGATGAGGTTCACGGTGTAGGGCGTGTCGTCGGCCTCGGAGAGGTAGTCCTCCGCCTGGCCGCTCTCCGAGGTCGGCACGGAGGGGCTCTCGGACTGGAGCCGGTCGAACAGGCCCTCCCCGAAGGCACCGAGGGCCACGGCGAAGGAGGTGAGGACCACCACCACCCAGACGACGATGAACCGGAACGGATGGAGGGCGGTGAGCCGTCCGAGGGCCTTCAGCATGGGGTCATTGTCCCACCGTGCCCCAGCCCACTCGACGCATCCGGGGAGCGCCGTTGCCCGGCCGCCCTGCCACCGTCCATTAGGCTGGTGGGGTGACAGTTGACCAGGGTGAGCTCTTCGGGGTGGGCGACGGCGAGGACTTCCCCGTGCCCCCGCCGCTGGCGAGCCACGGGCCGGCACGCGTGATCGCGATGTGCAACCAGAAGGGCGGGGTGGGCAAGACCACCACCACCATCAACCTCGCCGCCGCGCTCGCCGAGTACGGCCGCAAGGTCCTCATCGTGGACTTCGACCCGCAGGGGGCCGCCTCCGCGGGCCTCGGAATCAACGCGAACGAGCTGGACACCACCGTGTACACGCTGCTCATGCAGCCGCGCAGCGACGTGCGCGCCGTCATCCAGCCCACCCAGCTCGAGAACCTCGACGTGGTCCCCGCGAACATCGACCTCTCCGCCGCCGAGGTGCAACTCGTTGGCGAGGTGGCCCGCGAGCAGGCGCTCGCCCGGGTGCTGCGGCCGGTCCTCGACGACTACGACGTCATCTTCATCGACTGCCAGCCCTCCCTCGGCCTCCTCACGGTGAACGCGCTCACCGCGGCGCACGGCGTAATGATCCCGCTGGAGGCGGAGTACTTCGCGCTGCGCGGCGTGGCCCTGCTCGTGGAGACCATCGACAAGGTGACCGACCGCCTGAACCCGAAGCTCCGCATCGACGGCATCCTCGCCACCATGGTGGACATGCGCACCCTCCACTCCCGCGAGGTGATCGAGCGGGTGCGGGAGGCCTTCGGGGACAAGCTGTTCACCACCCGGATCGCGCGCACCGTGAAGTTCCCGGACGCCTCCGTGGCCAGTGAACCGATCACCACGTACGCGCCCTCCCACTCGGGGGCCGAGGCCTACCGGCGCCTGGCGCGCGAACTCGTGGCCCGTGGCGATGCCGCCTGAGGCCACCGACCAGTTCGAGGTCACCCTCTCCAACTTCTCGGGGCCGTTCGAGCTGCTCCTGTCCCTGATCTCGCGGCACCGCCTCGACATCACGGAGGTGGCGCTCGCCGAGGTCACCGACGAGTTCATCTCCTACCTCGCCGCCCTCGAGGAGTGGGACCTCTCGCAGGCCTCGGAGTTCCTCGTCGTGGCCGCCACGCTGCTCGACCTGAAGGCCGCCCGCCTGCTGCCCCGCGGGGACGTGGAGTCCGAGGAGGACCTCGAACTCCTCGAGGCCAGGGACCTGCTCTTCGCCCGCCTGCTCGCCTACAAGGCGTTCAAGGAGGTGGCCGACACGTTCGCCGGCCGCCTCGAGATCGCCGCCCGGTCCTTCCCCCGTTCCGTGCCCCTCGAACCGCACCTCGCCGCGCTCCTGCCGGAGCTCGTGATGTCCATCGGACCGGAGGCGCTCGCGGTGCTCGCCGCGCGCGCCCTGGAGCCGCGGCCCGGCCCCCCGACCGTCGACCTCGGCCACCTCCACGACCCCACGGTCTCCGTCCGGGAGGAGGGCGCGCGCGTCATGGCGCGGCTGCGCCGTCGCCACAGCATGACGTTCCGGGCGCTCGTCGACGACGCCGCGTCGACCGCCGTCGTCGTCGCACGCTTCCTCTCCCTCCTCGAATTCTTCCGTGAGGGCGCGGTGGCGTTCGAGCAGGCCGAGGCGCTCGGTGAACTGCAGGTCCGCTGGACCGGCGGCGAGGCGGACTACGACGTGGGGGAGGACTTCGACGAGGTGGAGGAGACATGAGCGAGGCCTACGAGCCGGTCCCGGACGACGCCCTGCCCGAGCACCACCTCGCCGCGCTTGAGGCGATCCTCATGGTCGTGGACGAGCCGGTGCCCGCGGCGAGCCTCGCGCAGGCGCTCGGCATGCCCACCGGGCAGGTCACCGAACTGCTCACGGAACTGGCGGCCGACTACCGGGGAGAGCGCGAGGGGCGCCCGCGGGGCTTCCGGCTGGAGGAGCGGGCCGGCGGGTGGCGGGTCTACTCGGACCCGGACCTCGCCGACGTCGTGGGGGCGTTCGTCACCTCCGGGCAGACGGCCCGCCTGACCCACGCAGCCCTCGAGACGCTGGCCGTGGTGGCCTACCGCCAGCCCGTCACCCGCGGGCAGGTCTCCGCCATCCGTGGCGTCAACGTGGACTCCGTGATGCGAACATTGACGGCACGGGGACTCGTCGAGGAGGCCGGCCACGACGAGGCCACCGGTGCGCTGCTCCACCGCACCACCCCCCACTTCCTGGAGCGGCTCGGCCTGGGCTCGCTCGACGACCTGCCACCACTGGCGCCCTACCTCCCGCAGCTGGAAGCGCTCGGGGACGAGGAGTTGAGATGAACACCGAAGGCGAACGCCTCCAGAAGGTCCTCGCGCACGCCGGGATCGCGTCCCGGCGCGTGTGCGAGCAGATGATCGCGGACGGCCGCGTGGAGGTGAACGGGGAGGTGGTCACCGAGATGGGCCGCCGGGTTGATCCGGCCGTTGACGTGATCCACGTGGACTCCGCCCGCGTGGTCCTCGACGCCGACCACCTCACCATCGCGTTCAACAAGCCCACCGGCGTGGTGTCCACGATGAACGACCCGGAGGGCCGCCCCACCCTCGCGGACTTCATGGGCCGGTACAACACCCGCCTCTTCCACGTGGGCCGCCTGGACACCCCCACGCAGGGACTCATCCTCCTGACCAACGACGGCGAGCTCGCCCAGCGGCTCGCCCACCCGTCCTGGAAGGTGCCCAAGACCTACCTGTGCACGGTCAACGGCCGGGTACCCCGCGGGCTGGTGAAGAAGCTGAAGCAGGGGGTCGAGCTGGAGGACGGCCTCGCGAAGGCCGACGCCGTGACCATCAAGGAGACCGCCCCCATGGCGTCCATCCTCGAGATCACCCTTCACGACGGCCGCAACCGCATCGTCCGCCGAATGATGGACGCCGTCGGCCACCCGGTCATCGAACTCGTGCGCACCCAGGTGGGCCCGATCCGGCTCGGTGACCTGCGGTCCGGACGATCCCGCGTCATCACCGGCGCCGAGCTCGGCAACCTGATGCGCTCCGTGGGGCTCTGATGAGCCCGAGGCACGACGTGCGTGGGCCGGTGCTGATCGTCGGAACCGGACTGCTCGGCACCTCGCTCGGGCTCGCGCTGCGGGGCCTCGGGATCGAGGTGGGGCTTCAGAACAGGTCGCCCTCGTCCCTCCACCTCGCCCGCGACCTCGGAGCCGGCACACCCGCCGGCCCCGACTTCCGCCCCAGCCTCGTGGTGGTCGCCACCCCGCCCGACGTGATCGTCCCGCACGTGGTGGCCGCCCTGCGGCACCACCCCGACGCCGTCGTCACCGACGTCGCCTCCGTCAAGGGCGGCCTCTCGGAGGCGGTCGCGGCGGAGGCCGGCGACGCCGTCGCCCGCTACGTGGGCTCGCACCCCATGGCGGGCCGGGAGCGGAGCGGGGCCGCCGCCGCCGACTCCGACCTGTACCAGGGCCGCACCTGGGTGATCTGCCCGCACGAGTCCGCCGACGCCGGCGCGGTCGCGGCGGTGCGGCGGCTCGCGATCGCCGTCGGCTCGCTGCCGGTGGTGCTGGAGGCGGCCGAGCACGACGCCGCCGTCGCCGCGGTCTCCCATGTGCCGCAACTGGTGGCGTCGCTCACCGCGACACGGCTCGCGGACCTGCCCGCCGAGGCGCTCGGCCTGGCGGGGCAGGGGGTGCGGGACGTGACCCGGATCGCCGCGTCCGATCCCATGATGTGGTCCGCGATCCTCGCGGCGAACGCGGGGGCGGTGCTCCCGCACGCCGAGGCGCTCCTCTCCTCGCTGGAGGAGGTGGTCGGGGCGCTGCGGACGGCGGCAGTAGACGGCCCCGGGGCGCCGGGCGTGATGAAGGCGTTCGCCGGGGTGATCGAGGACGGCCGGCGGGGCGTGGCACGCATCCCGGGCAAGCACGGCGGTGCGGCCCGCCGGTACGCGGAGGTGACTGTTCTCGTCCCGGACAAGCCGGGCGAACTGGGACGCCTGTTCGCCGAGATCGGCGACGCTACGATCAACATCGAGGACCTGCGGCTGGAGCACGCCGCGGGCGCGAAGCTCGGCGTCGCGACGCTGTCGGTGCTGCCGGCGCGCGCCGCGGAGCTCACGGCGCACCTCGAGGAACTCGGGTGGAGGGTGATGGCATGAGTCTCGTGATCGCGATCGACGGGCCCTCGGGCTCGGGGAAGTCCACGTTGGCGAAGCGGCTGGCGGCCCACCACGGGCTCGCATACCTGGACACCGGCTCCATGTACCGGGTGGCCACCGTGTGGTGCCTGGACACGGGCGTCGACCTGGACGACCAGGACGCGGTCGCGGAGGCGACCCGTGCGATGCCGTTGGAGATGGTGACGGACCCGGCGGGACCCCGGGTGCTGCTGGACGGCGTGGACGTCACGGACCGCCTCCACACCGGGGAGATCTCGACCGTGGTGTCGACGGTGGCCGTGAACCTCGCGGTCCGCGCGGAGATGAAGGCCCGGCAGCGGGCCATCATCGACTCGGAGCGGACCGGGGGACGCTCCGGCGGGCGGGGGATCGTGGCAGAGGGCCGGGACATCACCACCGTGGTGGCGCCGGACGCCGACGTGCGCATCCTGCTCATCGCCGACCCGACCGACCGGCTCGCGCGCCGGGCCATGGAGCGGCACGGGGCCGCCGACGAGAAGTCCCTCGAGGCGACCCGGGACGAGGTGATCCGCCGCGACACCCAGGACTCCACCGTCTCGGAGTTCATGAGTGCCCACGAGGGCGTGGTCACCCTCGACAACAGCGGGATGGTGCCGGACGAGACGTTCGCCGCCGCCCTGGCGATCATCGAGGACCGGGTGCGGTGACCCGCGGACAGGACGTCACCGCGGCCGACATCCGCCGGTGGGGGCCGGTGTGGTCCCGGCGCGTCGGGTGGTTCCTGGACCACGTGTGGTGGGACACCCGGGTGTGGGGTGCGGAGCACGTGCCTGCGGAGGGTCCGGTGATCGTGGCGTCCAACCACATCGGGGTGGTGGACGGGCCCGTGCTCCACGGGGCGATCCCGCGCGGCTCCCACATCATCGTCAAGCAGGAGTTCTTCGATTCCGGGCTCGGCTTCCTCATGGACTGGGCGGGGCAGATCCCGGTGGACCGGTCCGCCGGACGGGCCGCCCTCGTGGTGGCCCTCGACCTGCTCAAGGAGGGGCGGCTGGTGGGGATCTTCCCCGAGGGCAGCCGGGGGAGTGGGTCGCTCCAGTCCGTGAAGGCCGGGGTGGCCTGGCTGGCGATGAACTCCGGGGCACCGGTGGTGCCCGCCGCCTGCCTGGGGACGCGCCCGGCGGGGGCGTCCGTGGGGCACGTGCCGAGGCCGCGCGCGAGACTGCACGTCGTGTTCGGCGAGCCGCTCGTGCTGCCGGACCTGCCGAAGGGCCGGGCGGGCACCCAGGAGGCCATGCGCCTGGTCTCCGAGAGCATGGCCGGACACCTCGACCATGCGGTCGCCCTGACGGGGGTGGCGCTGCCCGGGGATGCGGGGACGCGGGCATAGCCCGCCGTGGGGGACAATTGCCCGGTGAACGAGTACGAGAACCCCACCCCTGACGAGGAACTCCCCTTCGAGGTCGACGACGCGGAGGCGGAACGACGCGCCGCCGCCCTGCGCGCGGGCCTGACGGAGTTCGAGCTGTCCGAGGAGGACGAGGCCCTCCTCGAGGGCGGCGCCGAGGGCGGGGCCGACGCCGGCGCCCGCCCCGGACTGCCCGTCCTCGCGATCGTGGGGCGGCCGAATGTCGGGAAGTCGACCCTCGTCAACCGGATCCTCGGGCGCCGGGAGGCGGTCGTGCAGGACACCCCGGGCGTCACCCGCGACCGGGTCACCTACCCGGCCGAATGGGCCGGCCGGGAGTTCACCCTCGTGGACACCGGGGGCTGGGAGGTGGACGTCGCCGGGATGGACGCGCGCGTCGCCGAGCAGGCGGAGGTCGCCGTCGACCTGGCGGACGCCGTCCTCCTCGTGGTGGACGGCACGGTGGGTGCCGTCGACACCGACAACGAGCTGGTGCGGCTGCTGCGCCGCTCGAACCGGCCCGTCGTGCTCGCCGCCAACAAGGTGGACGGTGCGGCGGGGGAGTCGGACGCCGCCGAGCTGTGGTCCCTGGGCCTCGGGCAGCCGTTCGCGATCTCCGCGCTCCACGGGCGCGGCATCGGCGATCTCCTCGACGCCGTCCTCGAGGTGCTGCCGGTGGTGTCCGCCGTCGCCGGGCCGCGACCGGAGGGCGGTCCACGGCGGGTGGCGTTGGTGGGACGGCCGAACGTGGGGAAGTCGTCGATGCTGAACGCGCTCGCCGGGTCGCAGCGCGTGGTGGTGCACGAGGAGGCGGGGACCACCCGGGACCCGGTGGACGAGCTGATCGAACTGGGCGGCCGGCAGTGGATGTTCGTGGACACCGCGGGCATCCGGCGCCGGGTGCACCAGACGAAGGGGGCGGACTTCTACGCCTCGCTCCGCACCCAGGCCGCGATCGAGAAGGCCGAGGTGGGCGTGGTACTGGTGGACGCCTCCGACAGGCTCTCCGAGCAGGACATCCGGGTGGTCCAGCAGGTGATCGACGCCGGCCGTGCACTCGTCATCGCCTACAACAAGTGGGACCTCATGGACGAGGAGCGGCGGTACTACCTCGAGAAGGAGATCGAGAAGGACCTCGTCCAGGTGCCGTGGGCGCCGCGCGTCAACGTGTCCGCCAAGACCCGGTGGCACGTGGACCGGCTCGTCCGCGCGCTGGACACCGCGCTGGAGTCCTGGGACACCCGGATCCCGACCGGGCGGCTGAACGCCTTCCTCGGCGAGCTCGCGGCGGCGCACCCGCACCCCGTCCGGGGTGGGAAGCAGCCCCGCATCCTGTTCGCCACCCAGGCGTCGGCCCGGCCGCCGCGGTTCGTGATCTTCGCGACCGGGTTCATCGAGGCCGGGTACCGCCGCTTCATCGAGCGCCGGCTGCGCGAGACGTTCGGCTTCGAGGGAACGCCCATCGAGATCTCTGTGCGCGTGCGGGAGAAGCGCCGGCGCTGACGATCGGGCCCGGGATCCGGGCCAGGGGTCTTGTGCTCTGGGACTTTTGGCCCAAGAATGCTCCCACCGGTTGGGGGTGCGATGGACGACACGTTGGCAGTGGGGGGCGAGGATCTCACTGGCCTGCGGCGTGCCGCTCAACGCGCCTGTGAGGAACGCGACTGGGCGGCGGCCGACGCCGCGTTCGCCGCGCTGCACGCCGCCCGGGGACTGGTGGCCGCCGAGGCCGTCCGGTGGACGGAGGTCCTGCACGATGCGGGAACCGATCACCACGAGCCCGCCGTGCTGCGTTCCCTGGCCGAGGAGTTCGCCGACGAGGAGGCGGTGGTCGAGTTCGTTGCCGCCGAGTTGTGGCGCAGGGCCGAGGCGCTGACCGGCGGCGGATCCGACCTGACGATCGCGCAGCTCGCATGGGTCACGGCGCTGATGCTCGGGCCGCCACTGGTGCGCTCGGAGGACGAGGCGTTGCGCACCATCGGGCTCGTCGACTCGCTCTTCCGGAGCGGCCGGCGACTGCCCCAACCGGTGGCGAGCTTCCTCGAGTTCGAGGAGGCACTCCTGCGCCTTGCCACGACGGGCCCCCGCTCCGCCGTACGCGTGGCCGAGCTGCTGGCCACGGAGGACCCGGCCCTCGCCCTCGAACTGCTGGCGGGCCGTGAGGAGAGCGCCGAACCGGTGCTCGTGGCGGCGGTGGCGTCCACCGAACTGGACGACTTCGCGCGTGCCGCCCGCCTGTTCGACCACCTGGCCGCACGGTGGGGGATGTCGGCGCGGGAGATGGACGTCGAGGACCGGAGCCGGTGTATTCAGGCGATGACCGACGTCGGACGCTTCGACGAGGCCCAGGCGGCGTGCTGCGGCACGTTGCGCGCCCTCGGCGCTGAGGTGCCCGGGCACGACGAGTGGCCCACCCCTGGTGTGACGTCGGAGAACCGGCCGCACTGGGTGCACTCCTACCAGCTCCTCGCCTACCGCCTGTCCGCGCAACTCGGCGAGTTCCAGGCGGCGTGGGATCACCTGCGCGCCGCGGCGTCGGTGGACGATGACGGCGGCGCCGCCCTCCGGAGGTCGGTCCTCCGGGTGCGGCTCCTGTTCAGTGACAGGACGGGTGCGGCCGAGGTGCTCCGGGACCTGGAGGAGCTCGCGGAACTGGATCCCTGTGACACCACGTTCGCGGAGGCGTCCATCCTGGCCGGTTCCCGGTGGGTTGCCGTGGCGGCCGCTGGGCACGACCCGCTGGCGGGGGTGCGGCACCACGGTCAGCAGGCGGCCCGCGCCATCCTCGCGCGCACGGACTGCCCCCTCAGCTCACGGCGGCGGCTCTGGTTGGTTCTCCTCGCCGGGGACCACGAGCGGGCCGCGGCGATGGTCGACGCAGAACCGATCACGGCGGACGAGCCCTGGTCAGTGAAAGTGCTCGGAGCCATGCTCGCCTTCCGCCGGGGCGACGACGCGACCGGGACGGACCTTCTCGGCCAGGTCCTGCCGGAGCGGAGGCACGACCTCGACATGCGGGCCCTCGGTGCCCAGGCCTCCCTCATCACCGGCGACTACACGGCCGCGATGCGGCAGGCACGCAACCTGCTCGCAGGTGTGCCCGGGCACGTCCTCGCGCGGATGATCCTCGCGGAGAGCGAGTTCGAGGCGGCCCTCGCCATGTCCCGGGACGACGACGGGGCGAGCGACGGCGTCGAGAACGTGCAGCAGCTCATGGCGGCGGTGCGGGACTACCGCGTCGCCGCCGACCTCCACCGGGACACGCGCGCGTACCTGGCGACGGGACGGGCACCGGGGGGCGCCGTCGTCGGCTCCGAGCCGCTCCCGCCGTACCTGTACGCGGAGGTGTGCCGGCGGGGGATGCACGCGGCGGTCCTCGCGCAGGAGGGCCTCGACCGGCTCGGCCTGCGGAGCGACCGACATCTCGTCATGGACGCCCGTGACCTCACGCACCACCTGCGGTCGACCGAGCGGGCGTGCTGCCGGAGGGCCTCGGACTCCCGCCGCCGCCGGCTCCTCCACCAGGTGCGCCATCTGCCGGACCGGGACGAGCCCACCCGGTTGGCGATGCTGATGATCGCCTACCAGAAGGCGCGATGGATGCGGCGCCTGCAGAACACCGTGTTCCTGGGTCTCGGTGCGCTGGTGGTGTGGCAAGCCCTCACCGACGCGCTGCCCGGACCGAGCAACGACTCCATCCGGGTGATGGTGCTCGGCGTCGGGGTGCTGCTGCTCCTCATGCCGTTCGCCCGCAGCCTGAAGGTGGGGGTGGTGGAGCTCAGCCGGGACGCCCCGACGGCGCCGCTCTCGGGCCGGTCCAAGTCAATGCGGACCAGCAGGGTGCTGCTGCGCAGCCACCACCTCGGCAGCTTCGCGCTCCCGCCGCCGCCGGACCGGGGCCGGAGAGCCCGGGAGACGGCGTCGCTCTCCTGACCGGCCTTACTGGTTGAGCCGCTTCCGCAGGTAGCGCGAATCGTCGTTCACGTAGGCGTAGTACAGCCCGATGAGGAGACCGCCCCCCACGTAGTTCCCGAGGAGGGCGATGCCGACATTGCCGGCCGCCAGGCCGACGTCGATGCCGTGCTCGAACCACATGATGAGGAACAGCACGGAGTTTGCGACCGAGTGCTCGAAGCCCGCGAACGCGAACACGAAGACGGACATGATCATCGCGAGGCTCTTCGTGAGGTCGTCCTTGATGAGGCCGTTGTAGACGAGCAGCATCGCGATGTTGATCATCAGGTTGCAGAAGATGGCCCGGACGAAGAGGTCACCCCAACCGGCGATGCCATCGCTGACGTAGCCGAGCTTGACGTCGATCGCGTGGTCCATCTGCTCGAGCACGGGCCCCGAGACCAGGCTGCTGAACCGGAAGAGGATCGCGACGAGGAGACCGCCGAGCAGGTTGCCGACGTAGCAGAAGAAGAGGAGCCGCAGGACGCGCCACCACTTCGCCCGGTGGTAGTAGGCACCCACGGTCACGATCATCATGTTCGAGGTGAGGAGCTCCGACTTCGTGTAGTAGATGAAGACGAGAGCCCACCCGAACACGAGGGCCCCGACGACCTTGCCGACTCCCTCCAGGGACAAGCTCTCGTACTGCACTCCCGCGAAGGCGGCCACCGTCGTGTAGTACACCGAGTAGAAGACGCCGATCAGGATGCCAGCCATACCCGCACGTTGCAGGTAGCGGTTCAGGAGCTCGCCCGACATGAGGGTCTTCGTCTCCAGCGCCTCGAGCGCCGTGCTGATGAAGTACTTGCCGGGAAACAGGCTCGCTGTTGGGTCCGTCTTCACAGGAGCCAGCGTGGCACGCGGCGTCGCGGGTGTCCGCGGTTCGGGCGAAGAGGGGGACGTGGCTGTCGCCACACGGGCTTCCACCGGTTTCAGGCACGGCCGGGGTGTGCCGTATAGTTGAGGGGCTCGCCGGATCACGGTTCGGTGGCAACGGGCTGTGGCGCAGCTTGGTAGCGCACTTGACTGGGGGTCAAGGGGTCGGTGGTTCAAATCCACTCGCCCCGACCAAGGA
>DBPQ01000002.1 GCA_002304945.1 Actinomycetales bacterium UBA1416 | reverse complement strand
GCCGCCCGCGCCGCCGCCGCCGCCGAGGATGGTGCGGCCGCCGTTGACGCAGCTGACACCACTGACGTCACCGAGACGGACCCCACCGCCGCCAGGACTGATCCGACCGGGGACGCCGAGCTGAGCCGGCGGGGCATGGGCCTGTCCGCCGCGGCTGCGGCGGCTGCGGCCACCGCCTCCGAGAAGGTGCAGGTGGGCGGAACCCAGGTGCGCCGCCAGGCGGCGCGGGCCCGGGCCGCCTCGGTGCGGGCGGCCGAGACGTCGATGCGGCGGGTGGACTCCTTCGTCTCACGGCACGATCTCCACGTCCCCGGCGAGTTGGAGACCGAGGACAACGCAACCCTGCCGTTCTCCGAACGCCGGCTGGACCCCGGCCCCTTCGTGCTGGCGCTGATGCTGTTGGGCGTGGCCGGTGCCACCGTGTTCGCCGTCCTCAACCTGCTCTCGGTGGATCCGATCTTCGACGACGGCCCCTCGCCCACCCCCGTCCTTCCCACGGTGACGGCGGAGCCGACAGCCCCGGCCACCACCGCCGCGCCGACGGCCGCTCCCACCGGTCCCCCCACCATCGCCTCCATCGGGGTGCTCGACCCCCAGGGCGATGGGGCGGAGAACCCCGACCTCACGCCGCGGGCCCTCGACGGGGACCTGGAGACGTTCTGGCGCTCGCGCTCGTACGTGAACCCGCAGTACGGCATGAAGGTGGGCATCGGGCTCGACATCGGGCTCGCCGAGCGCACCACCGTCTCTGCGGTGGAGCTCACCCTCCACGGGGAGGGCGGCCACGTGCAGGTGAAGGCGGACCCGGCAGACGCCGTCAACGGTGAGGTGATCGCCGAGGCGGACATGGGCCGCACCACGGTCGTCGAACTGCCCGAGGGCACGGAGCTGAGCAACGTGGTGCTCTGGTTCACCTCGCTGCCGGTGGCGGACTCGGACGGGAAGAACCGCATCGAACTGCTCGAGGTGGCGGTGCGGTAGCGGGACGGGAATACCCCCCGGGGCATATTGGTTGGCAGCACCAGAGAGACCACGAAGGGACACCATGACCGACCACGACGTCATCATCATCGGATCCGGCCCCGCCGGGTACACCGCCGCCATCTACACCGCCCGTGCGGGCCTGAGGCCGATCGTGTTCGCCGGCGCCATCACCGCTGGTGGGGCGCTCATGAACACCACCGAGGTGGAGAACTTCCCCGGCTTCCCCGAGGGCGTCATGGGCCCCGACCTCATGCAGCAGATGCAGGCCCAGGCCGAGCGGTTCGGTGCCGAGGTCCGCTTCCAGGACGTCACCGCCGTCGACCTGACGGGTGACATGAAGTCCGTCACCCTGGACGACGACGAGGTGCTCACCGCGAAGTCCGTGATCCTCGCACTCGGGTCCGAGTACAAGAAGCTCGGCATCGACTCCGAGGCGAAGTTCTCGGGCCGTGGCGTGAGCTACTGCGCCACCTGCGACGGGTTCTTCTTCCGCGGCCAGCACATCGCCGTGGTGGGAGGTGGCGACTCTGCCATGGAGGAGGCCACCTTCCTCTCCCGCTTCGGTTCCAAGGTCACGATCATCCACCGCCGCGACGAACTTCGCGCCTCGAAGATCATGGCCAAGCGCGCCATGGACGACCCGAAGATCTCCTTCGCCTGGAACTCCGAGGTCGCCGCTATCCACGGTGACACGAAGGTCACGGGGCTCACGCTCCGCGACACCGTGACCGGCGAGACCCGCGAACTGGACGCCACCGGCCTGTTCGTCGCGATCGGGCACCTCCCCCGCACCGGTGTCCTCGGTGACCAGGTCGCGCTGAACGACGAGGACTACGTCGTCGTCGAGCACCCCACCACGAAGACGTCCGTGCCGGGCGTGTTCGCGTGCGGCGACGTCGTCGACCACATCTACCGGCAGGCCATCACCGCCGCCGGCACGGGCTGCGCCGCCGCCCTCGACGCGGAGCGATACCTCGCCTCGCTCGAGGACCCGGACGCCCTCCCGCTGGGCGCGGACGACGAGGTCGCGGAGGCGACCGACGACGACGCGCCCCTCACCCCCGACGGCCCCTCCCCGGTGCCGGCCACCGCCTAGAGAGAACGGAAGAGACATGGCAAGCAACGCCCCCGACGTCACCGACGTCACGTTCCGGGCCGAGGTCCTCGAGTCCGACAAGCCCGTGCTCGTCGACTTCTGGGCCGAGTGGTGCCCCCCGTGCCGCATGATGGGGCCGATCATCGACGAGATCTCCGCCGAGATGGGCGACACCCTCAAGGTCGTGAAACTGGACACGGACTCCAACCCGCGGACCAGCCGCGACTACGGGATCGTCTCGATCCCCACCTTCAACATCTACAAGGGCGGCGAACTGGTCGGCTCCGTGGTGGGCGGGCGGCCCAAGCGTGACCTGGTGAAGGCGATCCACAAGGCGATCGGCCACCCCGCGAACTGACGGCAGACGCAGGTCGGGCTCGTGGTGGGAATCCCACCACGAGCCCGACCTCGTTGCACCCCCGTGCTGGTTGCTCCACCACCTGGCGGGGGCACTCCCCCGGAGCTCCGCCCCCGCCACTCCCCTAAAGAGCGGGGACGGCGCGGTCGACGAGGAAGACATTCACGAATATACGTCGGCCGGGCACGCTGCGCACGTCACACATTCTGGGGACACGGGACACGGTCCTCGCGGAAGTGGCACACTCGTCCCCAGGTGCCGCTCCGCACCCGTCCGACTCGAAAGAGGCACGCCCCCGTGACCCAGCCGCCCCGCCCCGCCAGAGGGAACCGTCTCGACCCGTGGTTCGACTCCTACGCCGAGCGAGCCCACGGCATGCGTGCCTCCGAGATCCGCGCGCTGTTCGCCGTCGCCTCGCGGCCGGAGGTCGTCTCCCTCGCCGGGGGGATGCCCAACATCAACTCGCTCCCGCTGGACTACCTCGCCGAGCTCTCCGCCCGGATCATGCGGGAGAACGGCCCGAAGGCACTCCAGTACGGTTCCGGCCAGGGCGAGATCTTCATGCGCGAGCAGATCGTCGAGGTGATGCGCTACGACGCCATCCACGCGCACCCCGACGACGTCGTCATCACCACCGGCTCGCAGCAGGCCCTCGACCTCGTCACGGAGATCTTCATCAATCCCGGTGACGTGATCGTGGCGGAGGCGCCGTCCTACGTGGGCGCCCTCGGCGTGTTCCGCGCCTACCAGGCGGACGTGGTCCACGTCCCGCTCGACGACGACGGGCTGATCCCAGAGGCGCTGGACGCCACGCTCACCCGGCTCGAGGCCGAGGGCCGGCGGGCGAAGTTCCTCTACACCGTGCCCAACTACCACAATCCGGCGGGCGTCACGCTGTCGGAGGAGCGCCGGCCCCGCATCGTGGAGATCTGCAAGCGGCACCACGTGCTCATCCTCGAGGACAACCCCTACGGACTGCTCGGCTTCGACTCCGATCCCCTCCCGGCCCTGAAGTCCTACGACGCGGACCAGACGATCTACCTGGGCTCCTTCTCGAAGATGTTCGGCCCGGGCTACCGCATCGGCTGGGCCGCGGCGCCCCACGCGGTGCGCGAGAAGCTCGTGCTGGCCTCCGAGGCCGCGATCCTCTCCCCCACGATGTGGGGGCAGATGGTCATGACGGCCTACCTGCGGGAGTACGACTGGTACACGCAGGTGAAGGAGTTCCGCGGCGAGTACCGGGCGCGTGGCAACGCCATGATGTCCGCCCTGCAGGAGTTCCTCCCCGAGACCCGGTGGACCGTCCCCACCGGGGGCTTCTACACCTGGGTGACCCTCCCGGAGGGGCTGGACGCCAAGGCGATGCTGCCACGCGCGGTGACCAACCTGGTGGCCTACGTCTCCGGCACCGCGTTCTACTACGACGGCCAGGGGGCCGACCACATGCGGCTCTCCTTCTGCTATCCCACCCCGGAGAACATCCGGGAGGGGGTCCGCCGGCTCTCGCACGTGGTCCACGCCGAGATGGAACTCGTGGACATGTTCGGCACCGGTCCCCACGACCACCCCGCTCGTGGTGTCGAGACCCCCACCCCCGACCAGGTCTAGGAGGACTCATGGCTGCACCGACTGCCGCACTGAAGGTCGCTGTCGTCGCCGGCGGGCTCGCGCACGAACGGGACGTCTCGATCCGCTCCGGTCGCAGGGTCGCCCAGACGTTGCGTGACGAGGGCATGGAGGTCCGTGTCTGGGACCTGGACGCCCATCTGATCCCGCGGATCACGGAGTGGCAGCCGGACGTGGTGTGGCCGCTCGTCCACGGCGCCGACGGCGAGGACGGCTCGCTCCAGGACCTGTTCGCCCTCCTCGGGCTGCGTTTCGTCGGGGCGGACGGGCACCAGGCCCGCATCGCCTCCCACAAGCCCACCGCGAAGGCGTTGATGCGCGCCGTCGGCGTTGCCACGCCCCGCTGGGTCACCCTCCGGCAGTCGCTCTTCCGCCAGGTCGGGGCCAAGGGCGTCCTGGACGCGATCGTGACGACGCTCGGGCTGCCCCTCGTGGTCAAGCCTGCCGACGGCGGCTCCGCCCTCGGCGTGACCGTGGTACGGGACGCCACGGAGCTCCCCGAGGCGATGGTCGGCTGCTTCGCCTACTCCGACGAGGCCCTCATCGAGGAGTACGTGGAGGGCACCGAGGTGGCCGCCTCCCTCGTGGCCGACGGTGACGGCGTCCGGGTGCTCCCGCTCGTGGAGATCGTCACCGAGGGCCCCTACGACTACGACGCACGCTACAACGCCGGCCGCGCGGAGTACTTCGTCCCCGCCCGCCTCACGTCGGAGCACGCCGAGGCGGTACGGGAGGCTGTGAGCACGGTGCACGAGGCGTTCGCGCTCGGTGACCTGTCCCGGATCGACGTCCTGGTGGCGGCGGACGGCACGGTGTGGGTCCTCGACATCAACGTGGCCCCCGGAATGACCGAGACGTCACTGTTCCCGCAGGCCGCGGCCTCGGAGGGCGGCGCCCTGTACGCGGAGATCGTGCGTCGAGTCGCCGAGAAGGACGTCACCGGCCCGGGAATCAGTCCGGCGCTCGCCCGGCCCGTGGAGACCGTCAGCTTCGGCGACAGCACTCCACCTGCGGCCTACGAGGGCTGAGGGTCACCCTCCCCCGCCGCCGTCACCACCGTTCCCCGGCGCCATCACCGCGAGGATGCGGTCCAGGTCCTCCAGCGAGGCGAACTCCACCGTGATCCGGCCCTTCCGTGCACCCATGACCACCCGGACGCGGGTGTCGAGGCGGTCCGCCAGGCGAACGGCCAGCTCGTCGAGCTGCGGTTGGCTCTCGCTGACCCGGGGCCGACGGCGCAACTCGGGGCGTTCCGGCTCCTCCCCCATGGCGACGATCTCCTCGGTGGCGCGCACCGAGAGCCCTTCAGCGACGATGCGCTGCGCGAGGCGCTCCATGGCGGCGGCGTCGGCGAGGCCGAGCAGTGCCCGGGCGTGTCCCGCTGACAGCACCCCGGCGGCCACGCGCCGCTGGACGAGCGGCGGGAGCTTGAGCAGCCGCAGGGTGTTGGAGATCTGGGGACGCGACCGTGCGATGCGGCTCGCCAGCTCGTCGTGCGTGCACGCGAAGTCCTCGAGCAGCTGCCGGTAGGCGGAGGCCTCCTCCAGTGGATTGAGCTGCGCGCGGTGCAGGTTCTCCAGCAGGGCGTCGCGGAGCATGACGGTGTCATCGGTCTCCCGCACGATTGCCGGGATGCGCTCGAGACCGGCGAGCATCACGGCGCGCAGGCGCCGCTCGCCCATGATGAGCTCCCAGGGCTTTCCGGTGGTGGATGGGCGCACGACCACGGGCTGCAGCAGCCCGACCTCCCGGATCGAGGCGGCGAGCTCCTCGAGGTCCTCCTCGTCGAAGACCTGGCGCGGCTGCCGCGCGTTGGGAGCGATGTGATCCACCGGGAGTTCGGTCGCGTACAGCCCCTGGATCGGGGGCAGCTCGGGCCCTGCCACCGATCCGGGGCCAGGAGGCGGTGCCGCCTCTCCTGTCGGTTCGTCGGTGGCTGGGGTGCGCGCGACCGGCTCCTCGTCCAGCCGGGTGCGCATCTCCTGGGTGAAAAAGATGTCGCTCGGACGGTCCGTGGACTCGATGGTCGGTATCAGGGCTCCGATTCCGCGGCCGAGGCCGCGACGCTTCTCAGCCATGGGTCTGCTCCTCACGATCGGCAGCGGCCGCTCCCCGGTCCGCGATCTCGCGTGCTGCCATGCGATAGGCGAGTGCCCCCGTGGAGGTGGGGTCATAGGTGATGATCGTCTGGCCGAAGCTCGGGGCCTCGGAGATGCGCACGAGCCGCGGAATGGTGGTCTGGAGGGTCTGCTGCGGGAAGTACTGCCGCACCTCCTCAGCGACCTGTCGGGACAGGTTCGTGCGCTTGTCGTACATGGTGAGCAGGATTGTCGACACATGTAGCTTCTCATTGAGATGAGCCCGGATGAGCTCCACGTTCTTCAGCAGTTGGCTGAGGCCCTCGAGGGCGTAGTACTCGCACTGGATGGGAATGAGCACTTCGGAGGCGGCGACGAACGCGTTGATCGTCAACAACCCGAGGCTCGGTGGGCAGTCGATGATCACGTAGTCGTACGGCTCGTGGCCCGGCTCGGACACCATCGCGTCGATCGCCAGGCGGAGGCGGTTCTCGCGTGCCACCAGCGAGACCAGTTCGATCTCGGCGCCTGAGAGATCGATCGTCGCGGGAGCGCAGTGGAGGTTGTCGATGTCCGGGCACGGCTGGATCACGTCGGCGAGCGGAACGTCGTTGACGAGTGCGTCGTACACGGACGGTGTTCCCGAGTGGTGCTCGATTCCCACGGCAGTGGAGGCGTTTCCCTGCGGGTCGTTGTCGATCAGCAGCACTCGCAGCCCACCGGAGGCGAGCGCTGCGGCGAGGTTCACCGCCGTGGTCGTCTTCCCGACCCCGCCCTTCTGGTTCGAGACGGTGAGGACGCGGGTGTGGCCCGGCTTGCCGTACCGCACGCCCCGCAGGGCGATCTTGCGCCGGGCATCCTCAGCCACCTGTGCCGCCAGGGGAGTCGTGTCATCCGTCTGGGGTATGGCGCTGATGAGTTCGTCGTGATGTGTGGGACGAGCCACGGGCTGCCTTCCTGCTGGGGTCTGCCCATCATACGCGTGCGCCGCGAGATGGTTTCACGTGAAACACCGGCTGAGCAAGGTCGTTCAAAGGGGAACGGTGGCAGTCAATGGGGAACGGTGGCGGTGTTGTTTCACGTGAAACACGGACGCCACGCTGCGTCCGTCCCCTGCCGTGCGACCCGGGGCCATGTTTCACGTGAAACATCGGCCCGAGTGGCGCCCCAGCTCAGCGACTGCGCCGCGGACCAGGGGCCCGCTTCTCAACCAGTACGACGCGCGTGACACTGCCGTCGAGGGGGGAGGGCACCTCGACGACGGTGCCGTGGCTGCCGCCCGACCGCCGCAGCGCCGAGCGGGCCGCCTCGAGCTCCTCGGAGGCGCGGCCGCCCTTGAGCGCGACCAGGTGGCCCCCCGGAGTCACCAGGGGCAGGGCCCAGCCACCGAGGCGGTCGAGGGAGGCGACTGCGCGCGCCGTCACCACCCGGAAGGATCGTCGGCCGTGCAGTGCCTCGGCACGGGCAGTCACCACCTCGACGTTGCGCAACTCGAGCTCCTCGGCCACATCACTCAGCCATGCCGTCCGACGCTCCATCGAATCGATCAGGGTGACCGACACGTCCGGCCGCGTCATGGCGAGGACCAGGCCGGGAAAACCAGCGCCACTGCCAATATCGGCGACATCTGTAGATGCGGGTACAAAGCCGGTGATGGCCATGGAGTTCACGATGTGCCGTGACCAGAGCCTCGGAAGCTCGCGGGGCCCGAGGAGTCCCCGCAGTTGACCCTCGCGGATCAGCAACTCCGCGAAGGCGGTCAACAGGTCGCGCGCGCCACCTGCTGCCTGCCACACCGAGTCCGGGAACTGCGTGGGATCCTCGAGCGCCGCGGTCGGCGGCCTCGGCTCGCGCTCCGGCCCGCCCTCCATCAGTCCGACGCGGGCCTGATGACGACGTGGCGCCGCGGCTCGACTCCCTCGGAGCCGGAGGTGAGACCCGCCTTCTTCACGACGTCGTGCACCACCTTGCGCTCGAACGGGTTCATCGGGTCCAGCGAGACGGACTCTCCGGTCTCGTTGACGCGGGCGATCGCGGCCCGCGCCTGCTCCGAGAGCTTCTCCTTGATGCCCCGTCGATACCCGGCGATGTCCAGCATGAGCCTGGACCGCTCCCCGGTGCGGGTCTGCACCGCCAGGCGAGTCAGCTCCTGGAGGGCCTCCAGCACCTCGCCGTCGTCCCCCACCAGGCGCCGGAGCCACCGATCACCGAACTCCTCGGAGACGATCTCGAGCGAGGCCCGGCCGTTCTCCACGTCGATGTCGATATCGCCCTCGTAGTCAGCGATGTCCAGCAGTTCCTCGAGGTAGTCGGCGGCGATGTCGCCCTCCTCCTCAAGTGCGCTCAGGGGTGCCTTGTCCTCGGTCATGGGGTCCTCCGTGGTCGGGGTGTGGTCGGGAACGGTCATGATCCGTCCGCGTTGTACTTCGGCTTGTTCTGGCCCTCCCGGCGGCGCTTCTCGGCAGCCAGCCGCTTCTCGCGGGCCGCCTTCCGCTCGGCCGCGCGCGCCTCGTACCGTTTGCGGGCGCGCTCGGCCTCGGTGAGCCCGTCCTTGCCGCGGAGCTCACCGTCCGCGGCCACCTCCGGCTCGGCGTACGGCTGGTCGGCCTCCGGGGTGGCACCGGCCAGAGGAGCGAGTGGGTCCGTCGCCTTCTTCTTCGCGCGGTCCTTCCGCATCGGCTGGACGCGCTGACCGGCCGGGGGCTCCACCTCGGTGGTCGCAGCGGTGTCGTCGGAGACGGGGGGCAGGCCCTTCTTGGCGCGCTTCGCCGCGTCCTTCTCCTGCTTCCGCCGGTAGGCCTCGGACCCGGGGGCGGGCATGCGCTTGATCGTGTAGTACTGCTGGCCCATGGACCAGATGTTGGTGACGGTCCAGTAGATGAGCACGCCGACCGGGAATCCAACTCCGGTGACGGCGAAGATCACCGGCATGGCGTACATCAGCATCATCTGCTGGCGCATCATCGGGTTGTCCAGCGAGGAGGCCGGCATGTTCTTCATCGTCAGCTGGCGCATGCTGAAGAACTGGGTCGCGGACATCGCGACGATCAGGATGACGGTGACGATCTTGACCTCGAGCAGGTCGCTCGAGAGGAACGTGGCGGAGATCGGCGCACCGAACAGGGTGGAGGCCTCCACATCCCCGGCCATGTCCGCGGTGAGCGGACCGAGCGAGTCGAGACCGCGTCCCTGGTAGTCGCCCTCGGCCAGCTGCTCGAGCCCGCGCAGCACCTGGAAGAGTGCGAAGAAGATGGGCATCTGCAGGAGGATGGGGAGGCACGACGCGAACGGGTTCGTGTTGTGCTTCTTGTAGAGCTCCATCATCTCCTGCTGCTGCGCCTGGCGCGAGGCAGGGTCCGTCTTGCCCTTGTACTTCTTCTGCAGCGCCTGGAGCTCCGGCTGCATCAGCTGCATGCCCCGGGATGCCTTGATCTGCTTGAAGAACAACGGGATGATCAGGATCCGGATGACGACCGTCAGGCCCACGATCGAGAGCACCCAGGCGGCACCGGGGCCGTCGGCCATGCCCAGCACGCCCGTCAGCAGGGAGTGGATCTGCACCATGATCCAGGCGACGGCGATCTCGATCGGTCGGAGGATTTCCATCGTTACGTGTGCTCCGGATTCGTCGTGTCCTCGGACGGTTCGTCCAGAGGTATCTCTACGGCCATTGTGCTCCCTGGAGGGAAGTCCACCCCACCACGGGACCACGGATTGCACCTGAGCACTCGCCACACGGCGAGCCCGGTGCCCTTGAAGAAGCCCTGCACCCGTACCGCCTCGAGCGCGTAGGCGGAGCAGGAGGGATAGTACTTGCAGCTCGGGGGAAAGAAGGGGGAGATCAGGAGCTGGTAGCCCCGGATGAGCACCGTCGCCACCCACTGCAGCGGATTCACCTCGACCCCTTTCCGCTCACCGCGCCGTCACGCCGCACCACCCGGCCTCCGCCGTGTCCTGCCCGGCGTCCCGCGACCTCGACCGCCCGGGCGAGGTCACCGCCCAGGTCGTCGTACGTGGCACCGGCCGCGGCCGGCAACGCCCGCACCACGATCCGTGCCCCCGCCGGGAGGCCGGGGACGACGTCGCGCATCAGGTGCCGCAGGCGGCGCTGGACGCGATGCCGCACCACGGAGTTCCCGACCGCCCGGGAAACAGCGAACCCCACCAAAGGGTCACCTTCGGTGAGGTCGGCGTTCAGATGGACGACGAGCGTGCGCGAGGCGCCTCGTGCCCCACCGCGCAGCGCGCCGGAGAAGTCCTCCGACCGCCGCATGCGGTTGCGGGCGGAGAGCACTCGTCAGACGGACAGAGAGTCGCGGCCCTTGCGGCGGCGGGCCGAGATGATCGCCCGGCCTGCGCGGGTGCGCATGCGGAGGCGGAAACCGTGCACCTTGGCACGGCGCCGGTTGTTCGGCTGGAAAGTACGCTTGCTCACAGCAGTCTCCAAAACTTCGATGTACCGCGCGGCCAGGCAGATCGGTGCGCGCGAGGGCGCGCACGCATGCAGATGCGGCCTCACAACGGTACGGGAGACCGGGCGGAGGGGTCAACCGCCGCCGGGGTGCACCCCGTCACGTCCGATCCCCCTGGGCGATCGGTAACAATGTGGATATCGTGGTCGTGTCGTGTTGACAACGGCGTCATGAGGACTCTCGGGAGGCCCGTCATGCTGCGCATGCGATGCGATCTCGTTACCCACATTCTGTGGATAAAGTTGTGGAGGGTCCAGGGCGTGGGCCCCGGGGAGGGGCTTGACGATGCCGTCCGATTTGTCCGTCGGAGACCTGTGGAAGTCCGTGGTGCAGGTCCTCGTGACCCGCAGTGACATCAATCCGTCCGATCTGGCGTTCGCGAAACTCGCCAAGCCACTCGGCGTCATCGACGGGACCCTGCTCGTCGCCGTTCCGTCGGGACTGGTCAAGGATCGGCTCGAGATGCGCATGCGCGGTGCCCTCCTGGAGACCCTCGCCGCCCTGCCGGGCGACGAGATCGAGCGCTACGCCGTGACGGTGGACCCGTCGCTCGAGGACGCGGTGACGGGAGCCTCGGCGGCCGACGTCATCGAGGAGGTGGCGTCGCCGCCCGCTCACCGCACCAGCGGCAGTTCCACGCGCAGCATGCGCCCCACCCCCATGGAGGTCGACCCCTCGCGGCTCAACCCGAAGTACACGTTCGAGACCTTCGTCATCGGGCCCTCCAACCGGTTCGCGCACGCCGCCGCCCGCGCGGTGGCGGAGGCCCCGGCCAAGGCCTACAACCCGCTGTTCATCTACGGCGGTTCCGGCCTCGGCAAGACCCACCTGCTGCACGCGATCGGCCACTACTCCCGCAACCTCTACCCGGGGGTCCGGGTGCGCTACGTGAACTCCGAGGAGTTCACGAACGACTTCATCAACTCCATCCGGGACGACAAGGCGGAGAACTTCCAGCGCCGGTACCGCAACGTCGACGTCCTCCTGGTCGATGACATCCAGTTCCTGGGCGGCAAGGAGCAGACCGTCGAGGAGTTCTTCCACACCTTCAACACGCTGCACAACGACAACAAGCAGGTGGTCATCACCTCGGACACCCCTCCCAAGAAGCTCCAGGGCTTCGAGGAGCGCCTCGTCTCCCGCTTCGAGTGGGGCCTGCTCACCGACGTCCAACCCCCGGACCTCGAGACGCGGATCGCGATCCTCCGGAAGAAGGCCCAGGCGGAGAACCTCCAGGCAACCGACGAGGTGCTCAGCTACATCGCCTCCCGCATCTCCACCAACATCCGCGAACTGGAGGGTGCCCTCATCCGGGTGACCGCGTTCGCGAACCTGAACCGCCAGCCCGTGGAGCTCGCCCTGGCCGAACAGGTGCTGCGTGACCTCGTGTCGGACACGGAGGGCGGAGAGATCACCACGGCGCTGATCATGCACGAGACGTCGGAGTACTTCACGGTGACCGTGGACGCCCTGTGCAGCGCGGATCGCTCCCGGGTGCTCGTCACCGCGCGCCAGATCGCCATGTACCTCTGCCGCGAGCTGACGGACCTCTCCCTGCCCAAGATCGGCCAGGCGTTCGGCGGCCGCGACCACACGACCGTCATGCACGCCTACCGGAAGATCGCCGAGCAGATGGCAGAGAAGCGCACCACCTTCAATCAGGTGACGGAGCTGACCAACCGCATCAAACACTCGGCGCGGACACCCCGCTGACAGTGCGATGCACACCTCGATGTGAACTCCAGGTGGACGAACCACCCCGGGCTGTGGACAACCTCGCGCGCCGTGGGGACCGCCCTCATGAGCAGATCGCCCGAGTCACAGGACTCCTCACGCCGTGCGACCCGGCCGCACAGGCCATCCACCGGCACATGACCCGGTGACCTGCGGCGACGTGGGTTGTCCACAGGATCCACACCTGCTACTACGACTACGGAACTCTCTCAGGCACAGGAACACGATCCACCAACATGGGGAAGGACGACGGCGGGCGGCACGGTGCAGCGGGATTGTCCCCGGCCGCATGAAACCGTGACGTGATCCATGACATTCTTGGAACAGTCAAGTCGCCGACGACCGGCAGAAGAGATCGAGGTTCCATCGTGAAGTTCCGAGTAGACCGTGACGTGCTGGCCGAGGCCGTGGCCTGGGCGGCCCGATCGCTGCCGACACGCCCCGCGGTCCCTGTCCTCTCCGGCGTGCTGCTGGAGGCCGGCGACGGCGGCACCCTCACGATCTCCAGCTTCGACTACGAGGTCTCGGCCCGGTGCGAGGTGCCGGCCACCGTGTCGGTCGCGGGCGTAGCCGTCGTCCAGGGCAAGATCCTGGCCGACATCGCGAAGGCGCTGCCGTCCAGGCCGGTCGACCTCGAACTCGACGGCACCAAGATGGTCCTGACGTGCGGCGCGTCACGGTTCGCACTGCACACCATGCCGGTGGACGACTATCCGACCCTCCCGCAGCTCCCCGCCCTCTCCGGCACCATCGACGCCGGTGCCTTCAACGAGGCCGTCCTCCAGGTGACCACTGCCGCCAGCCGGGACGAGACGCTCCCGCTCCTCACGGGAGTGCGCATGGAGATCGAGGGGGAGAGAATCACGTTCCTCGCCACCGACCGCTACCGGCTCGCCATGAAGGAGATCGGCTGGACGCCAACCAACCCCGACGTCTCGCAGGTCGCGCTCGTGCGGGCGCGCACCCTCTCCGACGTCGCCAAGTCGATGACCCAGGCCGGGACCATCCAGCTGTCGCTGCAGACCGAGGGGGGCAAGCAGATCATCGGCTTCGAGTCGGCGGGCCGGCGCACCACCTCGCAACTGATCGAGGGTGACTACCCGCCCGTCCGCCGCCTGTTCCCCGACGTGACCCCCACCTACGCCGTCGCACGGACGGGGGAGATCATCGAGGCCGCCAGGCGCGTCGCACTCGTCGCCGAACGCAACACCCCGATCCGGCTCACGTTCTCCGAGGGCCAGGTGGTCATGGAGGCCGGTCAGGGGGACGACGCGCAGGCGTCGGAGGCCCTGGAGGCCACCCTCGTGGGGGAGGACATCACGACGGCGTTCAACCCCCACCTGTTCCTCGACGGCCTCGGTGCGCTGGGCACCGAGTGGGTTCGCCTGGGCTTCACACACCCCACGAAGCCCGTCCTCCTCTCCGGCCGTGACAAGGCCGAGGAGGAACGCTCTGGCTTCCTCTACCTCCTCATGCCCATCCGGTTCGCGAGTTAGGAACAGACATGGACCTCGGCATGGTCGGCCTCGGCCGCATGGGACACAACATGGCAGAACGCCTGCGCGCCGGGGGACACCGCGTCGTGGGCTATGACCTCAGTCCCGAGAATCGGGACGTCGACACCCTCGAGGCACTCCGGGACGCTCTTCCCGCGCCCCGAGCCGTGTGGGTGATGGTGCCCGCGGGTGCCCCCACCCAGGCGACCGTCGCCCAGCTCGCCGAGGTGCTCGAGCCGGGCGACCTCGTCATCGACGGCGGGAACTCCCGCTTCACCCAGGACCGGCCGAACGCCGAGCTGCTCGCCGAGAAGGGCATCGACTACGTCGACGTCGGCGTCTCCGGTGGCGTCTGGGGCCGCGCCGAGGGCTACGCGATGATGGCGGGCGGCAGTGACGAGGCCATCGCGCGCCTGCTGCCGGTCCTCGACACCCTCCGCCCCGAGGGGCCCCGCGAGGAGAGTTTCGTCCACGCCGGCCCGGTGGGGTCCGGGCACTACACCAAGATGGTCCACAACGGCATCGAGTACGCCATCATGCAGGCCTACGCCGAGGGCTACGAACTGCTCACCACCCAGGACGAGCTCGTCCCCGACGTGTCGGCCGTTTTCAAGGCGTGGCAGCGGGGCACTGTGGTGCGCTCCTGGCTCCTCGAGCTGATGGTCCGCGCCCTGGAGGAGGATCCCGAGCTCGATGCCATCGAGGGCTATGCCGAGGACTCCGGTGAGGGCCGGTGGACGGTGGAGGAGGGCATCCGCAACGCGGTCCCGCTCCACACGATCGCGGCCTCCCTCTTCGCGCGCTTCGAGTCTCGGCAGGAGGAGTCCCAGGCCATGAAGGCCATCGCCGCCCTGCGGCAGCAGTTCGGGGGCCACGCGGTCAAGCCCGCGGACTGAGGTGTACGTCTCGGACCTGGCGCTCAACGACTTCCGCAACTACGCCGAGGCGGTGGTCTCCTTCTCGGAGGGCGTCGTCACGCTCCTCGGGGCGAACGGCCAGGGCAAGACGAACCTCGTCGAGGCGATCGCGTACCTCGCCACGTTCTCCTCCCATCGCGTGTCCGCCGACACTGCGCTCGTTCGTGCCGGGGCGAGCGGGGCCGTCATCCGCGCCAAGGTGGTCAGCGAGGGCCGTCCCACGCTCCTCGAACTCGAGATCATCGCGGGCCGCGCGAACAGGGCGCGGATCAATCGCGCCCCCGCCCGCACCCGGGACGTGCTCGGGGTCCTGAAGGCCGTCGTGTTCGCACCCGAGGATCTCTCGCTGGTGAAGGGCGACCCCACGGACCGGCGGCGCTACCTCGACGACCTCGTGGTGACCCGCACCCCCCGGCTCGCCGCCGTCCGGTCCGAGTACGACCGGATCCTGCGACAGCGGTCCGCCCTCCTGAAGTCCACCGGCGGGGGCCGCCGGGTCCCGGACGCACTGATGTCCACCCTCGAGGTGTGGGACGGCCACCTCGCCGAGGCGGGCGCTCAGCTGATCGCGGCCCGGGCCGCCCTCGTCGAGGCCCTGACCCCCCACGTCTCAGAGGCCTACCGTTCGGTCTCCGACGGTGCCGGCGAGGCCTCGCTCGCGATCCGGTCGTCGCTCGAGAAGGCGGAGGAGGGGACGGAGGGGAGCGGCGCCGGCGAGGCCGCCGACGTCGCCACCCTCACCAGCCGGATGGTCGCCGCCATGCAGCGGCTGCGACGGCAGGAGCTGGACCGGGGTGTGTGCCTCGTCGGGCCGCACCGGGACGACCTGGTGCTCGGCATCGGCGACCTGCCGGCCAAGGGCTACGCCTCCCACGGTGAGTCGTGGTCGCTCGCCCTCGCGCTGCGCATGGGCGCCTTCGAGCTGTTGCGGGCAGAGGCGGGGGAGGCCCCGGTTCTGATCCTCGACGACGTGTTCGCGGAACTCGACGCGCGCCGGCGCGCCCGCCTGGCGGAGATGGTGGCAGCGGCGCAGCAGGTGTTCATCACCGCCGCCGTGCCGGACGACGTCCCCGCCGGGCTGGACGGGCAGCGCTTCCAGGTCACGGCCGGCGTGATCGAGGAGGCGGCGTGAGCGACGACGACGACGCGGCGGCCTTCCAGGCCCTGGAGCGCGCCCGCGCGCTCGCGAGGACACCCGGGTACCGCGGGCGGAGGCGCCGCAGGGCGCCGGAGCCCGGTGGGGTGGCCGCCGGACCCGGGCTCGGGAACGCCGGCAGCGGCGCCGGACCGTCTGCGCGCGACCCCCAGCCGATCGGAGCCGTCGCCGACGCCCTGATCCACACCCGCGGGTGGGAGGAACCCCTGGAGGTGGCGGGCGTGGTGAGCCGCTGGGGCGAGATCGTGGGCGAGGCGATCGCCGAGCACACCAGGGTGGAGCGCTTCGAGGACGGCACCCTGGTGGTCCGCGCCAGTTCCACGGCCTGGGCCACTCAGGTCCGGTTGCTCCAGGGGAGCCTGCGCGCGCGGATCGGCGAGGTGGTGGGGGCGGACGTGGTCCGGGAGATCACCGTGCTGGGGCCGGCCGGGCCGTCCTGGAAGCACGGCCTGCGCTCCGTTCGGGGGCGCGGTCCACGGGACACCTACGGCTAGGAGCGCGCAGGAGGGCCGCTGCGGCCCGCGAGGGTCAGTGTGGTGGGTGGGCCCCAACGGCCTGTGGACAGACGCTGGGGGCCGGGAATCCGGGGTAGAATGTGAGGTGACAGCCCCTCCGCGTGGCCCACTCGAGCCGCGGACCTCGACGGCTGGCCGGGCGCCCCGCTGTGGTGCCAATCGACACTGAGGAGATCCTGCGTGGCTGAAGCGAACGGGCAGGCCTACGGCGCGGAGAACATCACCGTTCTCGAGGGGCTCGAGGCGGTGCGCAAGCGCCCCGGCATGTACATCGGCTCGACCGGGGAGCGGGGACTGCACCACCTCGTGTACGAGGTGGTCGACAACTCGGTGGACGAGGCCCTGGCCGGCTACTGCACGCACATCGAGGTGACGCTGCAGGCCGACGGCGGGGTGCGGGTCTCCGACGACGGCCGCGGGATTCCCGTGGACATCCACCCCACGGAGGGCCGCCCCACCGTGGAGGTGGTCATGACCATCCTCCACGCCGGCGGCAAGTTCGGCGGTGGCGGGTACGCGGTGTCCGGCGGGTTGCACGGCGTCGGCATCTCGGTGGTGAACGCCCTGTCCGAACGGGTGGAGACCGAGGTGCGGCGGCAGGGCCACGTGTGGCGGCAGACCTTCGGGGACGGGGGCAGGCCGCTCACCACGCTCGTGAGGGGCGAGGAGACGGACGAGACGGGGACGACCCAGACGTTCTACCCGGACCCCACCATCTTCGAGACCACGGACTTCAACTTCGAGACGCTGCGCGTCCGTTTCCAGCAGATGGCCTTCCTGAACAAGGGACTGCGCATCACCCTGCTGGACGAGCGCCCCACCGCCACGGACGAGGGCGACGAGATCACGGGCGACGAGGCCGGGCCGTCGGACGACCCGCAGCCCGGTCACCGCGAGGTCAGCTACCTGTACGAGGGCGGGCTCGTCGACTTCGTGACCTACCTGAACTCCATGAAGAGGGCCGAGGCGGTGAACCCGGAGGTCATCTACCTGGAGGCGGAGGACACCCAGCGCCGCATCTCGCTGGAGATCGCGATGCAGTGGACCAACGGCTACTCCGAGTCCGTGCACACCTACGCGAACACGATCAACACCTCCGAGGGCGGCACCCACGAGGAGGGCTTCCGCTCCGCCCTCACCTCGCTGATGAACAAGTACGCCCGCGACAAGGGCCTGCTCAAGGACAAGGACGACAACCTGACGGGTGACGACATCCGGGAGGGCCTGACCGCCGTCGTCTCCGTGAAGCTCGGCGAACCGCAGTTCGAGGGTCAGACCAAGACGAAGCTCGGCAACACCGAGGCGCGCACCTTCGTGCAGCAGCAGCTGTACTCGCACCTCGGGGACTGGCTGGACGCCCACCCGTCCGAGGCCCGGGAGATCATCCGGAAGGCCCAGCAGGCCTCCGCCGCCCGGATCGCCGCGCGGAAGGCCCGCGAGGCCACCCGGCGGAAGGGGGCGCTCGAGTCCGCGTCCATGCCGGGCAAGCTCAAGGACTGCACCTCCCGGGACGCGACGATCTCCGAGATCTTCGTCGTCGAGGGGGACTCCGCGGGCGGTTCCGCCGTCCAGGGGCGGGATCCGAAGACCCAGGCTGTCCTGCCGCTGCGGGGCAAGATCCTGAACGTGGAGAAGGCCCGTCCGGACCGGGCGATGAGCAGCGACTCCATCCAGTCCCTCATCACGGCTCTGGGCACCGGGGTGGGTGAGGAGTTCGACATCTCCCGGCTGCGGTACTACAAGATCGTGCTGATGTCCGACGCCGACGTGGACGGGCAGCACATCGCCACCCTGCTCCTCACCCTGCTGTTCCGCTACATGAAGCCCCTCATCTCCGAGGGGCACGTCTACCTGGCCCAGCCGCCCCTGTACCGGCTCAAGTGGACGAATGCGCCGCACCAGTACGTCTACTCCGACAAGGAGCGCGACGCGCTGCTCGCCCTCGGGGCGCAGACCAACAAGCGCCTCCCCAAGGAGGGCGCCATTCAGCGGTACAAGGGCCTCGGCGAGATGAACGACTCCGAGCTCTGGGAGACCACCATGAATCCGGAGACGCGCACGCTCCGGCAGATCACCATCGGGGAGGCCGCCGCGGCGGACGAGATCTTCTCCATCCTCATGGGCGAGGACGTCGACGCCCGCCGCAGCTTCATCCAGCGCAACGCCAAAGACGTGCGCTTCCTCGACATCTAGGACTGACACGTGAGCGACGAGTACGACGAGACCACCGAGATCGACGTCTCCACCACGGGGCGCGACCGCATCGAGCAGGTGGACCTGCAGTCCGAGATGCAGCGCTCCTACCTCGACTACGCGATGAGCGTGATCGTCGGGCGCGCCCTCCCGGACGTGCGCGACGGCATGAAGCCGGTCCACCGCCGCATCCTCTACGCGATGTACGACGGCGGCTACCGCCCCAACGCGGGCTTCTCCAAGTGCGCGCGCGTGGTGGGCGACGTGATGGGGACCTACCACCCCCACGGCGACTCGGCGATCTACGACGCGATCGTCCGCCTCGTGCAGCCCTGGTCGATGCGCCACCCCCTCGTGCTGGGGCAGGGCAACTTCGGCTCGCCGGGCAACCAGTCCGCCGCGGCGCCGCGCTACACCGAGTGCAAGATGGCCCCCCTCGCCATGGAGATGGTGCGGGACATCGACCGGGACACGGTGGACTTCCAGGACAACTACGACGGCCGGGACCAGGAGCCGGTGGTCCTGCCCGCCCGCTTCCCGAACCTGCTGGTGAACGGATCGGAGGGCATCGCCGTCGGCATGGCCACCCGGATCCCGCCCCACAACCTGCGGGAGGTGGCCGAGGGCGTGCAGTGGTTCCTCGACCACCCGGACGCCTCGAAGGAGGAGCTGCTCGGCGAGCTGATGCTCCGCGTCAAGGGCCCGGACTTCCCCACGGGAGCCACCATCCTCGGGGTGCGCGGGATCGAGGACGCCTACCGCACGGGCCGCGGCTCCGTCACGCAGCGCGCCGTCGTCAACGTCGAGGAGATCCAGGGCCGCCAGTGCCTCGTGGTCACCGAGCTGCCCTACCAGGTGAACCCGGACAACCTGGTGGACAAGATCGCCACCATGGTGCGCGACGGGCGCCTGTCCGGCATCGCTGACCTGAGGGACGAGACCTCGGGCCGCACCGGCACGCGGATCGTCATCGTGCTGAAGCGGGACGCGATCGCCAAGGTGGTGCTCAACAACCTCTACAAGCACACCCAGCTCCAGGACAACTTCCCGGCGAACATGCTCGCCCTCGTCGACGGCGTGCCCCGCACCCTCTCGCTCGACGGGTTCGTGCGCCACTGGGTCACCCACCAGGTCGAGGTCATCGTCCGGCGGACGCGCAACCTGCTCCGCGACGCCGAGGACCGCATGCACCTCCTCGAGGGCTACCTCAAGGCCCTCGACGTGCTGGACGAGGTCATCGCCCTCATCCGCGCCTCCCAGACCACCGACGAGGCGCGCACCGGG
Source organism: Actinomycetales bacterium UBA1416 (assembly GCA_002304945.1). GTDB lineage: Bacteria > Actinomycetota > Actinomycetes > Actinomycetales > Actinomycetaceae > UBA1383. The sequence continues at coordinate 17,549 of DBPQ01000002.1, read as the reverse complement.
CTCATGGAGCTGCTCGGTGTGGACGAGGCGCAGGCCGAGGCGATCCTGTCCCTCCAGCTGCGCCGGCTCGCCGCCCTGGAACGCCAGAAGATCCTCGACGAGCATGCCGCCTTCGCGGCGAAGATCGCGGATTTCCGGGACATCCTGGCCCGCCCTGCCCGACAGCGGGAGATCGTCGGCACCGAGCTCGGCGAGATCGTGGCCCGGTACGGTGAGCCCCGCCGGACCACGATCCTGCCCTACGACGGTGACATGTCCGTGGAGGACCTCATCCCCGAGGAGGAGGTCGTCGTCACCATCACCCGGGGCGGGTACGCCAAGCGCACCCGCGTGGACAACTACCGTTCCCAGCACCGGGGTGGCAAGGGGATCCGGGGCGCCTCGCTGCGGGAGGACGACGTCGTCGAGCACTTCTTCGTCACCTCCACCCACCACTGGCTGCTGTTCTTCACCACCCTCGGGCGGGTCTACCGCGCGAAGGCGTACGAGCTGCCGGAGGGCGGCCGGGACTCCAAGGGCCAGCACGTCGCCAACCTGCTGGCGTTCCAGCCGGACGAGCGGATCGCCGGCGTCGGGGTCATCCGGAACTACGAGGAGGCCGAGTATCTGGTGCTCGCCACCCGCTCGGGCCTCGTGAAGAAGACCCGCCTCACCGAGTACGACTCCAACCGTGCCGGTGGCGTGATTGCGATCAACCTGCGCGAGGTCGACGGCGAGCTGGACGAACTCGTCGCCGGGGCCATCGTGAACGCGGAGGACGACCTCATGCTCGTCTCCCGGCACGGCATGTCCATCCGCTTCAGCGCCGATGACGACCAGCTGCGCCCCATGGGCCGCGCCACGTCCGGCGTCGTGGGCATGAAGTTCCGGCCCGGCGACAGCCTGCTGACGATGCAGAAGGTGGTGCCGGGCGCGGACCTGTTCGTGGTGACCGAGGGCGGTTTCGCGAAGAGGACGGCACTCAGCGAGTATCGGGTGCAGGGCCGCGGCGGCCTGGGGATCAAGGTTGCCAACCTGGTCGAGGCCCGGGGCGACCTCGTGGGCGCCCTGGTGGTCGAGGAGGGCCGCGAGGTCCTCGCGATCATGGGCAGGGGTCGGATCGTCCGCTCCTGCATCGACGAGGTCAGCCGCACCGGCCGGAACACCCAGGGCGTGACCTTCGCCAAGCCGGACGAGGGGGACCGGATCATCGCCGTCGCCCGCAACACGGAGGATGTGCCCGTCGCCGGTGCCGCCGATGGCGTAGCGTCGGAGGGTAACGGCACCACGGAGGACGGGACGAGCGAATGAGCAAGGACGAGACACCCCCGCCGCCGCCCACCCGGGACGAGCGCTTCGCCTCGGACACCCGGGTGATCGACGGCGACCGGTCCGAGGACACGCGCGCCAACCGGACGTCCGTGCTCGGGGGGTTCACCGCGGCCGAGGCGGACACCGCCAGCCGGCCGCGCCTCGTGGACGAGGCGGACACCCGGCAGCCGGCGTGGACGGGTCCCCGCCGGGTCCGACTGTCGCTGGCACGGCTCGACCCGTGGTCGGTGATGAAGCTGTCGTTCCTGCTCTCGGTGGCGATCGGCATCATGATCGTGGTGGCCGCCGCCGCGCTCTGGTTGGTTCTCGACACGATGCAGGTGTTCGCGAAGATCACCGAGCTGCTGACGCAGATCGGCAGCCCCGAACTGCTCGGCCTGATGGAGTACGTCCGCTTCGACCGCGTGGTCTCGATGGCCACCATCGTGGCCGTCGTGGACGTGGTGCTGCTGACGGTGCTCTCCACGCTGATGGCGTTCGTCTACAACATCGTGGCCGCCCTCGTCGGTGGGTTGCACGTCACCCTCACGGACGACTGATCCGGTTTGGGGAAACGGGCCGTTCTGGGATAATCTCAATCGGCGCCCCGCCATGCGGGGACACGGGCCTATAGCTCAGACGGTTAGAGCGCTTCCCTGATAAGGAAGAGGTCACAGGTTCAAGTCCTGTTAGGCCCACCGGAATGTGCACGGAAGGGGTCCCGTTGTGAGGAAGCTGTTCTGGAGCGCCGCGGGCGCCCTGGCCGGCTGGCTCGTGTGGACCAAGGTGCAGGAGGAGCGCGAGGAGCGCAGCATCTGGGCCGAGGTCACCGACAGCTTCGGCGAGACGCCGGACGGCAACGTCCGAACGGGGCGGTAGTTCAACGGTAGAACGGGGCCTTTGCAAGGCTCTGATCGGGGTTCGATTCCCCGTCGCTCCACCCTTTCGGATTGCGGGGGCCCGTCCGCTTTGCCACAGTGATCGCATGAGCTCGTCCGTCAAGGAGTCCGCGGCAAGCGCGGGACACAACCCGGTGGTGGAGAACGGCGCGCGCCTCGGTTTCGCGGCGAGTGGCCTCCTGCACCTCGTGATCGGCTGGATCGCCCTCCACATGTCCTGGGGTGACTACTCGGGTTCCGCGGACCAGTCCGGCGCCCTCGCCTACTTCTCGGGCACGGCGATGGGGATGGTGCTCCTCTGGGTGGTGGCCGGGGCGTTCGGGCTTCTCGCGCTCTGGCAGTTCACGGAGACCTTCGTGGTCCACGAGTGGTTCGACCGGGGGAAGCACGTCGGCAAGGGACTGCTCTACGCCTTCCTGGCGTACACGGCCGTCACCGTGGTCACGGGGAGCTCCTCCGGTTCCGGGGACACGAGCAGCATGACCGGGACCCTCATGACCTACCCGTACGGCCGCCTCGCCGTCGGGGCGGTGGGGCTCGGGATCATCGGAGTCGGCGGCTACCACGTGTACAAGGGCTGGGTGAGGAAGTTCCTCGAGGACCTCCGCGAGCACCCGGGGCCGTGGGTGGTCCACGCCGGCCTTTTCGGGTACGTGGCCAAGGGGATCGCCCTGGTGATCGTGGGTGGCCTGTTCGTGGCCGCTGCCGCCACGGCGGACCCGGAGAAGGCCGAGGGCCTCGACGGTGCGTTGCAGTCGCTCACCACGGTGCCGTACGGGAAGGCCCTCCTCGTCGTGATCGCCATCGGGCTCTTCGCCTACGGCGTCTACTCCTTCGGCCGGGCGAAGTACGCGAAGGTCTGACGGGCGGTTCGGCAGGGCTGCGGGTCAGTTCCGGGCGGGCTCGCGCCGGAGGTAGTTCCACGCCAGGTAGGCGCAGATGGCGCCGTTCAGGAATCCGAAGACGACGTCCGTCATGCTGTGCATCCCCCGGTACAGCCGGGAGAAGCCCATGGCGAAGGGCATGAGCAGGCAGAGGACCGTCACGAACACCCGCAGTGCCGGGTTGGGGATCCGCTGGGCCATGAGGGCGAGACTGAGGTAGATCGCCGCAGCGGCGCCGGTGTGGCCGCTCGGGAAGCTCGAGGTGGGCGGCGCGTGGTCCAGTTGCTCGACGTCGGGGCGTTCCCGCCCGACGACGGCCGCCGAGGCCATGAAGATCACCGCCTGGAGAGCGACGGCGATCCCGGGGATGATCGCGAACCACCACTCCCGCGTGCGCCACCACACGAGCCCGATCACCAGGGCGCCGAGCCCGATCACGAACTCCGTGTTGCCCACGAGGGAGACGAGGAACGTCGCCTGGTCCAGGAACGGGGTGCGCGCGTCCGCGAGGACCTCATTGATGCCGGCCTCGCCGGGCAGGCCACCGAGGGGGCCGGTGATGAGGAAGCCGATCGCCACCAGGGCAGCGAGGACCGCCAGACCGGGGAGGGCGGCCCGGCGCCCCAGGTCGTGCCAGAAGTCGCTGCGCGAGGGGGCGGAGCTGTCGATCTCGTAGCGGTGGATCACGGGGACTCCTTCGTGGGGGGATGCCAGCCGGTGTGGCCGAGCCAGGACGCTCCCACCACGGCGGCCCCGAGCGTGAAGCCCGCGGCGACGTCGGACGGGAAGTGGGCACCGACGAAGACCCGGTCGAGGCCGGTGAGGACGACGGCGGCGGCCACCGCCGTCGTGAGGACCACCCGGCCGCGGGTGCGGAGCAGGGGCCAGAGGAGGACGGCGAGCACGATTCCGGCGGCCATCGCGTTCATCGAGTGCCCGGAGGGGAAGCTGTAGCCGGGGGAGTGGCCCAGGGCCTCGTCGATGACGGGACGGGCGCGCTGCACCACGTACTTGACCACGTTGGCCAGGCCCCACGCGACCAGCAGAGTCGCCACCGCCCATGCCGCCCGGCTTCCCAGGTTCCGCCGGCGCCACGCCCAGAGGGCGACCAGCGCCACGGCGGGATTGATCCAGCGGGCCTGCGTCGCCTCCTCCCACACGAGCAGCGTGGTGTGCAGCACCGGCCTGTCCCGGGCGAAGTCGGTCGCCGCCGTCACGGCGTCGCGGTCGAACTCCACCACGCCCCCGGTCTCGGAGCGGATGAGGATGGCCAGGACCACCACCGGGACCGCCAGCAGGCCGGCGAACGCCGCAGCGCGTGCGAGGCGACGGGCGCGGGAGGGGATGGTCACCCCAACAGGCTAGGGGCGCCCTCCCGCGTTCGCACGGCGAGGCCCCGGACGTGGACGCGTGTGGGAGTTGAGGGGGGCTCCGGGGCGGACCAAAGACCTTCCCGGCGTGGACCATCCGGCATAGGGTTGATGTCATCCGAATTTGGACACCACCCTCGATGCGGAGGAACACCATGACTGATGTGGTACTCGACCCAGACGAGACGCCGGCGCCGGAGACCTGGCTGGAAGAGGTCTGCGACGCCCTGCACATGAAGCGCAAGGTCCTTGCCGCCGTCACCCCGTCGATCATCGACCTCGTCCACCACGTGGCCGACAGCCCCGGTGACCAGGATGACGCTCCCATGACCGCGTTCCTCATCGGCTTCGCGGCCGCCAAGGACGGCGACTTCTCGGCCGAGTCGGTCCAGGCCCGGGTCAACGTGGTCGCCCGGACGCTCGACAAGCACCGCTGACCGCACCTTTCGGACGCACGGCCGCCGCTCAGGGTTGAGCGGCGGCCGTGGCGTCTCACCTAGGCTGGGCTCCGTGACCCCGGCGCCCACCTCCGTCCGCGTGGACGCGTGGCTGTGGGCTGTGCGCCTCTTCAAGTCCCGGTCCCTGGCGGCCGCGGCGTGCAAGGCCGGTCACGTGCGCGTCAACGGGGAGCGTGCCAAACCTGCGACGACGCTGGCCCTCGGCGACGAGGTGGTGGTGCGCGGCGGGGAGCGGGAACGGATCGTCGAGGTGCGACAGTTGCTGGTCAAGCGCGTGGGTGCGCCGGCCGCCGCGGCGGCGATCCTCGACCGGAGTCCCGAACCACCGCCGGCCGGGGTGTTCGCGGTGCCCCGGCGGGAGCGGGGGGCCGGGCGGCCGACCAAGCGGGAGCGCCGCGAGATCGAGCGACTCCGCGGGTACTGACGGCGGGTTCCGCCGGCCTCCGGCGCCCCCGACCGCCGGCGCGCCGAACAGCCCCACCACTCAACCGCTCTCGGCACTCAACCGTTATTGAATCGCCACTCGGTGATCCTTGTCGTGCCGTCGAACCCGGAGGATCATGGAGGCGTGGCACAGTCCCGACCGGGGCGGACCCGGCCACTCGCGCGAGCCGTGACGGCGTTCGCGCTCGGTGCCGCGCTGTCGCTGGCGTCCTGCAGCTCCGCCGGCGACAACCCAACGGCCAGCCCCACCTCGGCGCCCGCGACGACATCCGCGCCCACCACGGCACCACCGACCACTGCGGCGCCCACCACGCCGCCGCCCACCACTCCGGCACCAACGACGGCCGCTCCCACGACCGCCGCCCCGACCACGCGCGCTCCGAGTGCACCGGCACCCACGCCGTCGCCCACGACCGTGAGGCCGCCGTCGCCGTCACCGACGACGGTGCGGCCCACCACTCCGGCGCCCGCCCCGACTGCTGCCGTGCCGGACGGCTGGGAGGGCGTGGACTGGGAGGTCCTCCCCACGTCGCGGAAGGTGGCCGCCCTGACCTTCGACGGTGGGGCGTCGAACACCGCGGTCGCCTCGATCCTGGCCACGCTGCGCAGCGCCGGGGTCCCCGCGACCTTCTTCGTGACCGGCCAGTTCGCGCGGGCCTACCCGGACTCGGTGCGGGCGATGGCCGCGGCGGGCCACCCGGTGGGCAACCACTCGGACACCCACCCGTACTTCTCCACCTCCACGAACGTGGTGATCCGCGCGGAGCTCGCGGCGGCGGAGGCCTCCGTCAGCCCTCTCACGGGCCACACGACGAGGCCACTGTTCCGCTTCCCCTACGGTGACCGCACCCCCCTCGACATCGCGGTGGTGAACGGCGAGGGCTACGTCCCGTTCCGGTGGACGGTGGACACGCTGGGGTGGAAGGGGACGGAGGGTGGGATCACCGCGGCGATCGTCTGCGATCGGGTGCTCGACACCGCGAGGTCCGGCCAGATCGTGCTCATGCACGTCGGCGCCCACCCGACGGACGGCACCACCCTGGACGCGGACGCGTTGCCCTGCATCATCGCCGGGTTGCGGGAACGGGGCTACGGCTTCGTGAACCTGCGGGAGTTCACGGGATAGCGGGAGTTCAGGGGATAGCGGGAGTTCAGGGGAGCGGAACGGAACGGGAAGGGGCCCCGCCCGGTGACGACCGGTGCGAGGCCCCTCCACGGGTGGATCGGGTCAGTCGGCCCGGCCCCTGAACTCCTCGGCCGCGTCCTCCGCGGCCTCCTCCGCCTCCTCGGCGGCCTCGGCGGCGGCGTCCGACAGGTCGTCCGCGACGTCCTCGGTGCGGTCGGCGGCCTCCTCGGCCACCTCCTCGGCCTCGGCGGCGCCCGCTGCGACCGCACCCGAGGCGGCGCCCTCCTTCTTGTGGGCCACCTCCTCGATCTTGTGCGAGGCGTCCTCGACGACGTGCTTCACCTTGTCGGCGGCCTCCTTGGCAGCACCGGCCGCCTTGCCCGCGGCGTCCTTGGCGACGTCGGACGCCTTGTGGGCGGCCTCGCTCGCCTTCTCGCTCAGGGAGGCGGCAGGGGCAGGCGTGGTCCCGGCGGCGTCGACGTCCTGCCAGTACTCCTCCGCCCACGGGTCCTCGACCGGCTGGGTGCGGCGCCACAGCAGGTAGCCCGCACCGGCGGCCACGGAGCCGACCAGGATCCAGCCGAGGGTCTTCGCACCCTTGTGGGACTTCTGCGGCGGAGTGGTCAGTGCCTTCTCGACGGCGGTACCCGCGCTGCTCGCCTTCTCCACGAGGGTGCCCTCGGCGCCGGCGGCGGCCGCCGCGTCGTGCATCGCCTTCTGGATGCGGGGAAGGTAGTCGTCGACGACCTTCTCGTACGCCGAGTCGATGACGGGCCTGGCCTTCTCGGTGACCTCCTCGACCTTGGGGGCGGCGACCTTCACGGACTCGCGCCAGGCCTGCTCGAGCTTCTCCACCGCTGTGCCCGTGGCGGCGGCCGCCGTGCCCTTGGCGGCGCCGAGGCGGGGCTCGGCCCACTCGGCGGCCTCGTGCAGCTTCGGCTCCACCCAGTGCTTCGCGGAGTCCACCCTGGGGCTTGCCCAGTCAGTGGCCTCGTGCGCGATGAATGCCGCCTTGTCGCCCAGGGAGTGCGCCTGTTCGGTGATGACGTGGGAAAGCTCAGTCGCCTGCTGGCGGACCTTCTCCAGGTCGATGTCCTTTCGCTTGGCCATCTCGTTCTCCTTGTGGTTGATGGATCACATGGATGGGCATGTGACTGCTGCTCACCATTTTGCCCCTTGTTGACCCGCTTCGCCCAAGGAGCCGTCACCGAGTGTGGCGAATGCGCTGAGAGCGAATCCCGCGGGCTGTGCGGAGGCCGGGCGCGCGACCCGGCGGGACCCCATGACAGACTTGGAGCCATGAAGGCAACCCTGCACACCACGGCCGGTGACATCACGGTCGAACTGTTCCCCAACCACGCCCCGAAGACGGTGGCCAACTTCGTGGAACTCGCCACCGGCGCCCGCGAGTGGGTGGATCCGGCGACCCGCCAGCCGACCACCGCCCCGCTGTACGACGGCGTGATCTTCCACCGCGTCATCCCCGGCTTCATGATCCAGGGCGGGGACCCGCTGGGCACCGGCACCGGCGGGCCCGGCTACACCTTCGACGACGAGATCCACCCCGAGCTCGACTTCCGTGCCCCCTACAAGCTCGCCATGGCCAACGCCGGCAAGCGCGGTGGCCACGGCACGAACGGCTCCCAGTTCTTCATCACGGTGGGTGCCACGACCTGGCTGCAGGGCAACCACACGATCTTCGGCGAGGTCGTCGACGACGCCTCCCGGGCTGTCGTCGACGCGATCGCCGCCACGCCGACGGGCCGGAACGACCGCCCGGTGGAGGACGTGGTCATCAACTCGGTGACCGTCGTCGAGTAGCCCCATGTCCTGGGGTGAGCCGTCCGCCGAGAGCCCGCCGGTCTGCCCCCGCCACCCGGACGTCGTCTCGTACGTCCGGTGCCAGCGGTGTGGCAGGCCGGTGTGCCCGGCGTGCCAGCGGCCCGCCCCGGTGGGCATCCAGTGCGTCGACTGCGTCGCCGAGTCCGCCCGCAGGACCCGGACGGCGACGACGGTCGCCGGCGCGCGGCTCTCCGACGGCCGGCCCGTGCTCACCCAGGTGCTCATCGGACTGAGCGTGGTGGCCTACGCCGCGCAGATGCTCGTGCCCGGCTTCACCAACCAGTTCATCTTCGCGCCGTCCATCGGGTGGATCGAGCCGTGGCGGTTCCTCACCACCACGTTCCTGCACGGCGGCATCATGCACCTCGCGTTCAACATGTACGCCCTGTACCTGGTGGGGCCCACCCTGGAACGGGTCATGGGGCGGTGGCGCTTCCTCTCCCTGTACCTGCTCGCGGCGTTCGGTGGCTCCGTGGCGGTGCTGCTGTTCAGCTCGCCCGCGGGTCCGATGTGGAACGTGGGGACGGTGGGCGCGTCCGGGGCCGTGTTCGGCCTGTTCGCGGCGCTCGGCCTCACGCTGCGGCGCATCCGGCAGAACCACACCCAGATCGCCGTCCTCATCGCCATCAACTTCGCGCTGGGCTTCGTGATCGCGAACGTCTCGTGGCAGGCCCACCTCGGGGGGCTGCTCGTGGGCGCGGCCCTGGCCGCCGCCTACCTGTTTAGCCCGCGGGGCCGCTCGCGGCCCGCGGTGGCGGTCGCCGTCACCGTGGGGATGGGCCTCCTCCTCGTGGCCGCCGCCGCACTCCGCTACGCCGGAATCTGACCGGCGTCCGGCACCTTGTGAACTTTTGGTGAAGGTCACGTGCGCGTGACGTGGGTTACAGCGCTGTGGTTATCCCCAGGGTTACCCACAGCTGTGAACAACACCGGTGTGATTCAGGCGCGGTCAGCGCCAGCGCATGGTCATGAGGAACCCGGCCATGATCAGGCCGAAGCCGATGCCGAGGTTCCAGTTCCCGATCCCGGGGATGGGGAACTCCCCCCGGAACAGGTAGGTGGCCACCACCCAGACGAGGCCCACCACCATGAGGGTGCTCATCGTGGGGGCCCACCACTTCGGGCTCGGGGTCGGCGCCGACTGCGTGGTCGCGTGAGGGGTCGGCGTGGTCTTCTTCTTGCGCTTCCGCGACTCGGGCATCGTCTCTCCTCCACGCGCCACACTGGCGCTCGCACCGCTTGCTCCCCTTAGCTTAGTGTTGCTCCGGAGGAGGTGCGTGATGCCAGCCAGGCGCAGACCGGAGTGGTGGCACCCCCGCTCGTCCTCGGTGGCGCTCGTCGTGGTCGCCGTGCTGGCCGGAGTGCTCTTCGCCACCTCGGCGCGACTCTTCAGCGATGCCACCCGCGAGACCCCCCAGGACGTCGCGGACCTGATCCGGATCGAGCGCGACCGCCTCGCCGCACTGGAGGCCGACGTCGCCGAACTGCGGGCCGAACGGGACGCCCTCGTCGAGGCGGTCGACACGCGGCTCCCCACGTCGTCCGACGACGTGCTGCTGGCGGCCGCCGGCACCGCCCTCGAGGGGCCCGGCCTGCGGGTCGAGCTCTGGGACGCCCCCGCCGTCGAGGTGGAGGGGTACAACGTGAACGACCTGGTGGTGCACCAGCAGGACCTGGAGGCCGTCATGAACGCACTCTGGGCCGGCGGGGCGGAGGCGATGACCGTGCAGGGGGAGCGGCTGTCGGCCACCTCCTCGGTGCGCTGCGTGGGCAACGTGCTGTTGCTCCACGGCCGGCAGTACTCTCCGCCCTACGTGATCGAGGTCATCGGGGATCCGGAGCAGTTGCAGGCCTCCCTCGACTCCTCTCCGGAGGTGGCGGTCTACCGCCAGTACGTCGAGGCGGTGCGCCTCGGCTGGAGCGTGACCGTGCTGGACTCGGTCGTCATGCCTCCCTTCGGGGGATCGCTCACCCTCAACCACGCCCGGGTGGCGGAGGAGGAGGCATGACCGAGCGGAGGCGCCCGAGCGTGGCCGGCCGGGTGGTCGGCGTGCTCGGTGAACTGCTGATCACAGCGGGGATCGTCATCGGGCTCTTCGTCGTGTGGCAGGTGTGGTGGACCGATCTCCAGGCGGGCAGCGTCATCGGTGCCGAACTCGACGACTTCGACGACGGCCTGCCCCCCGTGACCGACGCGCTCGCCGATGCCGACAAGCAGAAGGCCGGTGCCCCCGCACCCGAGATCCCCGAGGACCTCACCGCCCAGGGGATCCCGCCGACGGCCTTCGCCGTGCTGCACGTCCCCCGGTGGGGCGACGCCGAGCGCGTCCCGATCGCCGAGGGGATCTCCCTCCCGCGGGTGCTGAACAAGGGCTTCGCGGGCCACTACCCGGGGACCGGCAACATCGGCCAGGTTGGGAATTTCGCCCTCGCCGCCCACCGCCAGTCCTGGGGCGCCCCCTTCCGGCAGGTCGACCGCCTCGAGGTCGGGGATCCCCTGGTGGTGGAGACCACGGACGCCTGGTACGTCTACCGCGTCACGGGGGCGGAGATCGTGCTGCCCACCGCCGTCGAGGTGATCGGCCCGAATCCGGCGGAACCCGGTGCGGAACCGACGGAGGCGGCGATGACCCTGACCACCTGTCACCCCCTGTTCTCCACGAGGGAGCGCTACATCGTGTACAGCACGCTCGACTACTGGGCACCCCGCGACGCCGGGGTGCCCGCCGAACTGGGGGCCGCCTGATGTACGCGGCGATCTGGCGTCTCCTCCCCGGGCCCGTGTGGCTCCGGCTCCTGCTCGCCCTCCTGCTGGTGGGCGGTGTGGTGCTCGTGCTCTTCGAGTGGGTGTTCCCGGTGATCGCGCCGTACATGCCGTTCTACGCGGGGGGTGCCGAGGTTGGCTGACCGCCCCCGCCGGATCCTCGTCGTCGACAACTACGACTCCTTCGTCTACACGATCGTCGGTTACCTCCAGCAACTCGGGGCCGAGACCGTGGTGGTGCGCAACGACGCCGTTCCCGCCTCCCTGGAGGGGTTCGACGGCGTCCTCGTCTCGCCCGGCCCGGGCACGCCCAAGGAGGCGGGGGCCTCCATCGAGGTGATCGAGAAGTGCGCGGAGCGGCGCCTGCCGATGCTGGGCGTGTGCCTCGGCCACCAGGCGCTGGGCGAGGTGTTCGGGGGCCTGGTCACCCATGCCCCGGAACTCATGCACGGCAAGACCTCGATGGTGGAGCACGACGGCACCGGGGTGTTCGCCGGCCTACCCTCGCCACTGCGGGCCACCCGCTACCACTCCCTCGCCGTGGAGCCGGGCTCGTTCTCCGACGAGCTCGTCCCGAACGCGTACGTCGGCGGCCTCGTCATGGGCCTCCACCACCGGGACCTGCCGCTCCACGCCGTGCAGTTCCACCCGGAGTCCGTGCTCACCGAGGGCGGCCACCGCATGCTGGCGAACTGGCTCGCCCTCTGCGGCGACGACGAGGCCCCCGGCCGTGCCGAGGGCCTCGCCCCGCGCGTCACCGACTGATCACGGGTTCCCGTTGTTGTCCCCCGGCCCGGTCGGGACGTCCGTGGGCTGGTTCGGGTTCGCGGTGGGGTCCTGAGTCGGCTCGGGCTCGGGCTCGGGCAGCGGGCCCTCGGAGATGACGATGCTGATCGTGGAGCCGACGTCCACCGTGCCCGGGCCGGGATCCATGCTCACCACGTTCCCGGCGTCCTGGTCGTTGGACGGCTGCGAGGAGGTGCGCACCGTCAGCTCCAGCTCGTTCTGGAGGTACTCGAGAGCGGCCGCCTCGGACATCCCGACGACGCTCTCCACCACCACCCGCCCGCTGGCCACGTACAGGATCACCGAATCGCCGGGCAGTGCCGGCTCGCCGGCGGCGGGATCGGTGCGCAGGGCCCGGTCCCGCTCGACACCCGCGGCGTCCTCCGGCTCGACCCGGGAGATGGTGAGGTCCGCGTCCTCCAGGAGCTGGCGTGCGCGGTCCTGGGTGAGGCCCTCGACCTCCGGGATCCCGAACTCCGCGGCGCCGGTGGAGAACGTCACGTTCACGGTGGAGTCGGGCTCCACCTCCGCGTCGGCGGCGGGGTTGGAACGGATCGCCTCCCCTGCCTCGTACTCCTCGTTGGGCTCCTCGCCGGCGAAGTTGAACCGGAGGCCCTCGGCCTCGATCGCCTCGCGAGCGTCGGCCTGCGTCATCCCGACGACGTTCGGCACCACCGCCGGCTCGATTGTCGGGTCGTCCTCCCCGTTGAGCAGCATCCACGCGATCCCGACGGCGGCCCCGATCCCGAGGAGGGCGAGCAGCCACACCCACCAGCGCGAGCCGCGCTCCGTGTCGTCGGAGAGCGGGCGGGCCGCGGTGATGGTCGAGGTGGATCGGGGGACGCGTGCGGCGGGGTCGGGACTGGTGGCGCTCAGGGCCGTCGTCGCCGCGGTGGCGGCACCGAGGCCGCCGACGGGGAGCCACGCCGTCGGGGCCGGGGCGTCCACCCGGCCGCCGTGCAGGACGGCGAGGAGGTCGGACCGCATGTGGCCGGCGTCGGGGTAGCGTTCGTCCCGCTCCTTCGCCAGGGACTTCATCACCACGCGGTCGAGCGTGTCGGGGATGTCCCCGGCGATCGTGGAGGGCACGGGGGGAACCTCGCGCACGTGCTGGTACGCCACCGAGACCGCGGAGTCGCCGCTGAACGGGGGGCGGCCCGTCAGCAACTCGAACAGCACGCAGCCGGTGGAGTACAGGTCGGAGCGGTGGTCCACCACCTCGCCCCGCGCCTGCTCCGGCGAGAGGTACTGCGCGGTGCCGACCACGGAGTTGGTCTGCGTCATGGTGGCCTGCTGATCGGACATGGCGCGGGCGATGCCGAAGTCCATGACCTTCACCTGGCCGGTGGGGGTGAGCATCACGTTCCCGGGCTTGATGTCCCGGTGGACGATGCCCTCGTTGTGCGCGTACTCGAGCGCGCCCAGGATGCCGACGACGATCTCGAGCGCCTCGTCGATCGGCACGGCGGCGCCGTCCTTCAGCAACTCCCGCACCGTGTGGCCCTCGACGTACTCCATGACGATGAAGGGCAGGGTGGACTGCTTGCCCACGGCGTCGGCCACGGTCTCCTCGCCGGTGTCGTACACGGCGACGATCGCGGGGTGGTTGAGGGCCGCCGCCGACTGGGCCTCGCGGCGGAAGCGCGCGTGGAAGGTCGGGTCCTCCGCGAGGTCGGCGCGCAGCAGCTTGATGGCGACGGTACGGGAGAGCCGGGAGTCGTAGCCGATGTGGACCTCGGCCATGCCGCCGCGTCCGATCAGCTCCCCGACCTCGTAGCGCCCCGCCAGCACGCGCGGGATGTTGTCTACCACTGGTCCTCCTCGGAAGAATGCTGGGAACGCGACGATTCCCGTCCCAGCGTATCCGGCCCGTCCGGGGCCGTGTTCGGGTCGAGCAGCTCGCGGGCGGCGGCCCCCGCACGCAGCGCGCTCGGGCGCGCCGCGGGGTCCTTCGCGAGCATGGCGGTGACGAGGTCGCGCAGGAAGGCGGGGACGCCGTCGGGAAGGGAGGGCACCGGCTCCTCCACATGGGCGATCGCCGTCCGGAGCGGGGTCTCCGCCCGGAAGGGCGGGCGCCCGGCGAGGGCCTCGAAGGCGCAGGCGCCCAGCGCATAGACGTCCGCCGGCGGGGAGGCGGCAGCGCCCCGGATCCGTTCGGGGGCGAGGTACTCGGCGGTCCCCATGACACGGCCCGGGTCCGTCAGGCGGTCGTCCCCGAGGCCCTGGGAGATCCCGAAGTCGGCCAGGACCGCGCCGCGCTCGGACAGCACGATGTTCGAGGGCTTCACGTCCCGGTGCACCACACCGGCGAGGTGGGCGGCGGCGAGCCCGTCGGCGCACTCGCCGACGAGGCGCGCCACCTCTGCCGGTGGCAGGGTGGACCGGTGCAGGAGCGCCTCCGCCAGGGACTCGCCCTCGATCCACTCGAGCACGAGGTGGTCCGGCCCGAGCGCGATCATCCGGGCGACGTGCCGCGACTCCACGGCCGCGAGGTTGCGGGCCTCCCGCGCCAGTCTCTCGCGCGCCACGCCGTTCTCCCCGAGTGCCTCGCCGAGGAACTTGACGGCCACCTCCTGCCGGTCCCCCCGCCCGGCGGCGTGCCACACCTCACCCATGCCGCCCACGTGGACGGGGGAGAGGAGGACGTGGTCGCCGACGACGTCGCCGGGGTGGTGGGTCGTCATCGCACCGCCGCCTCGACGAGTCGGCGGACGATCGGGCCGGCGCTCGAGCCGCCGTAGGCGGCGGAGCCGTCCCGGCCCCCGTTCTCGAGGAGCACGGCGACGGCGACCTGCGGGTCCTCCGCGGGGGCGAACGCGATCATCCACGCGTGCTGGTCCTGCTCGTTGCCGGTCTCCGCCGTGCCGGTCTTCCCGGCCACCGTGACGCCCGGCACGGCGGCGGGCGTCCCGGTCCCGGACTCGACGACGGCGGTCATGAGGGTGGTGAGTTCGTGGGCCGTCTCGGCGCTGATGGGCTCGGAGAACACCTCCGGCGCGGTGCGGTTGATGACGGCGAGGTCCGCGTCGCGTTCCGTGGCGACCAGGTGGGGGCGCATCAGGGTGCCGTCGTTGGCGACAGCGGCTGCCACCATCGCCATCTGGAGGGCCGAGACCCGGACGTCGAACTGCCCGATTCCCGTGAGGGCCACCTCGGCGTCCGAGGCGGTGTCCGGGTAGATCGACGGGTTCACGTTCAGGGGGATGTTCAGGCCGGTGCCGAACCCGAAGTCCTCCGTGATGGCTGCGAGCTGCTGTTCCCCGAGGTCCATCGCCAACTGGGCGAAGGTGGTGTTGCAGGACTCTTTGAAGGCGTACACCAGTTCGCCGGTGTCCGCCCCGCCGCAACTCGTCTGCCCGGGGTTCCGGATGATCGAGGTGGACTGGGGGAGTTGCAGCTCGGCGGGCGTGGGAACCGTGCTGGTGGCGTCCCGGGTGGGGTCCAGTTCGAGCCACGCGGCCGTGACGAGCACCTTGAACGTCGAGCCGGGCGGGTACAGGATCGTGCCGGTCGCCCGGTTCTCCAGCGGCTTCTCGGGGTCGGCGAGGAGGGCCTCCCACGCGTCGGTGGCCGCCTCGCGGTCGTGGGTGGCCAGCGCGTTCGGGTCGAAGCTCGGGGAGGAGTGGAGCGCGAGGATGGCGCCGGTGGACGGGTCGAGGGCGACGACGGCGCCGCGCTGGCCCGCGAGCGCGTCCGCGGCCACCTGCTGGAGCTCGGGGTCGAGGGTGAGCTCGACGGACCCGCCCTGCGGTTGCCGGCCGGTGAACAGGTCCTGGATCCGGGAGAGGAGGAGCGAGTCCGCCGTGCCGCCGAGGACGTCGTTGGACCAGCGCTCGATGCCGGTGGACGCGTTGAACGCGGTGGCGAAGTAGCCGGTGACATGGGCGTAGCGCGCACCCGGGTCGTAGATGCGCTGGAAGGCGTAGACGTCGTCGATGGGCTCCGACCATGCGACGGACTGGTCACCCACGATGATCGGGCCCCTGTCGCGGCCGAACTCGCGGTAGATCGTCCGGACGTTGCGTGCGTCCGTGTTGAGGGAGGACGCCTGGAAGAACTGGATCGTCGTCGTCGAGATCATCAGCGCGATCAGCATGACGCCGATCACGGTGCCGAGGCGGCGCAGGGGGAGGTTCATCGCAGGTCCACCACCTCGGTGGGGTTGTCGTCCCCACGGGCGGGGGAGACGGGGACGGACTCCCCGGTCTCCGGGGAGGGGACCGCGTCGAGGACCCCGGCGAACGGTCCGGCCAGTCCGGCGGGCTCGCGCGCCTCGTTCGAGATGCGCAGGAGGAGGCCGACGATGATCCAGTTGGAGAGCAGGGAGGACCCGCCGTAGGCCATGAACGGCATGGTGAGTCCGGTGAGAGGGATGACGCGGGTGATCCCGCCGATCACCACGAACACCTGGAAGGCGATGACGAAGGACAGCCCGGCGCAGAGCAGCTTCCCGAAACCGTCCCGCACCCCGATGCCGGTGCGGATGCCCCGCTGGGTGAGGATCAGGTAGATGGCGAGGATCGCGAGGAGTCCCGTCAGGCCGAGTTCCTCACCGAGGGACGCCCAGATGAAGTCCGAGTTCGCGTACGGGACGAGGTGGGGGAAGCCCTCGCCCCACCCGGTGCCGGTGAGGCCGCCGGACGCCATTCCGAACAGGCCCTGGACCAGTTGGCCGGAGCCCCCGGGGTTGCGGTTGTAGATGTCCGGGTCCAGGGCGTGGAGCCAGACCTCGACGCGGGCCATCACGTGCGGGAAGACGTTCGCCGCCAGGGCGGACCCGCCGCCGAACAGCAGCAGGCCGATCACCACCCAGGAGATCCGCTCGGTGGCCACGTAGAGCATCGCCACGAAGAAGCCGAAGAACAGCAGGGAGGTGCCCAGGTCCCGCTGGGCCACGAGGACGAGGATCGCGACCGCCCAGGCCAGCACGATCGGGCCGAGGTCGCGCAGCCGTGGCAGGTGGAGGCCGAGGACCTTCGGACCCGCGAGGGCGAGGTTGTCCCGGGCGCTCACGAGGTACCCGGCGAAGAAGATCGCCAGCGCGATCTTCGCGATCTCGCCCGGCTGGAACGTCATGGGGCCGAGGCCGATCCAGATGCGCGAGCCGTTGATCGTCCTGCCCAGGCCGGGCATCAGCGGCAGCAGCAGGAGGGCGAGGCCCGCGACCAGGGAGACGTAGGTGTAGCGCCGCAGTACCCGGTGGTCCCGGAAGAAGAAGAGGATGGCGGTGGCCGCCCCCATCCCGACCACGGTCCAGAGCATCTGCCGCGGTGCGAACCCGGAGGGGCGCCCCAGCTCCGTGTAGGTGAGGTCGAGGCGGTAGATCATGGCCAGCCCGATGCCCGTGAGCGCGACCGCCGAGGGCAGGATCACCGGATCCGCGTAGGGGGCCTTCCATCGCATGAGGAGATGGACCACCACTGCGAGACCTGCGAAGGCGCCGGCGTGCATCGCGAGGTTGGCGGGCACCACCCCGGTCATCGCCAGGCCAACCTGGACGTAGGCGTAGATGCCGATGAGCACCGCGATCACCAGGAGGAACACCTCGGAGAGCCGCCCCGTCCGGACCCGTTCGTGGGTGACGGTCGCCATCAGGGACTCGCCTCTGAGGCGGGCGACGGCGTGGCCGGGGTGGGCACGGGTGTCGCTCCCGGGTCGGGGGTCGGGGTGGGGGTCGGCTCGGGGG
>DBPQ01000016.1 GCA_002304945.1 Actinomycetales bacterium UBA1416 | reverse complement strand
GGAGGACCTGGGTCCGCTGCCCGGCCTCCGGCCGGTCCCCTAGCCCAGGGCCGCGCGCACGGCGCCGGCGAGGTGGGCGGCCGCACCGGCCACGGCCACCTGCTGGCGCTGCCCGCTGCGCCGGTCGCGCACCTCCACGACTCCGTCGGCGAGGCCGCGGCCGACGACGACGATCATCGGCACGCCCAGGAGTTCGGCGTCCGCGAACTTCACGCCCGCGCTCACGCGCGGCCTGTCGTCCAGGAGCACCTCCACTCCCTCGGCCTCGAGGGACTCCGCGAGGGCGGCGGCGGCGGTGAACACCTCCTCGTCCTTGCCGGTGGCCACGATGTGCACGTGGGCCGGGGCGAGCTGGATCGGCCAGGTGAGGCCGTACTCGTCGTGATTGGCCTCGGCGATCGCGGCCAGCGCGCGGGAGACCCCGATGCCGTAGGACCCCATGGTGACGGTCGTCGCCCTGCCGCTCTGGTCGAGGACGGTGAGCCCGAGGGCGTCGGCGTACTTGCGGCCGAGCTGGAAGATGTGCCCGATCTCGATGCCGCGCGCGATCTCGAGCGGACCGGACCCGTCCGGGGCCGGGTCGCCCGCGCGGACCTCCGCGGCCTCCACGTACCCGTCCGCGGTGAAGTCGCGGCCGGCAACGAGGCCGAAGACGTGCATGTCCGGGGCGTTGCCACCGGCGATCCACGAGGTGCCGTCGACCACCCGCGGGTCGAGGTACAGGCGGGGGGCGCCGCCAGTCCCGTCCTCGGCGCGTGGGGCACCGTTGGGACCGACCGCCTCCGGGCCGCTGTACCCGGGGACGATCTCCGGGTGCCGCGCGAGGTCCTCCGCCGTGGCCGGCGCCACCTCGGCGGGCTCGAACGCCGCCTGGAGGCGCTTCATGTCCACCTCCCGGTCCCCGGGGAGGCCGAGGACGATGACCTCGCGGCCACCGTCGGGGTGGCTCAGCGTCACGAACACGGCCTTGAGGGTGTCGGCCGCCACCCACGCACGGTCCTCGCGGGGATAGTGCAGGTTCGCGAAGGTGACGAGGGACTCGATCGTGGTGGCGCCCGGGGTCTCGAGCAGGCGCGACGGCTGGTGGTCTCTCCAGTCCTGCGGCTCCGGTGGCACCGTGGTGACGGCCTCGACGTTCGCGGCGTACCCGCCGGCGGAGCGGGCGTAGGTGTCCTCCCCGACCGGCGTCGGGAAGAGGAACTCCTCGGACCGGGAGCCGCCCATCGCGCCCGAGGTCGCGGAGCAGATGACGAAGTCGAGACCGAGCCGGGCGAAGATGCGCTCGTAGGCGGCCCGGTGGGCGTCGTACGAGGCGGCGAGGCCGGCGTCGTCGACGTCGAAGGAGTAGGAGTCCTTCATGATGAACTCGCGGCCGCGGATGAGGCCGGCGCGCGGCCGCGCCTCGTCACGGTACTTCGTCTGGATCTGGTAGAGCGTGAGGGGCAGGTCCTTGTACGAGGAGTACAGGTCCTTCACCAGGAGCGTGAACATCTCCTCGTGGGTGGGCGCCAGGAGATAGTCGTTGGCGCGCCGGTCGCGCAGCCGGAAGAGGTTGGGGCCGTAGTCGTGCCAGCGTCCGGTCTGCTCGTAGGGCTCGCGCGGCAGAAGCGCCGGGAAGTGCACCTCCTGGCCACCGATCGCGTCCATCTCCTCACGGATCACGCGTTCGATCTTCGCGAGCACCTTCAGCCCGAGCGGGAGCCAGGTGTAGATCCCGGGGGCGGCCCGCCGGATGTAGCCGGCGCGGACGAGGAGCCGGTGGCTCGCGATCTCGGCGTCGACGGGATCTTCGCGCAGGGTGCGCACGAACAGGGAGGACATCGTCATTGGCACGTGCCCAAGGGTACCCTCCCGCACCCGGAGGTCCTCAGAAGAGGATCGTCGCGTACGTCCCGGCCGGGCGGAAACCCACCTTCTCGTACACGCGCCGCGCGGAGGTGTTGTAGTCGTTGACGTACAGGGACACCGCCGATGCGGTGTCCGCCCGGATCTGCTCCACCACGCCGGCCATCGCCGCGGTCCCGAGGCCGCGTCCCCGCCAGGCGGGGTGCACCCACACGCCCTGCACCTGCGCGATGCCCTCCCACAGGGCACCGATGTCCGCCTTGAAGACGACGGCCCCGTCGACCGTGACCACCCAGGAGCGGGCGGAGGAGACGAGGGAACGGACGTACTGGGCGTACCCGCTGCCGGAGCGGGTCGGGTCGTAGCCCACCTCCTCGGTGAACATCGCGACGGCAGCCGGGAACAGGGCGTCGAAGTCGTCCGGACGGGCCCGGCGGACCCGCGGGTCCGCGACCGGGGAGGGCGGGCCGTCGATGAGGAGGGCGGGCTGGACCGCCCTGATCTCGCGTGGCCGGGTCCAGGAGTCGCTCAGGCCCTGCCACAGGGCGTCCACCAGCACCGAGTTCCCGACAATGGAGGAGCACCGGCGGCCACGGCGGCGCAGGTGGGCGGCGAGCGGGTCCATCGCGGCGAGCTCGCCCACGGGGACCGTGTTGGCGCCGGCCCAGCACACCGCGGTGAGGTCACCGGCCTCCTCCACCCCGAGCATGTGGGAGCCGTCGAACGCCGTGGTCTGGCCGAGGTGGACGGCTGCCAGGATCGACGTGACGGGCTGGCGCCGGAGGATCCGCAGGGCGGCCTCCCGGTCGGAGGGGGTGAGCTGCCGGACGCGGGTGCCGGAGCGCGACCAGGGGCCGCGCACTCAGCCCACGGTCACCGTGGGGGCGCCACCGGCCTCCGCGGCCTCCATCTCCGCCGCGATGCGGTTCGCCTCGGCGATGAGCGTCTCCACGATCTGGTCCTCCGGGACGGTGCGGATCACCTCGCCCTTCACGAAGATCTGCCCCTTGCCGTTGCCGGAGGCGACGCCGAGGTCCGCCTCACGCGCCTCGCCGGGCCCGTTCACGACGCAACCCATGACGGCCACGCGGAGCGGGACGGTGAGGCCCTCGAGGCCGGCGGTCACCGCGTCGGCGAGTTCGTACACGTCCACCTGGGCGCGGCCGCAGGACGGGCAGGAGACGATCTCCAGCTTGCGCGGCTTCAGGTTCAGCGACTCCAGGATCTGGTTGCCGACCTTGACCTCCTCCACGGGCGGGGCCGAGAGCGAGACCCGGATGGTGTCCCCGATGCCCTTGGAGAGCAGCGCCCCGAACGCGACCGCGGACTTGATCGTGCCCTGGAACGCCGGGCCGGCCTCGGTGACCCCGAGGTGCAGAGGCCAGTCCCCCCGTTCGGAGAGCATCTCGTAGGCCCGCACCATGATGACCGGGTCGTTGTGCTTCACGGAGATCTTGAAGTCGTGGAAGTCGTGCTCCTCGAAGAGGGAGGCCTCCCACACGGCCGACTCGACGAGCGCCTCCGGGGTCGCCTTCCCGTACTTCGCGAGGAGCCGCGGGTCGAGGGAGCCGGCGTTGACGCCGATCCGGATCGAGGTGCCGTGGTCCTTCGCCGCCTGGGCGATCTCCTTGACCTGGTCGTCGAACTTCTTGATGTTGCCGGGGTTGACGCGGACGGCGCCGCAACCGGCCTCGATGGCGGCGAACACGTAGCGGGGCTGGAAGTGGATGTCCGCGATCACGGGGATCTGGGACTTCATCGCGATGATCGGCAGCGCCTCGGCGTCCTTGTCGGTGGGACAGGCGACCCGGACGATGTCGCAGCCCGAGGCGGTGAGCTCCGCGATCTGCTGGAGGGTGGCGTTGATGTCGTGGGTCTTCGTCGTCGTCATCGACTGGACGGAGATCGGGGCGCCTCCCCCGACCTCGACGCTCCCCACCCGGATTCGGCGGGTCGGACGGCGGGGAGCCAGCACGGGGGGCTCCTCCTTGACGCTGGGGATGCCAAGGCTGATGGGCGTGTTCACGGGGTCCAACTTACCTCCTGGGTCAGAACGTCACGGGACGGACGATGTCGGCGAACGCGAGGAGGACGCCCATCCCGATGAGCAGCGTCACGACCACGTAGGTGAGGGGCAGCACCCGGGCCATGTCGACCGGTCCGGGATCCGCACGTCCCGCCACCCGTGCGAGGGTGCGCCGCGTCCCCTCCACCGCCGCGCCCGCGACGTGCCCGCCGTCGAGCGGGGGCAGCGGGATCAGGTTGAAGGCGAAGAGCGCGACGTTCAGCGAGACGAGCAGGCCCAACATGTCGAACACCCGGGCCTCCAGCCCGTAGGAGGCCGAGGAGGCGGAGGCGATCTCGCCGGCGGCCCGCCCGACACCGACCGGGCCCAGCACGCCGCCCGTCCTCTCCTCACCCGTCACGAGCGACTCGACGACGTCCCACAGCAGCACCGGGAGCTGCGGGATGAGGCTCACCGTCTGCACGGTGATGTCCCAGAACGCCGGGGGCACGGTGGACAGCGGCTGCGGCTCGAGCACGGTGCGTGGCCCGATGCCCACGTAGGGCACGAGCTCCGTCACCGGCTCNNGGCTCGCCGTCCGAGAGCACGGGGGCGCCACCGTCGTCGTACACCGGCCGCTCCACCTCGGCCGGGGCGACGGAGAGGGTGACCTCCGCGCCGTCCCGCCGCACGACGACGTCGGTGGCGGCCGTCCCGCCGTCGCGGATGAGTGTGGTCACGTCGGCCCACGTCGCGACGGGGACCCCGCCCCACGAGACCACGGTGTCCCCCGGGCGGAAGCCGGCGACCGCCGCGGGCGGGGCGTCGCACGCCGCGGCCGTCTCGGCCGGGAGGCACTCCTGCACGGTGGCGATCGTGGTGGTGTACGCGGGAACGCTGCCGATCCCGGAGATCATGACCGTGAGCAGGACGGCGGCGATGGCGAGGTTCATCAGCGGCCCCCCGAGCATCACGACGATCTTGCGGGGCACGCTGAGGGCCGAGAAGGCCCGGTGCTCCTCCCCCGGGCGCAGATCGGCCCGGGCCTCGGCACGCGCCTCCTCCACGAGGGTGTTCCGCCCGTCGGTCCGGCGAGCGGGGGGGTACATCCCGGCGAGCCGCACGTAGCCGCCGAGCGGGAGGGCCTTGATGCCGTACTCGGTCTCCCCCCGCGTGGTGGACCAGAGGGTGCGGCCGAAGCCGACGAAGTACTCGGGGACCTTCACGCCGAACCGCTTGGCGGGCACGAGGTGGCCGACCTCGTGCAGCGCGATCGAGACCAGCAGCCCGAGGATGAAGATGATGACGCCGAGGGCGAAGTCCACGTGCTCTCCTAGCTGGTGCGGCGCCGGATGGCCCGCCCCGCCACGTCGCGGGCCCAGTGCTGCGCGGCGTTCACCGAGTCCAACGTGGCCCGGCCCCGTGGTGTTCCGTCGTGGGCCGCGAGGACCTCCTCGACGACGCCGACGATGTCGAGGTACGCGAGGTGGCCGGCGAGGAACGCGTCCACCGCCTCCTCGTTGGCGGCGTTCAGGACCGCCGGGTGGGTGGCGGAGGCGGCGACGGCGGCGCGCGCGAGGGTGATGGCGGGGAACGTGTCGTCGTCGACCGGTTCGAACGTCCACGCCATGGGGGTGGTGAAGTCGAGCGTCGGGACGGGGTAGCGGCGGTCGGGCCACGTGAGGCCGAGCGCGATGGGCAACCGCATGTCAGGGGGAGAAGCCTGCGCGATGGTGGAGCCGTCCACGAACTCCACCATGGAGTGGACGATCGACTGGGGGTGGACGGTCACGACGATGTCGTCGGGGTCCACGTCGAACAGGAGGTGGGCCTCGATGAGTTCGAGGCCCTTGTTGACGAGGGTCGAGGAGTTGATCGTCACCACCGGCCCCATGGACCACGTGGGGTGTCGGAGGGCCTGCTCCGCCGTCACCGCCGTGAGGTCGGCCCGCGTGCGGCCGCGGAACGGCCCGCCGGAGGCGGTGAGGACGAGCCGGCGCACCTCGCTCGTGCCGTCCACCTCGGCGGCGCACATGCCGCGGTTGTGCCGGCCGGAACGCAGCGCCTGGGCGAGCGCGGAGTGCTCGGAGTCCACGGGGACCACCTGGCCCGGACGCTGCTGTACCTGGCGGACCAGGTCGCCGCCGACCACGAGGGACTCCTTGTTGGCCAGCGCCAGGGTGGCGCCCGCGCCGAGGGCGGCGAGGGCGGGCTCCAGCCCGACGGCGCCCGTCATCCCGTTCAGGACCCGCCACGAGGGGTGCGCGGCGGCCGCGAGGTCGCGGGCGGCGTCGGGCCCCTCGAGGATCTCCACGGCACCGGTGTGGCCGAGGTCGCGCAGGCGAGCGGCCAGGGCCGCGGCCCCCCCACGGGCGGCGACGGCGACAACCGGGGTGCCCGTGTCCACGACCTGGCGGGCGAGCAGGTCGAGCTGGGCGCCGCCGGCAGCGAGGCCGCGGACGGTCATCCCCTCGTGGGCGATGACCTCCAGGGCCTGCGTCCCGATCGACCCGGTGGACCCGAGGAGGACGACGTCGGTGCTCATTCGACGGCCAGGAGCACCTCGACGGCCCGGTCGAGGAAGGTGTCGACCACGGCCTCGTCGTAGGCCCGGGAGGCCCGCGCACGCTTGAACGTGGTCCGGCGCACCTGCTGGGCGGTGATGGGGGTGCCGTCCTCGAAGTAGTCGACGAGCCGGTCGCAGAGCGCGTCCACCTCGCCCTTGGAGTACCCGTGGCCGTGCGCGTCCGCGAACCGCTCACCGGCGGGGCGCTGGAGGCGGGGGTAGAGCGAACTCGCCCGGGTGACCGCCTCCTCCATCCACTCCTCCTCCGACTTCTCGGAGGTGAACTCGGCGCGGCGCCTCCGCACGATGGCCGCCTCGAGACGGTCGAGGGCCGCGTCCACGGTGGCGGTCTGGTAGCCGTCGGCCACCATGTCGAACGCGACGGAGCGCACGTCCTCCTCGGTGATGGGATCGCCGGCCTTGCCCTCGTAGCTCAGGCGCGCCTTCTCGAAGAACTCGTCGACCTGGCCGGGGTGGTACCCGTGGTGCCACCGCTGGACACGTGGGAACAGGTCCCTCATCTCTTTCCTCCCGTCAGTGCCTGCGCCGCGAGCTGGCCGCAGGCGCCGTCGATGTCGCTTCCCCGGGTGTCCCGGACGGTGGTGGTGATGCCGGCGCGCATCAGGGTGTCGACGAAGGTGGCCTCCACGTGCCGCTCCGAGGCGGTCCACATGGAGCCCGGCGTCGGGTTCAGCGGGATGGGGTTCACGTGCGCCCAGCCCCGCCCGCGCAGGTTCAGCTCGTCGGCGAGGCGCTGTGCCCGCCACTGCTGGTCGTTGATGTCCCGGATGAGGGCGTACTCGATCGAGACGCGCCGGCCGGTGGCCTCGAAGTAGCGCCGGGCGGCGTCGAGGAGTTCCCCGACCTTCCACCGGGAGTTGATGGGGATGAGGTCGTCCCGCAGCTCGTCGTCGGGGGCGTGGAGGGAGACGGCGAGCGTCACGGGGATGCCCTCGGCCGCCAACCGGTCGATCTGCGGGACGAGGCCCACGGTGGAGACGACGATGTTGCGCGCCGAGAGCCCGAAACCGGCCGGCGGGGGCTCGACGAGGCGCCGGACCGCGCCGATGACCGCGGCGTAGTTCGCCATCGGCTCCCCCATGCCCATGAACACCACGTTCGTCAGCCGGGAGGGCTCGCCCGTGAGCGCGCCCGAGTCGCACGCCGCGGCGGCGAGGCGCACTTGCTCGACGATCTCGGCGGTGGAGAGGTTGCGGGTGAGCCCCATCTGCCCCGTGGCACAGAAGGGGCAGGCCATGCCACACCCCACCTCGGAGGAGATGCACACGGTGTTGCGGCCGGGGTAGGCCATGAGCACCGACTCGACGCGGGAGCCGTCGAAGAGCTCCCAGAGCGTCTTGAGCGTGGCCCCGCGGTCCGCGGTCAGGGTGCGCACCTCGGTGGCGAGGGAGGGCAGGAGGAGATCTGCCAGGCGGTGCCGGTCCGCGGCGGGCAGGTCGGTCATCGCGTCCGGGTCACGCGTGAAGCGGGTGAAGTAGTGCCGCGAGAGCTGGTCGGCCCGGAAGGCGGGCAGGCCGGCCTCGGCGACGAGGCGCGTGCGCTCCGGCGCGGGGAGGTCCGCGAGGTGACGGGGGGCGCGGCCGCGCCGCCGCTCGGTGAAGCTCAGCGGGAGGCGGCGGGACGGGTCGAGGGACTCGACGGGTGTGGGTTCGTTCATGCGAGGGCCAGGGAGAAGACGAGGTAGCAGGCGGGGGCCGTCACCAGGAGCGAGTCGAGCCGGTCCATGACGCCGCCGTGTCCCGGGAGGATCGAGCCGAGATCCTTGATCCCGAGGTCCCGCTTGAGCAGGGACTCGGACAGGTCACCGGTCGTGGCGGTCAGCACGGCGAGGACTCCCAGCGCGATTCCCCACCACCAGGGGGCGCCGAGGACAGGTCCGAGCATGACCACGCCGATCGCGGCGGACAGTGCCACGGAACCCGCGAAACCCTCCCAGGACTTCTTGGGGCTGATGCCCGGGGCCATCGGGTGCCGCCCGAACAGGACGCCGGCGATGTATCCGCCGAGGTCGTTGCCGATGACGACGAGGATGAAGGTCGCCACCAGCAGCGGGCCCCGGTCGAGTGCGGCGATCAGGACGGCAAAGCCGGCGAGGAACGGGACGTAGGCGGCGATGAAGATGCCCGCGGCGGCGTCGCGGACGGCCCCCAGCCCCCCGCCGTCGAGCAGGCGCCAGACGAACACGGTTCCGGCGGTGAGCACGAGGGCGGTCACGAGTGCCGCCGCCCCGCCGACCCAGGCGGAGACGAGCATGCCGACGGTCCCGACCCACAGCGGGAGGAGCGGGACCTCGATGCGGCGGCTCCCCATGGCCCGGGCCAGCTCCCAGTCCGCCACGAGTGCGGCCACGATGGCGAGGAGCACGAAGGCCACCGGCTGGAACGCCAGGGACAGGACGACGACGCCGAGGAGTCCCACCCCGACCGCGGTGGCGGCGCGCAGGTCCCGCCCCGCGCGCGGCTTCCGTTCGGGCTTCGGTGCCGGTGGCTCCACGAGACGGCTGCGGGCGCGCTCGCGCGCGGTGAGGACCCTGTCCAGGGTGTGCGCGCGCGAGCTCGTCTCCTCAGCCATCAGACCTCGAGGAGTTCCTTCTCCTTGCCGGCGAGGATCTCGTCGACGTGCTCCACGTACCGCTTGGTCAGCGCTTCTAGTTCCTTCTCGGCGCGCACCACGTCATCCTCCCCGGCCTCGCCATCCTTCTTGATGCGCTCGAGGGCGTCCTTGGCCTTGTGGCGCACGGACCGGATGGTCACGCGGGCCTCCTCGGCCTTGTGGCGGGCCATCTTGACGTAGTCGCGCCGCCGCTCCTCGGTGAGGTCCGGGAGGACGATCCGGATGTGGGTGCCGTCGTCGGTCGGGTTGACGCCCAGGTCGGAGTCCCGGATGGCGCGGATGATGGCCTGCGTGGACCCCTTGTCGAAGGGGTTGATCAGCACGGTGCGGGCCTCCGGGATGTTGAACGAGGCGAGCTGCTGCAGCGGCGTCGGCGCGCCGTAGTAGTCGACCCTGATCTTGTTGAACATGGCGGCGTTGGCGCGTCCGGTGCGGATGTTCGAGAACTCCTCGCGGGCGAAGGAGACGGCCTTGTCCATCTTCTCCTCGGCGTCGAGCAGGGTGTCGTCGATCACGTGGGCTCCTTCGTGTCAGTGGCCGAGACCAGTGTGCCTATACTCTCACCGCGCAGCGCCCGGGTGACGTTGCCCGGCTCGTTCATTCCGAACACGCGCATGTCGAGATCGTTGTCCATGCACAGCGAGAAGGCGGCGGCGTCCACCACCTTCAGGCCGCGCGCCAGGGCCTCGCGGTAGGTGATGCGGTCGATGCGGGTGGCACCGGGGTCCTTCCGCGGGTCCGCGGTGTAGACGCCGTCCACCCCGTTCTTGCCCACCAGCACCTCGGTGCAGTGGGTCTCGAGCGCACGCTGCGCCGCGACTGTGTCCGTGGAGAAGAAGGGCATGCCGGCGCCCGCGCCGAAGACCACGACGCGGCCCTTCTCGAGGTGCCGGATGGCCCGCAGGGGGATGTAGGGCTCGGCCACCTGGCCCATCGCGATGGCGGTCTGCACGCGGGTGCGGACCCCGGCCTGCTCCAGGAAGTCCTGGAGGGCGAGGGCGTTCATGACGGTGCCGAGCATCCCCATGTAGTCGGCGCGGGACCTGTCCAGGCCGCGCTGGGAGAGCTCCGCCCCCCGGAAGAAGTTCCCTCCCCCGACGACGACGGCGATCTGGATGCCGTCCCCGTTGGCGATGGCGATCTCCTGCGCGACCGCGGCGACCACGTCCGGGTCGAGCCCGATCGCGCCGCCGCCGAACACCTCACCGGAGAGCTTGAGGAGCACACGACGCTGGTTGTCCGACATGTTCGTCCTTTCGACGGGGGTACGGCTGTGGCCCCGGTCCGCGGGGGCCGGGGCCACAGGGTGGTTGTCAGGCGCCGACGCGGAAGCGGACGAAGCCGGTGACCGTCCCGCCAGAGGCGGCGACGACCTGGCCGACGCTCTGCTTCGGGTCACGCGCGAACGCCTGGTCGAGCAGCACGTTCTCCTTGAAGAAGCCGTTCATTCGGCCCTCCACGATCTTCGGGAGCGCGGCGGCGGGCTTGCCCTCGTTGCGCGCGGTCTCCTCGGCGATCTTCCGCTCGGCCGCGACGGTCTCCGCGGGCACGTCGTCCCGTGAGAGGTACAGCGGGGAGTAGGCCGCGATGTGCATCGCGACGTCGTGGGCGACGTCGGCCCCGGCCGCGTCGGTCGCGACGAGCACGCCCACCTGCGGGGGGAGGTCCTTCGCCGTGCGGTGCATGTAGGTCTCGACGTGCTCGCCGGTGACGCGCGCGATGCGGCGCACCTGCAGGCGCTCGCCGATGGCGGCAGCGGCGTCGGTCAGGTTGAAGCCGGCGGCCTCGAGCTCCTCGGGGGTGCTCGCACCGGAGGAGGCCGCCACCTCGACGGCCTGGTCCCCGAGCGCAATGAACTTCGCGTTCTTCGCGACGAAGTCGGTCTCGCAGTTGATCTCCACGAGCGTGCCCACGCGGGCGCCGTCGGCGTCGCGCACGTCGGCCGCGACGAGACCCTCGGAGGCCGCCCGGCCCTCGCGCTTGGCGATGCCCTTGAGTCCCTTCACGCGGATGATCTCGAGCGCCTTGTCGGCGTTGCCGTCGGCCTCGTCGAGGGCCTTCTTGACGTCGAGCATCCCGGCGCCGGTCTTCTCACGGAGCGCCTTGATGTCGGCTGCGGTGTAGTTCGCCATTGGTCTTCCTTCTCTCTTCAGGCCTTGTCGGTCTCTGCGGGAGCCTCGGCAGACTCCGGCGCGGCGGCAGCCTCGGCGGCGGCAACGGGGGTCTCCGGCGCGGCGGGGGCCTCTACGGAAGCCTCGGCGGTCTCCGGCGCGGCGGGGGCCTCGCCCGGAGCCTCGGCGGCCTCCGGCGCAGCGGCACCCTCGGTGGCGGGCGCGTCGTCGGACGCCCCCAGGAGCTCGCGCTCCCACTCGGCGAGCGGCTCCGCCTCGTCGGCGGCACCGGTGCGGGCGCTGTGGCGGGCGACGAGGCCCTCGGCCACGGCGTCGGCCACGACGCGGGTCAGCAGGCCGACGGCGCGGATCGCGTCGTCGTTGCCGGGGATGCCGTAGTCGACCTCGTCGGGGTCGCAGTTCGTGTCGAGGATGCCGACGATCGGGATGTTGAGCTTGCGCGCCTCGGCGATCGCGAGGTGCTCCTTCTTGGTGTCGACCACCCAGATCGCGGACGGCACCCGGCCCATCTCGCGGATGCCGCCGAGGGTACGCTCGAGCTTGTCCTTCTCCCGGCGCATCATGAGGAGTTCCTTCTTGGTGCGGCCGGAGGAGGCCACGTCCTCGAAGTCGATCTGCTCAAGTTCCTTCAGGCGCTGCAGCCGCTTGTTGACGGTGGAGAAGTTGGTCAGCATGCCGCCGAGCCAGCGGTGGTTCACGTAGGGCATGCCCACGCGCTGCGCCTGCTCCGAGACGGCCTCCTGGGCCTGCTTCTTCGTGCCGACGAACAGGATCGTGCCGCCGTGGGCGACCGTCTCCTTGACGAACTCGTAGGCGCGGTCGATGTCGGAGAGCGACTTCTTCAGGTCGATGATGTAGATGCCGTTGCGCTCGGTGAGGATGAAGCGCTTCATCTTGGGGTTCCACCGCCGGGTCTGGTGCCCGAAGTGAACGCCGCTCTCGAGGAGCTGGCGCACGGTGACGACGGCCATGGCGCGTCCTTTCGGTGCGGGCTCTCGCCCACACGGTCATGGGCCGGTCTGACCGGCCCGTTCTTCACGGTTGTCACGCGGCCGTGTGGCCGCCAGTCCTGGCACCTGCGATCCGGGACGCACCACGCCCGGGGGCGTGGGGACCGTTGCCCCGCATCCGGCTCGACGCCGAGTGCAGGTGCGCGTAGTCAACCTCGCGGTTGCGGTGCCGAGTCTAGCGGATCGGGGGCTGTGGAGGCACGAGCCGCGACGCCGTCCACAGGTGGTGCGTGCCACCCTCGCCGACCCGGGGGTGGCCGGGCAGGCTCGTCCCATGTCCCTGCGTCTCGTCCTCGCCCTCCTGCTGGCCGCGCCCACCGGCCCTGCGATGGTGCCCGACGGCGGAGCGCCGCCCGCGACGGTGACGGTCTCGCCACCGACGTCGCGGTGGTCCGCCGCTCCCCGGGGAGACCCGCGGTACGGGTGGCCCACCGGAACGCAGGTCGACGTCCTGCGGCCCTTCGAGCAGCCACCGGTGCCGTGGGGGTCCGGGCACCGCGGGGTGGATCTCGCCCTGGGCGTCGGCGCCCCGGTGTTCGCCGCCGCTGCGGGGACGGTGGCGTTCGCCGGCACGGTCGTCGACCGGCCCGTCGTCTCGATCGACCACGCCGATGGCATCCGGACCACGTACGAACCCGTGATCCCCGCGGTCGCCGCCGGTGCACACGTCGAGCGCGGGCAGGTGATCGGGGCCCTCGGCCGGGGGCACTGCGAGGCCGGGTGCCTGCACCTCGGCGCCCGCACCGGCCCGCGGTCATACCTCGACCCGATGCTCCTGCTGCACGAGCCCGTGGTCCGCCTGTACCCCTGGTGAGTCGTCAGGCGCGCGGGTGGGCCTGGGTGAAGGCGGCCCGGAGCCGTTCGGGTGAGACGTGGGTGTAGCGCTGCGTCGTGGCGAGCGAGGAGTGGCCGAGCAGCTCCTGGACCGTGCGCAGGTCCGAACCTCCCTCGAGCAGGTGCGTCGCGGCCGAGTGGCGCAGTCCGTGGGGGGCCAGGTCCCTGACGCCGGCCACGGCCGTGAGCCGGTGGAGCGCCGCCCGGAGCGTACGGGGATCCAGGCGCCGCCCGCGCTCCCCGAGGAAGAGCGCCGACTGCTCACCCGCCAGTCGTGGCCGGACGGCGAGCCAGTAGCGCAGGGCCCGCTCCGCGGGCTGGCCGAACGGCGTGACCCGTTCCTTCCCGCCCTTGCCGTGCACGCGCACGGTCCGGCGCGCCAGGTCGACGTCGCCGACGTCGAGGCCGGTGACCTCACTGACGCGCAGGCCGCTCGCGTAGGTCAGCTCGAGGGCGGCCCAGTCCCGGATCCGCGCGCGGGTCCCGTCGGCAGCACGGTCGCGGGCGGTGTCGAGCAGCTGCGCGGCGGCCTCCGGCGCGAGCACGGTCGGCAAGGCGTTCACCGGGCGGGGAGAGGCGAGCCGCGCGCCGACGTCGGCCCCGAGCAGGCCGGTGCGGTGGGCCCAAGCGGTGAAGGCGCGGGCGGTGGCTGCCCGACGCGCGAGCGTCGCGCGTGACCGCCCGGCCGCGGCGTCCTCGGCGAGCCACGCCCGCAGGGCGACGAGGGACAGCTCGGAGGGGACGAAGCCGGTGGCGTCCGGGCCGAGCACGAAGGCGAGCAGGGCACGGAGATCGGAGACGTAGGCGCGGACCGTGTGCTCGCTCAGTCCACGTTCCAGGAGGAGATGGTCGGCGAAATCGGCCACCACGGCGGCCGGGGTGGGCGCGGCGTCCGTGCGTTCCATGGTCTCAGGATGCCACCCGGGCCCAGCGATTCCCCGAACGGCGCACCCGTCCGGTGAGCTCGAGCAGCCCGAGCGCGCTGCGGACCTCCGCCGGGGAGAGACCCGCCGTCCGGGCGATGGAGTCGATCTCGGCGGTGGCGCGCACCGGGAGGGCGTCGAGAACGCGTGACTGGTCCTCGGCGAGGCCGTCGAGCAGGCCCGTGCCGAGCAGCGGCTCCTGGACGGGGACCTGACCCAGGGGGGCGATGAGTTCGCGTGCCTCGGCGACCGAGGTGACGCACGTCGCCTGGGCCTCCCGGAGCAGGTGGTGGCAGCCGGCCGACGCGGCCGAGGTGACGGGACCGGGGACCGCCCCCAGGGGCCGCAGGAGCCGCCCGGCGTGGTTCGCCGTGGAGATGGCCCCGGAGCGCAGTCCGGCCTCGACCACGATCGTGCCGCTCGTGAGGGCCGCGATGAGGCGGTTCCGGGCCAGGAAGCGGTGCCGCCCGGGACTGGAGCCGGGCGCTGCCTCCGCGATCACCGCCCCCATCGCGATGATGCGCCGGAACAACTCCTCGTTGCCCGCGGGGTAGAGCCGGTCCACCCCGCCCGCGAGGACGGCGACGGTGGGAGCGCCATTCGCCGCCAACGCGCCGCGGTGTGCGGCGGCGTCGATGCCGTAGGCCCCGCCGGACACGACGGCGACGCCGTCCTCGGCGAGACCCAGTGCCAGCTCGGCGGCGAGCGTCTCGCCGTAGCGGGTCGAGGCGCGTGAGCCCACGATGGACACGGCACCGCCGGGGGGCCACTCGAGCGGGATGGCGTGGTCGGAGCGCACCCACAGCAGGAAGGGGGACGCCGGACCGAGGTCGTCGAGCGGCGCCGGCCACCCGTCCTCCCCCGGCAGGATCGTGTATCCGCCGAGGCGGGCCAGCACCTCGAGTTCCCGCCGGGAGTCGAGGCCCGGGAGCCGGGTCGCCCACCCCTCCACGCGGGCGCGGACGTGGGGTGGGAGCGCGTGCGGGTTCTCGACGGCGTGGCAGAGCCAGTCGAGGGCCTCCCCCGGGCCGAGGGACGCGACCGCGGCGCCGGCGGACTCCTCGCCGGGCTCGGCGATCCTGCTCCAGGCGGCGCGCGCGAGCAGGGTGTCGCTGGTGTCAAACGGCAGTCGCATCGGATCCTCCGGTTCTCAGGGTGTACGCCATGCCGACGTGCGGGAGGTCGGGCCGGTCCTCGCCGGCGAGGTCGGCCAGCGTCCACGAGAGCCGCAGAACCCGGTCGAGGCCACGCATCGTGAGGACGCCGGCGTGAACGAGCTTCTCCAGTTCTCGTCGCACTCCGGCGGACAGGCCCTCGCGGAGCCATCGCCCGGGCGCCGCCGAGTTCAGCGACCACGGCATGGGGGCGAACCTCGTCTCCTGGCGGAGGCGAGCCGCGGCCACGCGGGCGGCGACCTCCGCGGAGGTCTCCCCGCCGCTCCCGAGCAGGGCCATGGCGCGGGTGACCCGCCGGACCTCCATCCGGATGTCCACCCGATCCAGCAGTGGACCGCTCAGCCGGGCGAGGTACCGGCGCCGCGTGCCCGCCGGGCACTCGCACCGGACACCGGCGCCGCAGGGACAGGGATTCGCGGCCATCACGAGCTGGAACCGTGCCGGGTAGCGGGCGGCGGCGTGGGCCCGGTGCAACACCACCTGTCCACTCTCGAGGGGCTGGCGCAGGGTCTGCAGGACGCTGGGTGGGAACTCGGGGGCCTCGTCGAGGAACAGCGTGCCCCCGTGGGCACGCGACACGGCGCCGGGGCGCGGCACCCCGGATCCTCCCCCGATGATCGCCACCGGGGACGCGGTGTGGTGCGGCGCCTCGAACGGGGGCCGGCGGATGAGCCCGTGGGTGGGGGTGAAGGTTCCGGCGATCGAGTGGATGGAGGTGACGGCGACGGCGTCCTCGTCGCTGAGGTCCGGGAGGATCGAGGGCAGGCGACAGGCGAGCATCGTCTTGCCCGCCCCGGGCGGGCCGATCATGACGACGTGATGCCCGCCGGCGGCGGCCACCTCGAGCGCGAACCGGGCCTCCGGCTGGCCGACGACGTCCCTCAGGTCAGGGGGATCGACGCCCTCCTCCACCACGGCGGGGGGCTCGGAGGCGGGCGGTTCGCCCGTGGGCTCGAAGGTGAGCCCGTAGGAGGCGAGCACCTCGGCGAGGTGGTCCGCCGCGACGACCTCGGCGCCGGGGACGAGCGCGGCCTCCGCGGCGTTCCCGCCGCTCACCACCACGCGGGGATGCCCGGCGCGGACCGCACGGGCCACCATCGGCAGCACGCCCCGCACGGGGTGGAGCCGGCCGTCGAGGCCCAGCTCGGCGATGTGGACGGTGCGCCGGGCGGAGTCCCGTCCGGGCATGGACCCGGTGGCCACGACAGCCACCGCGATGGAGAGGTCGAACCCGGCCCCGGACTTCGGCACCGAGGCGGGTGAGAGGTTGACCGTGATGCGCCGGTCCGGGAGCTGGACGCCGGTGCTCTGGAGTGCCGCCCGCACCCGTTCGCGGGCCTCGCCGAGAGAGGCGTCGGGCAGGCCGACGATCCGGAACGAGGGCAGCCCAGGGGCCACCTGGGCCTCGACGTCCACGATCGTCCCCTCGAGTCCCACCAGTCCGACCGCGCGGGCGCGCCCGAGGCTCACCACCCCACCGCCACGATGTGCTCCAGGGCCGGGGTGCCGCGCAACGGCAGGAGGATGCTGATCACGTCCACCTGCGCGCCACCGGAGTGCGGGTTCTCCGCGAGCCAGGCGCCGCAGAGGCGGCGCAACCGGGCGAGCTTGTCGGGTGTCACCGCCTCGGCGCCGGTCCCGTGCGCCGTGGAGCGGCGGGTCTTCACCTCGATGACGCGCACCACCCCGCGCGGATCGGTGGCCACGATGTCGATCTCGCCGTGCCTGCACCGCCAGTTGCGGGCCACGACCGTGAAGCCGCGATCGCCCAGGTAGCGGCACGCGAGCTCCTCGCCGTACCGCCCCACGTCCCTGTTGTGGCTGCTCATCCGCCCACCTCCTGCCGCCGATGGTGGCGGACCACGGGACGTGGAGCGGCGAGGGCGCACCACCCCTGTGGACGGCGGTGCGTTCAGGACCCTGGGGACGGATCCCGCGGGGGAGGTGTCAGAGGCCCATCTCCGGGCGCTGCAGCTCCTCGATGTTGACGTCCTTGAACGTCACCACGGAGACGGACTTCACGAAGCGGGCGGAACGGTAGACGTCCCAGACCCAGGCATCGGTCAGCTTCAGCTCGAAGAAGACCTCCCCGCCGGCGCTGCGCGGTTTCAGGTCCACCTGGTTGGCGAGGTAGAAGCGCCGCTCGGTCTCCACCACGTAGTTGAACAGGGAGGCGACGTCCCGGTACTCGCGGTAGAGCTCCAGTTCCAGATTGGTCTCGTAGTTCTCAAGGTCCTCGGCGCTCACCCGACAATCATGCCACCCGGCGCCGACATCTCCCCGCACGGCAGGTTCCACGAACGGCG
The DNA here is from genome assembly GCA_002304945.1 of Actinomycetales bacterium UBA1416. Lineage (GTDB taxonomy): Bacteria > Actinomycetota > Actinomycetes > Actinomycetales > Actinomycetaceae > UBA1383. The sequence continues at coordinate 10,235 of DBPQ01000016.1, read as the reverse complement.
GTGCTGGTCGCACGGACCGAGCCGGGCCAGCGCCTCCAGGTGGGCGCTCGCGCCGTAGCCCTTGTTGCGGTCCCAGCCGTAGCCCGGGTCCGGGAGCCCGGTCATGTGGGAGTCCCGTTCCACCTTCGCGAGCACGCTCGCGGCCGCGACGACGGCGCAGTGCGCGTCCGCCTTCACGCGCATGACGACCTCGTCGAAGGCGAGGGCCGCCCGCGCGGCGTCGTCGTCGAGGAGGTCGGGGACCAGCCAGTTGTGGGTGCCGTCCAGGATCGCGGCGGTCGGGTGCAGCCCGGACGCCCGGACGTGGATGAGGGCCCGCACGGCCGCCAGCCGGAGGGCGGCGACGATGCCGACGGCGTCGATCTCCGCCGGGCTCGCGTGACCCACGGCGGCACCGGCCACCCACGCGCGGATCGGGGCACAGAGGTGCTCCCGCGTGGCGGCCGGCAGCAGCTTGGAGTCCGCGAGCCCGTCCGGGAAGCGGGGCCGGGTGGCCCGTCCGACGACGGCGACCCCCACGCTCACCGGACCGGCGAGTGCGCCCCGGCCCACCTCGTCGATGCCCGCCACCAGCGTGTGGCGGCGCAGGAGCCGGCGCTCGACCTCACGGGTGGGCCGCAGCACTGCCCACCCCTGCGAACGCCTCCTGGCCGCCTCCGAGGGTGCCGAGCCGGTCGAGCGGCCACATGATGACGACGGCGCGGCCCACCACGTGCTCGACCGGCACGAAGCCGCCGCCCGGGTCGCCCATGTGGGCCCGGGAGTCGGCGGAGTTCGACCGGTTGTCACCCATGAGCCACACGGCGCCCTCCGGGACGACGACCTCGAACTCGTAGCTGGACGGCGCGACCCCGGGCTTGAGGTAGGGCTCGTCGACCGGGACACCGTTGACGGTGATCCGGTCCTCGGTCCCACAGCAGGCGACGGTGTCCCCCGGGAGGCCGACGACCCTCTTGATGAGGTGCTCACCGGCGTCGTGCGGGATGATCCCGACGAACGTGAGCACGTCCACGACCACCCGGGTCAGCCCGTCCCGGGACGGGACCGGATCGTCGAGCCAGCCGCCCGGGTCGGTGAACACGACGACGTCGCCGCGATGCAGTTCGCTGATGCCCGGGGCGAGCTTGTTGACCATGATCCGGTCGTTGACGGCGAGCGTGTCCTCCATCGAGGAGGACGGGATGTAGAACGCCTGGACGAGGAAGGTCTTCACGAGCAGCGACAGCGCCAGCGCGATCGCGATCACGGCGACCGTCTCCTGGAGCCAGGCGAGCCCGCGGCGCACGCCGGAGGCCCGGTCGTGACGGGGCTGGTCGCCGAGCGGAGGACGTTCCGCCGGCGTGAAGCTCCGCGGCATCTCGTCGCTCACCGGCACAGCCTAACGGAGTGCGGGTGCGGCGTCCGGGACGCATCCCGGACGGCTCGCGAGGACCATCTCACCGGGCGGTGTTGTCCCGCTTCTCCTTGATCTTGGCGGCCTTGCCGCGCAGGCCGCGCAGGTAGTACAGCTTGGCGCGGCGCACGTCGCCGCGGGTCACGACCTCGATGTGGTCGATCGACGGCGAGTGCACGGGGAACATGCGCTCCACCCCGACGCTGAAGGAGATCTTCCGGACGGTGAACGTCTCGCGCACCCCGTCGCCCGCGCGGGCGATCACGACGCCCTGGAACACCTGGATGCGCGAACGGTTGCCCTCGACGACCTTGACGTGCACGCGGACGGTGTCACCGGGACGGAAGGCGGGGATGTCGTCGCGGAGCGACGCGGCGTCGACGTGGTCGAGCTTCTGCATGATCGTGTCTCTTTCCGCGGTGCCGGGAGGTCACGCGCGAGTCGGGGCGGATGGGCCGCCCGGGAAACGGATGGGCGCCGCACAGGAACGATCCCCTCCGGCAGACCTGCTCCCTGACGTGCTCGATGGCGCCGGACCAGTCTGCCACAGGTCAGGAGCCGCTTTCCACCAGCGGGCGGACGTAGACCGCGTCGTCTTCGACACGTCCGCCGACCGTGAAGCGGCGCGAGCCGGCGTGCTCCCAGCCGGAGCGCGCGTAAAACGCCCGTGCCCGCCGGTTGCGCGCGTTGGTCCCGAGCCACACGGCGGCCAGGGGCCGCCCCTGGACCGTCCGCCCCGAGAGAGCAGCCAGCGTGGCGTCCATGAGCGCCTGGGAGATGCCGCTGCCGTGGGCGGTGGCCCGGACGTAGATCTTGGAGAGTTCGGCGACGGGGCGCGCGGAGACGACCGCCGCCACGTCGGGCGCGTGGGGCGGCTCGTCCGCGGCCCGCGGGAGCACCGCCAGGGTGTACCCGGCGAGGATGCCACCCAGCTCCGCGACGAGGACGAGGTACCGGTCGTCGTCGGCCAGGTACTCGCGGAACCGCTCCGGGCTGAGGTTCACCGCCACGAAGGCCGCGACGTCCTCCGCGGGCATGTTCGGGGGGCAGGCCAGCGGGAACGTCTCCGCCGCGAGCTCGGCGAGCGCTGCGGCGTCGGACGACAGCGCCGGGCGGACGTGCAGCGGGCGCGGACCGGCCGGGGTGGCGGCAAGGCCGAGGCGTGCGAGGGCGCCGCGGTCGCCGGGCTCGAGCTGGTCCGCAGTGAGCGCGGCGACCATGTCGGGCCGACGGCGGGCGGTGCGTTCGAGGGCCCGGTCCCGTCGCCAGCGGGCAATGTTGGCGTGGTGACCGCTGAGCAGCACCTCGGGGACGTCGTGGCCGCGCCACCGGGCGGGCCGGGTGTAGACGGGGTACTCGAGGAGGCCCGCCGCGCCGTGCGACTCCTCCGCGAGGGACTCCGGATTGCCGACCACGCCCGGCAGCAGGCGGGCGACCGCCTCGACCAGCACGAGCGCGGCGGCCTCGCCCCCGTTGAGCACGTAGTCGCCGATCGAGTACTCGAGCACCTCCACGCGGCCGGCGTAGTGCTCCGCAACCCGCGCGTCGATGCCCTCGTAGCGGCCGCACGCGATGACGAGGTGGTCGGCCGCCGCGAGATCCTCGACCCGGCGCTGGTCGAGCGGGACGCCCGACGGCGTGGGGATGGCGAGCACCGTCCGTCCCTCCCCGGCCCCCTCCCGCACGCAGTGGTCGATGCCGAGCGCCAGGACGTCCTCGAGGGCGCGGCCCCACACGTCCGGCCTCATGACCATGCCGGCGCCACCCCCGAGGGGCGCGTCGTCGACCGTGTGGTGGCGGTCGGTGGTCCAGCCACGCAGGTCGTGCACCCCGAGCGCCAGGACGCCAGACTCGATCGCGCGGCCCACCAGGGAGAGGCGCAGGGCGTCGAGGTAGGCGGGGAAGATCGTGACGACGTCGATCCGCATCAGGCCTCCTCGCCGTCGAACAGGCCGCCCGGCGGGTCGATCGTCACCCGGTCGGCGGTGACCGCCGGGACGAGGGCGACGACGAAGGGCACCCGCACGTCGCGCCCGTCGGGGGTGCGGATCACGAGCAGGTCCTGGGCGGCGCCGTGCTCGACGGCGGCGACCTCCCCGAGCATCTCCCCGGCCGGGGTGTGCGCGGGACGTCCGACCAGTTCGTGGTCGTACCACTCGTCGTCGGCCGACTCCCACTCGTCGGTCTCGATGGAGAGCTCGGTGCCGCGCAGTGCCTCGGCCGCGTCCCGGCCGCTGACCTCCTCGAAGCGGACCTGCCACGATCCGGGCCGGACCTCGGCGAGGGTGAGCTCGGGGAGATCCGGGTCATCGGTGTCGAGCACCACTCCCGGCTGGAGGCGGAGCCCGGGGTCGTCCGTGCGGAGCACGAGCCGTACGTGGCCCTTCAACCCGTGGGCGCCGGCGACGACGGCGACGGTCAGCTGCATGCGGCCATTATCCCCCGGGCATGCCGCTGCCCGGCCCATCTGGCCGGGCAGCGGGTGGTTCAGCGCGCGTCCGTCTCCACGACGTCGACGCGCACGGGGCCCTTGGCGAGCGCGTTGATCACCGTGCGCAAGGCACGGGCGGTGCGGCCGGACCGGCCGATCACCCGCCCGAGGTCCTCGGGGTTGACCCGCACCTCGAGGAGTTCCCCGCGGCGCTGGGACTTCGCGGTCACCCGGACGTCGTCCGGGTGGTCCACGATCCCGCGCACCAGGTGCTCCAGGGCGTCAGCGAGCATCAGGCGTCCTCGTCGGAGGCCGTGGGCTCGGAGGCCTCGGCCNNGGCCTCGGCCTTGGCCTCGGCCGCGGCGCGCGCCTCGGAGGCCTTCGCCTTGGCGAGCTCCGCCTTGTCCTCGACGGCCTTCACGGCCTCGGCGGAGTCCGCCTTGCCTGCCTTCGTGCGCAGCGTGCCCTCCTGGCCCGGGAGGCCCTTGAACTTCTGCCAGTCCCCGGTGACCTTCAGCAGGGCGAGGACCTGCTCGGTGGGCTGGGCGCCCACGCCGAGCCAGTACTGCGCCCGGTCGGACTGGATCTCGATGAACGACGGCTCCTCGGTCGGGTGGTACTTCCCGATCTCCTCGATGGCACGGCCGTCGCGCTTGGCCCGCGAGTCCATGACGACGACGCGGTAGTACGGCGCACGGATCTTGCCCATGCGCTTGAGTCGAATCTTGACTGCCACTTGAGTGGTCTCTCCTGATCTGATGGGGTGAGCGGCTGCACCGGCCCGGTGGGTGTCGGGCGGGGCGCTGCTCGGGACACAGCCTCGGCAGGTGAGAGGGACCGGCCGGACCGAGTACACGGAGATTCTGCCAGAATGCGGGGCCGGGGGCGAACGACCCCCGACCCCGCGCGATGTGGTCCTGGCCTCACGGGACGGGCATGCGCCGCATCACGAGCCAGTGGGCGGCAGCGAGCAGGACGGCGCCGGCGCCCGGTGACCACGGCCACGCCGCGACGGCGGACGCGGCGGCCTCGAGCGGCGGGACGCTCGCCACGACGACCGGCAGGACCCAGAGGGTGACGGCCAGCGCCCCCACCCCCACCCACCAGGGCCACCGCAGGAAGAGCGCCGCCACGAGCGAGCCGGCGACGAGGCCGGCGAGCGCCCCGAGGAAGCCCTGGACGAGGGCAGGAACGCCGTCGGCGAACGTGTCGCCGGGCGCGAGCCCGAAGGTGGACCCGATCCACCCGCCGGCGAAGGCGGCCTCGAGCGCGAGGACGGCGGCGGCCAGGGCCGAGGCCGCCAGTGCGAGGAGGAGGACGTGGGCGAGGTGGGCGAGCGCGAGGGCCGAGCGGGTCGCTCCGGTGGCGAGCAACGGCCGGGTGAAGGACCCGACCGTCGCGATGGACACCACGAACGCCGCGATCGCGACCGCGGCCAGGGGAATCCCGAAGATCGTGGTCGTGAAGCCGATGACCACGGTGCCGTCCGCGTCCGTGGGGGCGTGGGCGACCTCCGGCCAGTCCTGCCAGAGGGCGACGGCGGCGAGGGCCGCCGCGACCACGGTCGCGATGAGCAGCGTGATGGCGAGGACTCGCAGGCCGCCGCGCGCGAGCCAGCGGAACAGGACCCGTGCCTGGGTGACGGTGGTCATGGGGTACTCCTGTCGGTCGAGGGGGTGGACAGCGAGACGAGGACGTCGGTGAGGGAGGCGACCGCGCCGTCCCGGGAGTGCCGGGCGCGAACCGCGTCCGTCTCCCCGGCGGCGACGACGCGCCCGCGGTCGAGGATGACGACGTCCTCCATGAGGTCCTCGACCTCGTCGAGGAGGTGGGAGGACAGGATGATCGTGCGCGGATGGGCGATCCAGTCGGCGATGAGCTCGTCGTAGAACATGCGCCGGGCGACCGCGTCCATGCCGAGGTAGACCTCGTCGAAGATCGTCAGGTCGCTCCTGGAGGCGAGTCCGAGGATCGCACTGAGCGCGGAGCGCTTCCCGGTGGACAGTTGCTGGGGCTTCTTCCGGAACGGGACCTCGAACCGGTCGAGGAGTGCGTGGGCGTAGTCCGCGTCCCAGCCCGGCCGCAGCATGGCCGCGAACTCGAAGGTGACGCGGATCCGCTCGTCCTCCACGACTCCCCCCTTGTCCCGCACGAGGCAGATGCGGCTCGTCACCTCGGGGTCCTCCCAGGGCGGCGCGCCGTCGAGCAGGATGGCACCGGCCTGGACGGGGCGCAGCGCCGCGACAAGGGCGGCGAGAGTCGTCTTGCCGGCACCGTTGCGCCCCACGAGGCCGGTGACGGTGCCGGGGCGGACGGCCACGGTGACGTCGTCGAGCGCGGTCGTGGAGCCGAAGCTGTGAGTGAGGCCGCGGATCTCGAGGCCCGCGGGAGTGGTGGTGGTCACCGTGTCCTCCTGATGTGGTCGATGATCTGGCCCGTGGGGATTCCCAACGTGGCCGCCTCGGCGAGCACCGGGTCGAGCGAGCGAGCGAAGAAGGTTGCCCGCCCCGCGGCCCGCAGCCTCTCGCGTGCCCCGGGCTCCACGAACATGCCGAGCCCCCGGCGCTTCTCCAGGAGCCCCTCGTCGACGAGCTGGGCCATCGCCTTCGCGGCGGTCGCCGGGTTGATGCGGTACGTGGTGGCGTACTGCGTGGTGGACATGACCTGCTCACCCTCGGACAGCTCCCCCGAGAGGATGGCGCCGCGGATCCGGTCGGCGATCTGCTGGTAGATCGGCGTCCGGTCGTCGAAGGCGTCCATGGTTCCCCTTCTGTGGTTCATTACTTGACTAGTGAACCGGTGAAGCGGGGACCTTGTCAAGGGGCCCACCGCGAGCCGCCCTGCCTGCGCGACCCGTGAGCACTTCCTTGCACATGCGCAAGCAGAAGCTCACAGACCAGGAGGTGAGGTCCCTCCGCCGTGCCCTCACGGCACGGCGGGCGCCGCATCAGCCGGTGAGAGCGCGCCCCGAGTGCAGGGCCCCGCGCAGGACGACGGCGCGCGGCCGGGACAGCACCGTGATGTCACCTCGCGGGTCCTCGTCGTACACCACGAGGTCGGCGGGTTCGCCCTCCCCGAGGGTTCCGGCGCCGAGGTACTCCCGGGCGCGCCAGGTGGCGAGGGCGACGACGTCGGTGGCCGGGATGCCCCCGGTCACCCATCGGGCGAGCTCGTCCGGCAGGGAGCCGTGCGGGATCGTGCCACCGGCGTCCGACCCCGGCAGTAACTGGATCCCTGCCTCGTGGAAGGCGCGGAGCTGGACGTCGCGGCGCTCCCACATGGCGAGCATCTGCTCCGCGTAGCGCGGGTATCTGCGGCCGCCGGCCGCGGCGAACTCGGCGAAGTTGTCCACCTGGATCATCGTGGGGGTCACGGGGATGCCCCGGCGGGCTGCCTCGGCGATCTGGTCGGCGTCCATTCCCGTGCCGTGCTCGATGCAGTCGATGCCGGCCTCGAGCAGGGGGTCGATGGCCTCGTGGGAGAAGGCGTGTGCGGTCACCCGGGCCCCGGCCGCGTGGGCGGCGGCCACGCCGTCGGCGAGGACGTCGGCCGGCCACAGGGGCCGCACCCGGGAATCGGCGCCCTCGGACCGGTCGATCCAGTCCGCGACCAGCTTCACCCACCCGTCCCCGGCCCGGGCGTTGCGGGCCATTGCCTCGGGGAGTGCCGCGACGTCGTCGAGCTCCTCGGCGAAGCCGGGCAGGTACCGCCTCGGCCGGGCGAGGTGGCGGCCGGCGCGGATGATGCGCGGGAGGTCCGGGCGGTCGTCGATCCACCGGGTGTCGGAGGGAACCCCGGCGTCCCGGATGAGGAGCACCCCGGTGTCCCGGTCGGCGAGGGCCTGCGCCTCCGCCGTCTCACGCGCGACCTCGCCACGTTCCCCGAGGCCCACGTGGCAGTGGACGTCCACGAGCCCGGGGAGGACCACGCCGTCGAGCTCGACGTCCGGTGGACCCGCGGGCCCCGACCACGCCATGCGGCCGTCATCGACCCAGGCCTCCGGACGGCTCCCCACCGCCGTGAGCACCGCTCCGGTGAGGTGGAGGATCACTTCCTGAGGTACTTCTCGAATCCGGCGGGAAGCCCGAGCTGGGAGGGGTCGAAGTCCTCCGGCAGCCCGGCTGCTCCGCCGCCGAAGGCCGAGCCGGGGGCCGGCCCGGCGGCGGCACGCTCGGCGGCGCGCTGCTGGGCCTCGATCTCCTGGCGGGCGCGCTTCGCGGGATTCCCGGACTTGCCCTTCGGGGCCTTGCGCTGGGGTGCCATGCGGCCCTTGGACTTCTTGCCCATGCCCGGCATGTTGCCCATCCCGGGCATGCCACCCGCGTTCGCCATGTGTTTCATCATGGTCTTCGCCTGCTCGAAGCGATCCACGAGCTGGTTGACCTCGGTGACGGTGGTCCCCGAACCGCGGGCGATCCGCGCGCGCCGCGAGCCGTTGAGGATGCGCACGTCGGCGCGTTCCCCGGGCGTCATGGACCGGACGATGGCCTCGACCCGGTCCACCTCGCGCTCGTCGAAGTTCTCGAGCTGCTCCCGCATCTGCCCCATCCCCGGGAGCATGCCGAGCATCTTCTTCATCGAGCCCATCTTGCGGACCTGCTGCAGCTGGCTGAGGAAGTCGTCGAGGGTGAACTCACCCTGGCCGGCGAGCTTCGCGGCCATCTTCTCGGCCTCGGCCTGGTCGAAGGTCCGCTCCGCCTGCTCGATGAGGGTGAGGAGGTCACCCATGTCGAGGATGCGGGAGGCCATCCGGTCGGCGTGGAACCGCTCGAAGTCGGTGAGCTTCTCCCCCGTCGAGGCGAACAGCACCGGCTGGCCGGTCACCGTGCGGACGGACAGGGCCGCACCGCCCCGGGCGTCGCCGTCGAGCTTGGTGAGGACCACGCCGGTGAAGCCCACGCCCTCCTGGAAGGCTGTGGCCGTGGTGACGGCGTCCTGGCCGATCATCGCGTCGAGGACGAAGAGGATCTCGTCGGGGTCGACGGCGTCGCGGATGTCCGCGGCCTGCCGCATGAGCTCCTCGTCGATGCCGAGGCGACCGGCGGTGTCCACGACGACGACGTCGTGCCCCTTCGCCTGGGCGAAGATCAGGCCGGACCGCGCCACCTCGACCGGGTCGCCGACGCCGTTGCCCGGCTCCGGCGCCCACACGGGGACGCCCGCCCGCTCCCCGACCACCTCGAGCTGGGTGACGGCGTTCGGGCGCTGCAGGTCCGCGGCGATCAGGATCGGGGTGTGCCCCTGGCCCTTGAGCCAGAGGCCGAGCTTGCCCGCCAACGTGGTCTTGCCGGAGCCCTGCAGGCCGGCGAGCATGATGACGGTGGGCGGGTGCTTCGCGAAGTGCAGCTCACGGGACTCCCCGCCGAGGATCTCGATGAGCTCCTCGTTGACGATCTTGATGACCTGCTGACCGGGCTTCAGCGCCTGGGAGAGTTCGGCGCCCTCGGCCCGTTCGCGGACACGCGCGGTGAAGGCCCGCACCGCGGGCAGGGCGACGTCGGCATCGAGGAGCGCCCGCCGGATCTCGGAGATCGTGCCGGCGATGTCCTCGGCGGTCAGCCGGGAGCCGCGGAGCGACTTGAAGGAGGCGGTGATGCGATCGGAGAGCGTTGCGAACAACGAGCCGGCCTTTCGTCAGGGATGTGCAGCTCCCAGCGTAACGCCCAGCCGCGCGGCCACGCGTTCCGCGAACTGCCCCACCAGCTGGGCCCGCCAGTCCGTCCACGCCCGCTCCCCGACGGCCCGGGCGTCCGCCTCGGTCAGGGCCGCGAGGAGAGCGAGGCGGCGGCGCGTGCCGACGACGGCGGCCACCGCTGCCACCACGTCGCCGTCATCCGGGTCGGCCGCCGTGGCCGTCTCGGCGAGGAGGAGGTGGTGACGCACAAGGAACGTGACATCCGCCACGTGCGCGTCCAGCCCCATCCGCGTGAGGATGGCCGGCACCCGCGCCGCCCCCTCCGCCGAGTGATCGAGCGCGCCGGGAACCTTCCCGATGTCGTGCAGGAGGGCGGCCAGCAGGAGGACCGGGCGGTCCGCCTCCGGCAGTCGGGGCGCGAGCCGGGCAGCCTCCGCGGAGGTCTCCACGAGGTGCCGGTCGACCGTGTGCCGGTGGATGGCGGCCCGCTGCGGCCGGTTGCGGACAGGCTCCCACTCCGGGATCCACCGGCTGAGGAGGCCCGCGAGGTCGAGCTCCTCGAGCACGGCCACCTGGCGCCCGGAGGCGAGGACGTCGAGCAGGTCCTGTCGCGCGGCGGGAGGCCACGGCACCGGGAGCGGCGCGCTCGCCGCCAGCGACGTCAGCGTGGGGGGCGCGATCGGCAGGCCGGTCCGCCCGGCCGTGGCGGCCACGCGGAACGCGAGGAGGGGGTCGGCGGACGGGTCGGCGCCGGACGCGAGCACCACCTCGCCGTC
>DBPQ01000149.1:2019-44058 GCA_002304945.1 Actinomycetales bacterium UBA1416 | reverse complement strand
GACCGTCATCCAACTCATCGGACGCTTGCTCTACCTCGAACTGCACGGCACCGACGCAAAATCTGCCTTTCAGAAGCAAGATGAAGATCCAGATCGCGAAGGCTCGCGCCATGGAGACGGCGGAGGCAGCATGATCGAGGACTTTGAGGGTTCGCTTCGAGCGAAGTTCGGTCCTGCCTTCAGGGCAGTTTCCGAAAGAGCTGATTTCAGCTTCCCGGTCATTCTCCAGATGCGTGAAGTCCGCGAGGACGGCACGGTAATCGCTCTTATGTTCCCCGACGACGGCAAGAACTTCTACATGGAAATCACTGAGGTAGTCCCCATGGATGACCAGTGGCTGGTAACCACGCCCACAGAGCGCTGGTCCTTCCGCCCTCTCCCGGAAAAGGTCAAGCGCGACTTCATCGCGTACATGCAGAGCTGCGGATTCAAGGTCTGAGAATGCCCACGTACCTGATTCACCAACTCAAAGATGGGACTCCTGTCGGAATCTTCTCGCCCGAGGCACACTTCTACTTCTCTCAGTACCAGTCCCATGAGCGCGATGGCGTCGCAGTTGTCGGTGCTCGCGGTTCTGATCCCACTTGGGACGAGTGGGTCGAGCAGCTTGCTTCCCGGTGGCCGACTCGCGCAGGTCAGTGGGACCTGTTCGATCATGAGAGCACTCTTCTGGAGGAAGTTCTCATCGCCGTTCGCGACTCCATGGAGGTTGCGTAACGCCTTCCCACCCGGGCGAGCGTGACGAGGTGGGGTGCGGCGGGTGAGACTGTCACCTTCGATCGTCGAAGATGTGCCACCATCTCCAGAGTTCGTGACGGGGGTCGGTCAAGCCCATGGGGTGGTGTATCGGTTGCTGTTCCTCCGGCTGTTGGGTCAGGCGGTCAGGGCGGGTAGTTCGGGGTGGGTGACCTCCTCGGTGTTCTTCGGCTCGTTGACGCGGCGGGCGGCGGCGCGGGCGCGCCCAGGCTGGAACTTGCACCCAAGAGATGATCCCTGCTTCTACCAACAAGGGATCTAAATGCGGCGCTCTAAGTCTGTTACGGCGGTCTTGACGGTGTAGTACGACGAATCCTGGTCGTTCGGGTCGGTCACGCCTTCCAATAGTCTGACGGCGGCGTCGAGTGATGTGGTCGCCCTGTCGAACTGCCCGTCCTTCCAGGAGGCAAGCGCGTGGTTGAACCATGCGGCGGCGTGCCGGACGTCCTTCCAAGCTGTGGCCGGTCCGCCCGCGCGCGAGTGCCACACGAAGTCCTTGTGCGCGAACATGAAGTCGTCGCGCGCGCCCTGGTACTGGCCGTCTTGGATTTCGCATGCGGAGATGGTGAGCCACCACACTGCGGCTTCCAAAAGGGCGCTGACATCGCCGTCGGACGCGCGTTGTTCGGCGGCTTGCATCGCACGTCCGAGGTGCTCGGGTGATCCGGTTTGGTAACCGGGCGGAATCTGTCTCAAAGGCAGGCGTGGGCCGAACATGTTTCCGTCGAACGCTGCGATGGGTTGCGGACCTTGCTGGTTCAACGTCGCCCCAGCCGAGCGACTCGTGAACAGTTGAGAACGGCCTTCAGGTGTGAGGTAGATGATGCCCCAGCTGTCGTGCGCCGCGACAAGTTGGTTTACTCGCTCAACGGGTGGGATCTCGATCCCACCGTTGACGCTTCGCTGCAACGCATAGCCAGCGTCGTACATCGCCGAGGCGTCCGCCCCGGCCCGGAGCAACTCAACGACGACCTTCTCGAAGTCGGTGACAGTGCTGCCTGGGGGTCGCTGACTCGTTGGACCTGCCAACGCGGCGGCCATCACAATTGGGGTCCTGCCCGGCAGACCAGCGGGTGGATTGGCGTTGGCGCCGAGCGAGAGCAGCAGTTTGGTCGTTCGCCAGTGACCCCTCGATGCGGCGTAGTAGAGGACGGAGTCGCCTTCGTCGTCCCTTGCGTTGACGTTCGCGCCAAGCGAGTGGAGGGCAGTGACAGCCTCGTTGCGTCCCCCGCCGGCTGCCAGCATCATGGCGGTGGTCCCACCGGGTCCCCTCGCCTCCACGTTCGCACCATGCCGGGCAAGGGCAGAAATGCCGTCACTCCAACCAGATTCCGCCACGGCATGCAAGATTGTGAACCCGGGGACTCCCGCGGCAGATGTGCTGCGGGTGTTGGGGTCGGCTCCGCGAGTCAGCAGCATCTCGAAGAGTCGGATGTTCCGCGTCCCCATTGCGTAGCGCAGGACGCCGTCGCCGTCGGCATCAACGGCGCGGAGATCAGCACCATCGTCGAGTAGCATCTGGACTTTGTCCTCGTCCCCAACGGCGGCCCAGTGCATGAGCGGCGTCTTCCCAGACCCGAGGCGGGAGACTTTGTCGGTCGCCTTGCGTTCTTGTTCCTCGTCCCGGTTGATGGATGCCATGATTGCGGTTCCGCCGACAACGGCGATGACAAGAATAAGGACAATCACGGCGACGACAGGGTCCATGAGACCGACGTTACCGGGGTGGCTTGCCGTTCGAGCTTCTTCTTCCGCGGTGGCGTAGACAGCCTCCTGCCTGGAACAACGAAGCTGCCACAAGACACGTGCCAACCCACAGTCACGTCGGGTGGTACCCCGGATCAAGCCGAGCGCGAGGTCGAGAGAACACCACGTTGGCCTTCCCGAACGGGAAGTGATAGTTTGTCCGGCTGCCCACATGAAGCGAGGACGAACTGTGTCAGACCATGGCTCCCGAGGCGAGAGGACCGATGTAGCGCACGCTCAGGAGGCACTCACGAATGCTGGCTTCCGGATTGTGATGCGGGAGCCCGTGCTGCGCGGTGCTCCACGACTTAAGGCCGATGTCGTCGCGTGGGCTTCAAACAGTGACGGTGAACTGGTTCCGTGGGCTGTTGTCGAGGTCAAACGAGGCAGTATTGCTCCCCTCGCTGCGGTGCCGACCTTGAACGCCTTCCGCGAGAATCTGGGCACAGCGGACCACTACGCAGTCGTCAACGGTGACTGGTACAAAGCTGATCGTGCACTACAAGCGCTGGAACGCGTCGATGGGCCGACACCTCCACCACACGGGGCGGACGGAATCATCCGCGACGCCGACTTGGCGCCGCCCGTGGGTCATCGGCTCGGTGAATCTGCCGTAGAGCGGATCACGGAGGCTTACCTGCTCTCGCTCATGTCGAGAGAAGCACTCTGGGATGTGCGACGTCGCGACGTGGCAGCCTTGTCCAGGCACCGGCGATGGTCCGAACATGCAAGTCATCCCGTCATCGCCGAGGCGGTTACCGGTCTCCTCGGCGCCCGAATCGAGGGCGACATCTTGGATCCCTTCTGTGGTTCAGGCGCGTTCCTGTGGTCCGTCGCTGACCGTGCGGCACAGGGCGGGACGTCGGTACGCCTGCATGGCAGGGATATCAATGAACAGGCAGTCGAGATCGCACGAACGGTGGGCGACTCCGCTGGGGTCTCGGTCGACATCCGGGTCGGGAACGCGCTGATGGACGACCTGCTGATGGTCGACGCGGTTGTGTCGGCGCCACCATTCGGACTTCGCCTCTACGAACCGCATCAGTTGCTGAACGGTTCGACCACTGTCGAGATGGAGCCTGCAGCTGTTGACGTGGCACTTCGCCATCTCAAGCCCGAAGGCCGAGCCGTATTGCACCTCATGGGATCGTTCACCTCACGCAAGTCCGTCGGCCAATACCGCGCGTTTCTGGCGGAGAACTACCGCATTGCTGCCGTTATCGGGTGCCCGCCCGGAGCGGTGCCCGGCACGAACGTCGCCAGTACGCTCCTGGTGCTCGACAATGCCGCCCCAGGGAAGACATTCGCGGGTCAAGCAGGAGAAGACTGGGCGACACAGCTTCTCCCCGGCGGGGCGCTTCTCGAAGCAGCGATGGCACACATCGACGGCGACCTCGACCCGAGGCCGTGATGATCACCTCAGCACAAGTCGATCTGCGCGGCGAGCCGGACTGGGACCCGGCTCGGCTCATCCTCACAAGGCTCAGCTACCCCGGAAGACCGGCACTGGTCTCGCTCGCGGAAGTCTCCGAGATGATCCCCCCTGCCACAATGATCGACTACGGGGTTCCCGTCATCACCCCCGCCAGCATCGACCCGGTGCGTGGGGGTGTGAGGCGTCGTAGCCGAAGGTTCGCCGGCCGTTCCTATCACGTTGGGGCTGGAAAGGACGCCCTTCAAGTCGGCGACCTGCTCGTCCCGAACTCTCCGGACATCCCAGCTGTGTACGTCAGCGACGACCTGAAGGGCTCGACTGTCGCATCGACCTTTACCGCGTTGCGGCCCACTGGGGGAGCCAGCCTCTGGTTGTGGGCGGTGCTGAACAGCGAGTCAGGGATCGCCGTGCGACGACTCGTTGCTGGCACCGCCTTCGCCAAGTCGTCATCTCGGGGAAGTATCGCCTCGATCCTTGTCCCAGAACCACCGAATCTCGTTCAGTCCGGCAGACTCGCCGCACTTGCGAGCATCGAGGAGACGACGAGAGGCAACGAAGTCGAACCGATTGGCACGTGGTGGTCCTTCGTCAATCTGACAGGCGCCTCGTGGGCTGAACGACTGGCAACCGGCGTCATCCCTCAAGACGTGGACAGTGTCCCCCTCAATTCGCTCTGTGCTATCGAGCGAGGACGGTCAGCCACGGAGGAATCCACGGGTGACCCCAACAATGAAGGCACTCTTCCTCTGATCGAGATCGGAGTATTGAGCGGCCGTGCCCCCAGTAGGCGGATCGCTTTGGGGCGTCACAATGTGACGCTTGCAGAGCCGGGTGACGTTGTCCTCGCTGCCATTGGTGACTGGGCCTACGCGACGGTCCTCGAGGAGCCTGCGGTCATCCACCGAAATGTGTACCGGTTGCGCTTCCACGATCCTGCTATCGGCCCCGCAGTGGCGCGTTACCTCAACCGGCAGGAGGGATTCAGGACGAGGCAAGCATTCCTCTCCGGGGTAACCATCAAGTCCCTCACCAAGGGCAACCTCACTCGTTTCCCGATCCCATCTGACGTGCTGGTACCCCAGCCCACCCAGGTCTCCGACGGTAGGCCGTTGAGCGTTCGCCTGGAGGAGACACTGTGGAAGCAATGACCTGTGAGCTTTCCCCCTTGGTGTACGCCGAGCTGTACCGCATCCTTTCCGAGAGACACGCAAACGACCTCTCTGAGCGACTTCACGAAATCGACCTCGACGACGCGTGGCTCGACGAAGCCTCCGAAGCCTACCGACGCAAGTGGGAACACGAACGTGAGACCTCTGGACTTAGGAGTGACCACGCACTCCTCGGGAGTTGGCTCCTCGCGGGCATCCGCGACCGTGCCAGCAGTGATGAACTGACGGTTGACCTCCGGTTTGCCCTTGTGGAACAACTCGGATCCGAAGCTGACGCTCTGACGAAACTGAGTGCGTTCCGGCCGGTCGTGTTGGGGGCGACCCTCGGCATGGTGGTGCCGAATGTGCTCGACTCCAACTTGCCAGCTGTGCCGGCCCGAAACGTCGAGGACATACACATCGCCGCCGCCTATGACGGAATCGTTGAACACGTGCTACACCTTGCTGCCATCCAATCCAAATGGCCCGAAATGGTGGGTTCGGCACTGTTCATTCGGGGGACCGGACTGGCTGAATCGTTGCGACCGGAAGCTGACCGTCGCGGCCCCGAACAGGCCATCAACGCTCTTCTGGCTGAGACACGCCGATTCACTTCCGATGCTTCACTCACCCTGCTCCGTAGGCACTGGTCGAATGGCTTCGTGGACAAGAGGAACGCTGTCGCTCACATCCTCCCGGGGCTGGGGAGGCCCGCCTTCAGGGACGTCGCCGAGGACGCTCTGAGCTGGGAAGATGTGCGGCTGACCGTTCGAGGCATAACACAATGGATCTTCCAGAAGGTGTCGGAGGAACTGGAACAGTCACGGGAAGTCAACACCCATTTTTGGGAAGACATGGAGTGGGATCTGTACGTATACCAGTAGTTTTGGGCCAGAGATTTCAGTCGCTCGACGCGATGACCACCGCCTGTAGCCAGTCCGCAACTTCCTGGTAGATCCCGACTTGATCGAGACCCATCAGCTTCCACGCCTTCGCTTCTGCTGCGTCCGGGTGGACGCTCAGGACGACGCCGTCGGTCCAGATCATGGTGACCTTCACGCCGTCCACGTCGAAGAGGAGGCTCCGGTTAGTCGAACCGACGAGGCGACTGTTCGGGAGCATCTGGACCTTGTCAATCATGGTCTGGGGGCGGAACTGCATCGCGGTTGTCCTTCCGTCAGGTTCGTACGCGGTTGTGGGTCATTGAGGCCAGCCTCGTCCTGGTGTCCCGCCAGGCTAGGTGAGTGGTTGTTCTCCGGGTTCGATGCCTGAGGTCAGTGGCTCGGCCGGCAGTCCGCGGGCCATGCGGATGAGTTCGACGACGAGGGGCTTGTTCGTCTTGACGTCCGATGGTGCGAGTTGAAGCCGGTACTTCTTCCAGCGCTTGTCGTACGCGAGTCGCGTCATTCCTGAGTCGTCGACGCGCGCATCGAGTTCCTCGGTGGGGTCGATGCGGAGCTCCCAGATCAGGTGGGTCTTGCGTGGCCTGAATGTGATGAAGTTGTCCGCCATTCCGTCCCGTTGGAGACCGATGTAGTACTTGTTGAACTTGAGCGACATCTCCGAGCCCTGCGCGTTGATCAGTTCGAGGAGGCTGTCGGCGAGTTTGACCATCGTTGGGCTGCTCTTCGTCACCCAGTAGGTGCGGTCAGTCTCCTGGCCCGGTTCGTCGTCCTCTTCGGGGGCGGGTAGTGCGATGTCGAGAACCTTCGTCGCGCTCAAGGTGAGCGCACCCCCGACATCAAGAGCACTCAACTGGACCGCAATCAGCGGGATCGCCTGGTTGAACAGGTTGATGACGTTGAGGAACCTGCCCGTAATCTGCTCCGCAACGATCACAGCGATGTGCTCGTACTGCGGGAAGCGGCGCCGCTCGTTGTCCCAGTACTCCAACGTTCTGATGATGTGCGATTCGTCAGTGGCGCCGAGCTGGATCTCAACCTCGTACCGCGTGTTGCTCTCAGGGTCATACATGAGGATGTCCAGGCGCCCGGCGTGCGGTTGGCGTCGCTCAACATCCTTGACGTCGAGTTCGCCCAAGCCCAGAATCTCGACGTCGTCGATGATCTTCTGCTGCAACCACTTCTCGTTGAACTCAGGGTGCGACTTCAACGCCACACGTGACGACTTCTTGTACTCCATCAGGACTCCTCACCCATCGCGCTCACCTGAAGTGCACCAGAGAATGCTCGGCTTCGGACGGACTCTCACATTCTCCACGGTAGCAACGACAACCCCGGGCCAGTGGACTCCCGCGGTCACCTTCTCTGTGTAAAGGGGCAGCGTGCCGACATCCACCTACGAACTGGGTTGGAACCTCCGCTCTGAACAACGGCCCTGCCCGTTTCAGAACCGCTGCTCCTACCGGGAAGTGCCGGGTATTGGCCCCTACGCATGACTACTAGATGACCCACAACTGTGGCGAAACACGAACGAAAGACGCCCTCATGAAACGAGCCGCAAACCAGACAGCCATCACCAGCATGCCTGCCATCAACCCTGGTCGGGCTATCCGCACGGACAAAGGCGTGGAAGGAGACTGCACGCTCGTCCGTGGGATTCGCACCCTACACTTCATCCACCGCTTGTTGCCCGAGGGCTTGGGCGAGATCCACGACGACGCCGCCGGCGTCCGTGTGCTTGTCGCCACCAGGACTGCGGTTGATGCCCTTCCCCGGCATTGGCATGACACCGCAGGCGTGTATGTTCTGCTCGGCCCGGTGCACGACGACGGCACCTACACCGTGTCTGTCTGTGACGCGCGTGCCGGGATCATTGACCTCGACCCGAAGGACCAGCATTGGTCGCACCAGTACGTCCTCCTAGTGCGCTCCATCGACCCCGCACTGGACGACACGGAGACCATCCAACTGAAGCTTGCCCTGCTACACATCTTCCGGGCAGCGCACTGCCCCATCCCGGACAATCCGGACCCGGACCCGGACCACCTGACGATGCCGGCAGGCGACTTCCGGGCCCTGTGGGAAATTCCCGAGTCCCTGCAATATGCGATGGCCGCCCTGGGCTTCGACACCTCGCCCTATAAGACCAGAGCCGTGCAAGGCCCGGAATCCACCCCGGGTGGACGTTTGGAGGGGCTCCGGTAGCAGGATCGGCGTCGGTTGAGTAGTTTTGGTCGTTCTTGTTCGGAAGTGACGACCTGAGATTTCGTGGCGCCTTGAGACGCACCGAGGTGCGGTCGATAGGAAGTTGGAATTCAGCGAGTACGTGCCACAAGTAGCGGGCGACACGCCGGGCTCGGAAAATTCTGCTTGCCAAGACACACGCCTAGAGAGAAGATCCAGATCTCGGAGCACTCCAAATCCGTGGCTCGGCTGCAAATTCCTGCGGCCGAGGAGCGAAGGGAACAACATGACCGAACCGAAACAACTGGCGACCAATTGGTCTGACGGTGAATGGACGGCGTGGGCTGTCGGCCTCATTGAACCGCTCATCGACCCGGTCGACCGGGTCACCGTCGTCAGCAAGATGCGCGCCCAGTACGCCCACAACCAGGACCGGGCCACGACGTTGATGGCCGGCGTTTTGGCCGACCTATTCGACTCCCTCCCCGAGGAAGACACGTGGAGGGCAGCCAACCCCGTCACCTTTGGATCGTGGCGCGACGGGACGGACCTGGTGGACGTGGACGGCCAGCAGGTCCGGGAAGACATTGGTCTCGCCGCCCTGGCGCGTCCGCTGGACCGGGATGCGGTCCTTATGGTCTGTGCCGCAGCAGACGGTGCTGACGCCGTCGCCAGCATCATCGGCGACGCCGATGACCCGGTGGCCTCGTTCACGCACGCCGCGTCATGGGTGACGTGGCGGCGGCGCGCCTACCTCGGGCACGGCGAACCGTACCCGCTGATCCTGATGCACATCTGGTTGGTGTGGGCCGCCCGCGTCGCAGCCGGGGAACCTCCGGTGGAGACGCCGGAGCACCGCCGGATCCGGAGAGAAGCCCGGATCACCGACTGAACCGCCACCAGGCCCGGGCATGGGTGCACCCCGCGAGGGCGGGGAGGCACCCCGGCCGGTACTGCGACGTCGCAATCGCACAGTTCGGGGTAGATCGCCGGATCCCCGCTCACGGGCGTGGGGCGCCGGCCCCCAGCGGTCCTCTGAACGTGGAGAAGCTGCCCATAGCCACCTGACACCAGTAGCCGGCAACGACAACTGGAAGAAGAAGATGTGAACGTCGACGAACAATCGACATGGGGGAAGGATCCTCAGAGCGACCTGCGTGGCTTGCTGCCGGGATACCTGACTGTCTCGCACAGTTCAACCTCCGAGGCCAGCGGCCTCGACCTCGTGCAGTCCTGGGCGTCGACGGCGACGTGGCAGTACGTCGACGACGGTGGGGACGTCCGGGAGGACCTCGCCTCACTCGCGATTGGCACGGCCTACTGGTTGCTCGTCGACCTGTCGGAAGGGGGCGGCCCGGTTCACCGGGAACTCGACGACCTCGGCGTCGACGAGGAGATCCTCGGGCAGTTGCTCGAAGGATGGGAGGACAGCGAAGATGAGCTTCTCGTGTACGCCCAGTCAGCCATGCTGCTCACGTGGGTGGAGACCATTCCGGAAGTCCGCGGAAGTGGACTGGGTCGCCTCCTGACCAAAGAGGCAGTCAGAGCGGCTACCTTCGCCCGTGAAGAGACGCCAGTCCTACTGTTGGCCGCGCCAAGGGTGGAACGGGAGATATCAGACGCGAAACGGCGAGCCGACGAGAGGCGGCTGGGTGCCCTGTGGGCGACGCTGGGTTTCGAACCCCACGGCGGCGACCATCAAGCACGCCTCGGCACATCCTCTGCCATCCTGACAGCTGATCTGCGCCCGCATGTTGCGGACTGGGTTATCGACGCCTATCACGACCGGTTCGGTTGGTTCGAATGATCTCCTATTCAGCTGTTCAGGCGGCGATGGCCTACCGTTGTTCGGCGCAGGGTGTAAGGCACGCCCGAGATGTCTAGGAGCGATTCGAGGGCAAGAATGTTCGATGTCTTGATAGCGTGGAGTACGTCTCCCGCTGCCAACGAGGTCAGGCGGAACATCAGACGTACAGATCGCGCCCAAGTTTGGGGGTACACGCAAATTGTTCAATCGCAGAGTCACGACAATGGCTGCTATCGCGGCGCTCGGACTGACAGGTTGTTCCGAAAATGCAGGCGACGCTAGCGCGACAAGGGCAACGCCGATCCCCGTCGCAGTTGAGTCAGAAGCCGCCGAGCCGAGCGAGACGACCACACCCAAGCCAAGCGAGACGCCAACTCCCGAACCCACAACACCGGAACAGACCGAGGAGTCCGTGTACGGAGAGTCCGTCACCAGCGAGCGGGGCAACCTGGTCAAGGAAATTGGTCAAGTGGCTGGAACCGTCACCGACACCGGCGAGACGCTCATGCAGTTCACGATCACTGCTATCGAACCGGATTTCGAGTGCAATTCGGGCTACTCTGAGCCGCCTGCCAATGGCAACTTCATCGCCGTGACAATGGACATCCAGACAACGGCCGCGCTCGCGCAGGTCGAGGACATGCCGTACTACACCTTCAGCGAATACGACTTCAAGGTGATCGGCCCGGACGGTACTCGAGAGAACGACTCCACCGGAAATGCCTTTATGTGTCTCGACAGCGCCGATTCTCTCCCTTCGCAGATCGGGCCCGGGGAGCACGTGGTCGGGAAGGTTGTGCTCGACAGCAAGTACACCTCAGGTGCACTCGTGCTGTCGCCGGGGTGGATGTGGGGCACAGGCGCTTGGGAGTGGGTGTTCTGAGTTCTCAGCGTCGTGGGGTCCGCTGACTGCGACCTTCTAGGCCATCCACGGGCCTCATGCGAGGCTGTGGGCAGGTGTCTCCTCGATGGTCCGGCACGGCTATCTCGGACTCCCGAATTGTGGGCGGTCGGACGGATGAAGACGTGGATACGGTGCCACGCCCTCCTCGATCGCTGCCACGGGCAACGTAGGCGATGAACAGGTCCGAGGGCGGCTATCGCCACTCGCGCGCTCTTGAACCCTTCGCAGGATGGGACGCCTGAGCAGTTTGCTTCTCGGTCTCAGAGTCGTTCTGGTCGGACTCTTTTCTGATGGGGATCTCCTCAAAGACGTGCGTTTCGAGTGCGACTTCCAGATGCGCGAAGTGGCGCAGTGTTGCAGCCATGTCGCCACGTAGGATTCGTCCGAGTATCTCCACAGACAGGCCAGCCTCTTTGGCCAGTTTTTGTTGCGTCCACTTCCGGTTCGCCATTGCCGCCAGAGTCCTCTGTGCCGCTCGGTGCTGCAACTCGGCAGCCCGAAGTTCGGCCTCAAACCGTTGAGGGTCGGCGGGAGGCCCCTCGTAAGTTGCAGGCTCGAAGTTCTCAGCGCGGCCGAAGGTGCCTGACATGTACTCGCGCGGCGCCCTGATCTCAGGTCTGCGTCCCGGGGGAGTCGGTCCGCGTTTCGCATTCATGCTCCGACCGTAGCGCTGCCCAGGCGATCAGGGCCGCGCGAGGCGCCGCCGGATGAGACGCGGCAGGACCTCGTAAGGCACTCGTCTGTGCACGCGCGCACTCTCCCGCGACACGACCAGAGTCCTCAAATGGCAGGCATGGAGCATCAACAGTACGGCGCGTTGGCTCTTATTACGACGAGTGGTTGTCGGAATAAGCCGAAGCGGTGAGTGAACCGGTGTGTGCCCGCACACCTAGCTGTCATGAAAAACGCACGAACCCTGTCAGGACGCCGCATCGCGGCGACATCCCCACACCCCGGAATGGCCTCCACGAAGTCCCCAGTGGCCCGGCCGACCAGTCCCATTGTCCGCCTGCGTCCACCGCGGCGTATCGCGGCAGCCATCCGAACCGACGGTGCGTGGTGCGCGCACTTCCCGACGCCGCACACCGGGTTGGTGACCGGCTCCGACCGACGGAAGGAACAGTAATGGGGACGAGGCCCGGCAGGCGCCTCAGCAGCATCGTCTCTGGGGCGCGACCGAACAACAACATCCCGACGCTCACCTGGCGTGGACCCGACAACGACGTCCGTCACTGCGACGCAACGTCGAACGCCCTGTCCGTTCCGTTCCACCGAGCTGCCCAGGCACGCTCGGAAGCGAGCAGGGTGGGCCAGGGCAACCGTCCCGGCTTCTACTGGTGCGGGCAGACCGGAGAGATGCTCCGGCATGAAAGCCTCGCCGAGCTGACTGGGCTCTTCTGGCTGGACCACACTCAGCCCATCGAAGGAATCGCAATTCGGCCCATGTGCGTGACGTGGAGAGACGGGCTCGAACACTACCCGGCTGTCTACATCCTGACGAGGGACGGCGGCGGAAGGGTGTGCGACATTGTCAACCCCCTCGCTCCCATCGACCCGGAAACGAGCCGTCGCATGGAACACATGTGTCGACAGATTGGGTGGCAATACCTTCTCGTGACACCTCTGACTGACACCACACGGAACGGACTGGAGTTCATCGCGAACTACCGTCGGCCGGCGCTCGCACCCGACCACACCACGGAAATCGCATTGTTCGACTTCATCGGTCATGGGAAAAGGTCAGTGGGCGAATGCGCCAACTTCCTCGATTCTCAGCGGCCACCCCGCCGAGTCCACGAGCTTTACCACCTCATGTGGACACGCCAAGTCGCATTCGACATTCGCCGACCGCTCACACCGCAAACACCGCTGACGAAAGGACCAGGCCGTGAATGACCACAGGCATGGGCTCACCATCGGGCAGCAGATTCAGCTGCTCGATGGAACCTACGACGTCGTTGGACAGGTGGGCGTCAACGTGAAGCTCCGCAACACGCTCACCCGGGAGTACGAGACCGTTGCACAGTGGGACGTCGTTGAACGGCTACTCGAACCCGTCGAGCGGCCCACCCTGACAGCCCGCGACCTGGACACCGTGCCAGTCCACGTCCAAGCCAGGGTGGCGTTCCTCCGAGCACATCTCGAGGAACTCGAAACCGGTGCCCCAGTGGGTGATGGTCCGCGCCGACCAGAGTACGACCCGGAACACACCACCCAGAAGTCACGGCTGGCCGCAAAAGCCAAAGAGCTGAGCAACTCGAACGAAGCGGGCAGGGTGGGCGTCCTCTCCGTGTCAGTGCCGACCCTGAAGCGTTGGCTCGCGGACTACCGTGCCAAAGGTCCGACCGGCCTCATCGACGGGCGCGCTCAGCGGGAGAGCCGACCCCTCGGACGATGTGACGAGCGACTGATAAGCATCATGGTTGACCTCATCGCTGCGGAGACGAAAGACACAAAGAAGTCCCCTGGAAACAACGGCCGGCTCCGCGCGTCCTGCCGAGAGGAGTGGGCTCGACGGTACCCCGGGGAGACGTTCCCGACGAGCGAGTCTTCCCTGCGCAGTTACCTCGCCATCCTCACCGATGGCAAGTACACCTTTGGACCAGCGAAGACTCAGCAAACGAACGCCAAGAAGCCCAAGGGCATGTACCAGGCCAGGCTTGGGGCCTTTCCTGGTCAGGAAGTTCAAATCGACAGTTCCAAGTTCGACATCATGTGTTTTAACGAGGAGCGGAAGGTGGAACGAATGGTCCTCGTCATGATGATTGACAAGGCCACCAACTCCATCTTGGCGACGGGCCTGCGGCCCAAAGCGGCGAAAGGTTTCGACATCTCGCTCATCATCGCTCAAGCCGTCGTGCCGCGGCCATTACGTGCCCACGAGTCCTTTAACGAGTCGGAGTTGCAGGTCCGTCTGGCGACCATGCCGTGGGCGCAGTGCCTCACGGCCGACGAAGTCTCCCGCTACGACACGAAGAGGCCCTTCATTTTCCCCAGTCGAATCGTGACGGACAACGGTGCGGACTACATGTCTGACACCGTCCGCTCCACGTGCCAGCAACTTGGCATCAGCCTCACCCACGCCGTGCCCGGCCAACCGACCGACAAGGCGCTTGTGGAGCGGGCATTTGACGCCATCAACAAAATGTTCGCCCAGCACGTGCCCGGATTCACGGGAGGCGACACAAAACGTCGCGGGACCCTCCCAGAAAGCGACCCCGGTCTGCTCGACGTCTACACCTTGGCGGAACTGTTCGACCGTTGGGTGACAGTGGTCTGGCAGAACACCCCACACGAGGGACTCAGAGACCCAGTCTTCCCCCGGGTGGTGCACACGCCCAACTCAATGTATGCGGCGATGTTCGACGTGGGTGGATTCATCCCCCTCCCGCTGAGAGCCGAGGACTACTTCGCGCTGCTCCCCGTGCAGCATCGCAGAATCAAGGACGACGGAATCACCATCAACTACCGTCGCTACGACTCCGTCGAACTCAACCCATTCCGGGGCAGCCCGTCGCCGGACGGGCG
The DNA here is from genome assembly GCA_002304945.1 of Actinomycetales bacterium UBA1416. Lineage (GTDB taxonomy): Bacteria > Actinomycetota > Actinomycetes > Actinomycetales > Actinomycetaceae > UBA1383. The sequence continues at coordinate 29,648 of DBPQ01000149.1, read as the reverse complement.
GCGCGGTTTCGAATGGCCAGTCCGCTACCACCCCTACGACCCTGCAACCGTTTGGCTTGAACGGCCCGACGCCGTGGGCGAGGACAGGTGGATTGCCTGTGACTGGATGAATAAGGGTACATTCGACGCGCCCTTCTCCAGGGAAACACGAGATGCTGCCTTTGAAGCGTTGACCGCCTACGGGGCGTTCGACTCCATGGAAGCCTCCCGCCTCACGCGTGCCATGGTGACACTCGCGAAACAGGATGAGCAGCGACTCGCAAACGACAACTCCCGTCGAGAGGCTGCGCTCAAACTGACAGCCAACGAGTTGGGTGCTGACCCCTACCAGACCGTCTCGGCAGACCTCGTCAACGACGAGTGGACGGACACGGCCGAGCCCACCGGTGACGACGCCGTTGACCGAGGCTCGGTGCGACGGTTTGACGCCAGGAGGGGACTCTGATGGCCCACTCCGATGACGACGCCTTTGCTGGTTCCTTCTTCTCTGACTTCGACACACCGGACCTCTACACCATCGCCGGCCTTACGAAAGCGCTTGAAACCCACGTCGAACCCCCCACATTGCCTGCTATCCCCGTGTGGAGAAAGATGCCGCGTGAAGAGCGCGCAGCATTGAACAACGCGAGGCTCGACTACGTTTCCGGTCACATCATGGTCGAAACCGACCAGATTCTTGAAGTCAAGGCGGCAGTCAAGAAGGCGCTCCTTTCCAACCGCGCAAGGTCTTCAGGACGATTCGGTGTCCTCGTCGACGGAGAATCGACGTTCGGAAAAACCACCGCCTGCCTGGCTGTCATGAAGGCGACGTACTACGTCTACTCGCACCAGTACCCGGGCTTCTACGATTTGCCCCCGGACCGGCGACCCGTACCCGTCGTGTACTTCGAGATTCCTGCCGGCAGTACCGGCAAAGCCGTCATGGGGCAACTCCTCGACTGTCTGGGACTTCCCCGGCACAGGAGCGACTCCATGAGCGCCCGTCTGGCGACCGTCACCAACGCGCTCCGCGAACTGAAGACCGTCCTCGTCGTCGTCGATGAAGTCCACCGACTCGAAGACAACAGCGCGGGAAGCACCGACAGCGTCAACATCCTCAAAGAAATGTCGAACAAGGTGCCCGCCACATTCCTCTACTCTGGAAAAGTCTCAGGCTCAAGGCTCCTCGTAGGGAGCAAAGGCGCACAGATTGCGGGACGATTCAGCCAAGTCACCATGGGAACCTACGGATACCGGACCGACAAGGAAAAACAAGGCTGGCGAGACATCCTCGACATCGTCGGAGACGAACTCTGCCTGTTCGGGGTTGAGAGGGGCGACTTGCACGCCCTCAGCGACTACCTCCACCTGAGGTCCGGCGGCAACATCGGTACCCTCGTTCGCCTGCTCAGCACCGCTGCGCAGGACCTCATAATCCAGAACCTCGACCCCACCAAGGAACGCGTCACCAAGGGACTCCTCAGTGGCATCAAGCTCGACATCCTCTCCGAGGAACTCGAAGAGCGACGGAGAAGAAGGCACGAAGTCGACAACAAGAGTCCAGCCAGACGCCCGAGAGCGAGTTGACATGCTCGAATGCCCAGGACGCACGTGGCCAATCCACGTGAAACCCCGCCCCGCTGAGACGCCGGAGAGCTACGTAGCACGTCTCGCGGCAGCCAACGCAATCTCCAAGGTGGCGCTATCCGCAGTTGTCCGTAACCTTGCCGAGTCCCATGAGGTCGATGAGGAGTCCTGGGTTCGGACAGCACAACTGCACGGCGGGCTGGAACGCGGCTGGTTTGAAAGGGATGCGCTCCGACACCGCCCAGCCCACCCCGACGGAACCACGTGCGACAAATGCGACGTCGGCATGGGGCCGCGGTACGACTGCACACTGTGCACGAAGGGGGCGACGGTCGAACTTCTTGCCACCCTGCGTGCACCGGTCTGCCTGAGACACCGACGATGGATTGGGTCAGGAGCTTTCCCTGACCAGCAGAGAACCGTGGACGAGAACACCGTGCGGGCGGCAATCAAGTACCGGAGGCTCGTCCGCCGCGGCCGACTCGACGCCGTCCTTCACTATGTGCTGCGTGCCGCACTCCGCCGTGCGACCGCGACCACCCACAACTACTCCGCCGTCGAGGCCGACATCGTCACATTCTCGGTCCTCGTCGAAGCTGCGGCGTTGCTGTCGGACAGGACCTTCCTCAGTGAATTGTCCGATGCGCGCACTGACTACACGAGGAGAGCTTCGCTTCTGAAGCGGCAATTGGCCCCAATACCAGCAGACGTTCGCAACTACATCATTCAGGGATTCGGATGGGCCGTCCGGCCGTTCCTGCATCAACTGTCCGACGGAACCTTCGTAGCAGGGCCGCACACGTATGGACTGTTGACAGGGCCCGACACGCCCCATCCGAAGGTTGACGGTACTTGGTTGGACGCACTTAATGCCGTGCTCGGCGCGGACGACGCCGTCCTAGCCCCGCACTCGGACCGTGTGATTCCAGCCCACGAGGGTGAGTTTGCCTGGCATCCAACAAGGAATGGGTCTCTCAGCATAGACGACCTCTCGGAGTTCTCTCATCAACGTGTTTGGTGGGTATGCGCCAACGGGCACGAGGTCAAGCAATCCAGGGCGCTTCGCTCGCGGAACGGATGCCACTATTGTGCGGGTCAGCGGCCAATCTCCGGCTGGAACTCACTTGATGTAGTCCGCCCAGACCTCGCAGCCGTGTGGGATTCGGCAAGAAACACTGTTCCGGTGCCTGACCATATCAAGCCAATGTCCAACCAGAAGGTATGGTTTCTGTGTCGCAACGGACATCCAGTCCGCACCGCGCCGGCAGTCCGCGAAGGCTCTGCATGCGTCTACTGTGCTGGAAAACTGGTTTGGCAGGGCTTCAATGACCTTGCGAGCCAACGGCCAGACATCGCAGCAGAGTGGCACCCCACGATGAATCGGCCACTCCTTCCAAGTGAAGTCACCGTTGGGTCCGCCACGAGAGTGTTCTGGTTGTGCGCGAAGGGGCACACCTACGACTCTCCGGTTGGTCCACGAACTTCTGGGAAGAAGTCCGGCTGTCCATACTGTGCTGGGCGGAAACCGTGGGCTGGACACACCGACCTTGCATCGCAACGGCCGGACATCGCAGCAGAGTGGCACCCCACAATGAACGGTTCGCTGCGTCCATGCGATGTCACAGTGGGCTCCGGAAGAAGAGTTTTCTGGCTGTGCCCAGACGAGGGACACCATTATCTGGCGGGTATCGTCCACCGCACAAGAGGTGCCTTCGCCACAAGATGTCCGTATTGTGCCGGCAAGAAGGTCTGGGTCGGCTACAACGACCTTGCATCTCAGCGGTCCGATTTGGCGGGGGAGTGGCACCCGACGATGAACGGCGACCTGCAACCAAGCGACGTGACCCTTGGCTCAGGCAAGAAAGTGTATTGGTTGTGCCCCCGCGGCCACACCTTCTACGCGACAATAGGCAAGCGCACCACGGGAACAGGATGCCCGTATTGCAGCGGGAAATTGCACGTTGTAGGTGTCAACGACCTCGCAACACGGCGTGATGACATCGCTGCCCAACTCCACCCGACGATGAACGGCACCCTGAGAGCACTTGACTTGAGCGTCGGAAGTAGCCGGAAGGTCTGGTGGATTTGTCAGGAGAAGCACCACTACCTCGCGAAAGTGTCCTCCCGCACGAAGCCAAATAACCCAACTGGTTGCCCATACTGCGCTAACCGGAAAGTATGGCGTGGCTATAACGACCTCGCGTTCAGGAGGCCAGATATCGCTGCGGAGTTCCACCCGACGAAGAACGCGCCACTAGAACCACGTGACGTTGTTGTAGGTAGCCACAAAAAGGTGTACTGGGTGTGCGAGAAGGGGCACGAGTATCGCGCGAGTGTCGTCAAGCGGACTCAAGAGAAGAACCCGACGGGATGTCCGGTATGCGCAGGTCGCCAAGTCCTGCAGGGCTACAACGACTTGGCCTCCCAAGCCCCTCATGCGGCGGGTCGGTGGCATCCAACCCTCAACGGTGACCTGTCGCCCACCGAGGTCACCGTCCGCAGCCACAAGCAGGTCTGGTGGCTCTGCGACATGGGACACACCTACCTCGAACGGGTGGACAGGCTCACGCGCGCACCGTCCGTTTCGTCAACGTGCCGCGACTGTGTGAGCCTGGCGCGACCCATGCCAACTACACCCAGGGAAGGTTAGTACTGTGACACGACTGGCGTTCCATCAACAGTCAGGCGCAGGTCCTGGGCACAGCCGACCTTGACGGCGACGCAATGGAAGAAGTCATTCTGTCGCTGCAGTGCACCGGCAGCCTGCCTGAAGACTGCTGCGCTGGTCGTATGTCGATCAGCACGGCCGTTGTTGTTCTCTCCCAGAGCGGTCGGGCCCTCACGAACGTGGCGCCCGCGCTGATGGGTGGCGCGTCTGAGCCTGGAAACGAATACGGGCCGGCGCACAGGCACATCGCTTCCGCAGCCTTGCGGGGTAAGACGATCACGGCCGACGAGTACATCGTGAATCCAGAGCAGTACACCTCAGCCAAAGTCGGGGGAGATCCGTTCCTACCCGTCCATGTCGAGTACGAACTCAACCACGGCGCCTGGACTGCCTCGCGCCCCTGATCGCACGTCGCAGCGATGGCCCTGGCCCTGCCAAGCCGACCGTCTAAGCGAGTCGCTCGCAGTGGGACCACCTCTGGCTCGAAAAGGATCATCTTCACTTGGCAGCACGAGGCCGTCCACGCTCACGTGATCGGCTCACTACCGGGGATCATCTTCGCCTGTGGGGATCACCTTCATTCGTGCGTCACAGGAGCAGCGCACCCGGGGTGAACTCGAGGCCCGGCAGTCCTGGACCGTGAACTCCGCCCGCATGGCGGTGGCGGCGCCGTGGGTGGTGCTCGCACTGCTGACCTTCCGCACGGAGGCGGCGTCCGCCTTCAACTCCGGAGCGGGAGCCGTGGTGCTGGTCGCGGGTGCGGGTGCGTGCGCCGTGGCCTACTGGCTCATGCTCCGCATCGGGAAGCTGCCAGAGGAGCGGCGGGTGTTCCGGTGACCGCGGCGATCCTCGGAGCCGGCATCGGGCTCCTCGGCGGCCTGGGTTTCTGGCTCATCGCCTGGACCTGGGCGCGGCAGCGCGTGACGCTCGCCGAGCGCATCGCCCCGTACCTGCGCAACGAACCACGCACGTCACGGCTCCTGCAGGATCCCACGACGACGGCGTTCCCCCTCCTCGCGCGCGTCGCCACCCCACTCGTGGCCGACGCGACGGCCTTCCTCGAGAGACTCGGATCCACGACGACGACCGTCCGCACCCGGCTGCGCCAGGCGGGCAGCACGGCGAGCGTGGACCAGTTCCGGCTCGAACAGGTGGCCTGGGGAGTGGTCGGGATGGCCTTGGCGCTCGTCCTCGCCCTGACCGCGATCGCCCGGGGGACCAACCCGGTCGCGGCTCTCCTGCTGGTCGTCATGGGGGCCGTCCTCGGCGCGATCCTGCGGGACCACGAACTGACGCGGGCCGCACGACGTCGGCAGCAGCGCCTCGTCGTCGAACTCCCCGACTTCGCGGAGATGACGGCGCTCGCCGTGGCCGCGGGCGAGAACCCGATCGCGGCCCTCGACCGCGTCGCGCGCATCTCCACCGGAGCGCTGGCCACCGAGATGGCCGACGTCGTCGCCCAGACGCGCACGGGCGCCACCCTGGCGGCCGCACTCGGCGGCCTCTCCGCCACCGCCGCGTCCACGGAGCTCGCCCGGTTCGCAGACTCGATCGTGGTCGCCACCGAGCGTGGCACGCCCCTGGCCGAGGTCATGCGTGCGCAGGCCCGGGACATCCGGGAGAACTCCCGCCAGCGGCTGATGGAGGTCGGCGGCTCGAAGGAGATTCTCATGATGGTCCCGGTCGTGTTCATGATCCTGCCCGTCACCGTCCTGTTCGCACTGTTCCCCGGTCTGGCCGTCCTGGAGGTCGGCCTGTGAAGGAAAGGAAAACCAATGAACCACTTCCACGCCCTAGTGGCGAGCCTCGTCGTGTGGCTGGAGGACAACGACGAGCGTGGCGACGTGCCCGGCTGGGTCCTCGTGACGCTCATGACAGCGGGCCTCGTGATCGCGATCTGGGCGATCGCCGGGGACGCGCTCGCGCGGGTCTTCAACACCGCCATCGACCGGGTCCTGAGCGCCTGAGGGCGGAGCGCGGCTCGGCCGTGGTGGACTTCGTGCTCGTCGGCACGCTGGTCATCCTCCTGTTCGCCGCGCTGCTCCAGCTGGCGCTCGCCCTCCACGTGCGGAACATCCTCGTGGATTCGGCGGCGGAGGGCGCACGGGCGGGAGCGCTGGCCGGCGCGAGCGACGCCGCGGCCGTCGACCGCACGCGCTACCTCATCGATCTCGCGCTGTCCCCGCGCTACTCGCGGGACGTGACCACGCGGCGGGTCGAGGCGGAGGGGACCGTCCTCCTCCAGGTCGACGTCGTTGCCGCACTCCCGCTGTTCGGGCTCGCCGGACCGGCCCGCGAGCTGGCGGTGAGCGGCAGGGCGGTGCTGGAGGACGAGCTGTGAGGCGTCGGCTCCGCGAGCTCGTGCAGCGCCTGCCGCGGGAGGAGGGCGGCAACGCCGTGATCGAGTTCATCGGGATGTCCGTGCTGTTCCTCGTGCCTCTCGTCTACCTGACGCTCACCTTCTTCACGATCCAGGGGGCCGCGTTCGCCGCCGAGGGAGCGGCCCGCGAGGCCGGGAGGATCCTGTCCCTCGGAGGCGACACCGGGCGGGAGGCCGCGGAACTCGCCACTCGGCTCGCGTTCGAGGACTTCGACCTCGGTGTGTCCACACCACCGTCGCTGGCCGTCGAGTGCGAGTCCGACCCGTGCCTGACGCCCGGGTCCCGGCTCCACGTCACCGTGACCACCCGGGTCACGCTCCCGCTCATCACGACCGGTCTCGCGCAGGCGCTCGGTGCCGTCGTCCCGATCGAGGGGCGCGCCGTGGTCGTCGTCGACCGGTTCCGGGTGCAGGGGTGAGGACCGTGCGTGATCGGATCAGTGCTCTCGCCTCCTCGGGTGAGCGCGGGCAGGTCATGATCCTCACCCTCGGGCTCGCGATGGTGGTGCTGGCCCTCATCTTCGTGGTGGCATCGGTCTCCGCCGTCCAGATCGAGCGGAAGCAGCTCCTGGCCATGGCCGATGCCGCGGCGCTCGACGCCGCGACCCGCATCGACGCCGCCGCGTACTACGCCTCCGGCAGCGGGGAGGTGGAGGTCAGCGACGCGACGGTCCGCGCCGCCGTCGGCCAGTACGTGGCGAGCCACCGCGTGGCCCTCGGGCTCGAGCGCGCGCGCATGGGGGAACCGACGGGTTCGCCCGACGGGCGGACCGCCCGTGTCACGCTCGTGACAGTGGCGGACCTCCCGCTCGTGCCGTGGTTCCTCGAGGAGATGGGGGCAGGTGTCCCCCTCCGCGTGACGACGACGGCGCGCGCCGGCTGAGTGCGCCTCGCCACGCGTGGGGGGTGCACGTTAGTCTGGAACCACACACCCCCATTCCGGTGGCTGGGGGCAGCGCCGGTCCTTCGAACGGAGGGCCATGAGCCGACGCCTGCGTGCCGTGAGCGTCGTGGCTGCCGTGCTCGCGCTCGCCGGTTCGGGCGCCGCGGTCGCAGTGCCGGATGGGCCACGGACCGCGCGGAGCGCCGAGGGTGTCGACACCAGCCGGGCAATCGTGCAGCTCGCGGGCGAGCCGCTCGTCACCGCGCCCGGTGTCGGGCGGACAGCCGGCGGCGAGCTGGACCACGCTGCGGTCGCGACCCGCCACGTGCGGGAACAGCTCGCCGAGCAGCGGGAGGAGTTCCGCACCTGGCTGGCCCGCAACGCCCCGGAGGCACGCGTCACCGGAGAGTTCGAAGTCGCGTTCCACGGGCTCTCCCTGGATCTCGGCGGGACGCCCATCGCGGAGCTGCGGAGCGCCCCGGACGTCCTCGCCGTCGGGTACGAGAACATCTACTCGCCCATGGACGGCGGCGATCCGGGTCTCGCCACGATCGACGCGCTGGCGGGGTGGGCGGCGGCCGGCGCTGCCTCCACGGCCGATCCGGCAACCTGGGCCGGGTTCGGCGTCCAGGTCGCCGTGATCGACAGCGGGATCGACGTCGCCCATCCGTGCTTCGACGGCTCCGGGTATCCGATCACCGGGATCACGGACCGTGGCAACGTCGCGCGGGTGACGGAGAAGGTGGTCGTCTCGAAGGTGTTCGGCGGCTCCGCCGCGTCCGCCGGATCCCACGGCACCCACGTCGCCGGCACGATCGCGTGCGAGCTGGACACGCCGGCCGCGGTCGACGGCGTCACGATCCCCCACGCCGTGAGCGGGGTCGCTCCCGGCGCCCAGCTCGGCGACTACAACGTCTTCCCGGGCGGGACGAGCGCACGCTCGGAGACGGTCCTCGCGGCGCTGGACGAGGCGGCCGAGGACGGCATGGACGTCATCAGCCTGGCCTTGGCGGCCCCGGCGAACGGCAACCGGGACCTGGTCGGCCTTGCGGTCGATGCCCTGGACCGCTCCGGAATCGTGGTGGCCGTTCCGGCGGGCAACGGCGGACCGGGAGCCTTCACCCTCGGCTCTCCCGGATCCGCGAGCCGTGCGCTGACGGCTGGCGCGACGTCGCTCGGCCACGGGATGTTCGTCCCCGTCCAGGCGGGAGACCTCGGCGTCGCCGCGGTGCCCGGTGACTTCCCCCTGCCCGAAGGCCCGCTGGAGGCCGAGCTGGGCGTGGTCTGGAGCGGGGAGGACCTCGGCCTCGCCTGTGACGCCCGTGTCATGCCGGAGCTCGAGGGCCGCATCGCCCTGATCGGGCGTGGCGGGTGCCCGTTCGGCACGAAGGTGTCCCACGCGGAGGAGGCCGGTGCGCGCGGCGTGCTCATCGTGAACGATCGTCCCGGCGCGATCCCCATGGCTGCCCCCCGTGGCGCGACCATCCCGGCGGTGATGGTGGGCGCGGAGGACCTGGAGGCCCTGCTCAGGCTCGATGGCTGGCCGGTCACCCTCGGCGCGCTCGCCCACCTCGACGTCGGGCAGGGCGACACCCTCCTCGAGTTCTCCTCATCGGGTCCCACCCTCGTCGGCCACCGGGTCAAGCCCGACCTCGTCGCCCCGGGGAGCGGGGTCCTCTCCGCGGTGCCCGGTGGCTGGGACTTCCGCGACGGGACCTCCATGGCCGCCGCCCACGTGGCCGGCGCGGCCGCGGTCCTCGTCGCCGCCCGGCCCGGCTGGGAGGCGTGGCAGGTCCGGTCCGCGATCGTCAACACCGCCGAGCGGGGTGTGGTCGACCATGCGGCAAACGCGAACGCGAACGCGAACGCGAACGCCGACGGCGAGGACGTCCTGCGGGTGGGAGCGGGCCTCCTCGACCTGGGAGCGGCCGCGACCGCCACGGTGGCCCTCTCCAGCCCGAGCCTCTCGTTGGGGGTGCTCCCCGCCAGCAGCGGCCGGATCGTGACCGCCGAGCTCTCCGTCACCAATCTCGGTGACAGCGCCCTGACGCTCGTCCTCGAGGTGGAGGACTCCCGAGGTGTCGGCACCTTCGACGTCAGCGCGCCCACGCCGCTCCACCTCGAGCCTGCCGCGAGCGAGACCGTCACCGTGAGCTTCCGTGCGCCGCGGGCCTCCCCGGTGGGAGGAACGCAGGCCTTCCTTCTCGTGGAGGACGCACAGAGCGGTGCTGAGGTGGCTCACGCCGCCCTCTTCGCCTCCCTTCGCTGATGCTGCTAGGACGTCACGCCGAGCCGGCGTCGTGCCTGGTGACCCGGACGCGTCCGATCCGCTGGCGGTCGACGTCGAGCACGCGCAGCTCGTACCCGGCGACGGCGACGACGTCACCGGGGCGCGCCAGCCGCCCGAGGCGCGCGAGGATGAACCCGGCGACCGTCTCGTAGCTGCCGTCGTCCGGCAGGTCGATTCCGGTGAGCTGCCCGAACTCCTGCAGGATGAGACGGCCGTCAACCTCGACCGATCCGTCCCTGTCGAGCACCGAGTCCTCCGGCTGCCGCGATGAGTCGTACTCGTCATAGATCTCCCCGACGATCTCCTCGAGGAGGTCCTCGAGCGTGACGATCCCGTCGGTCCCGCCGTACTCGTCGACGACGATCGCGATCTGGTGCCCGCTCTTCCGCATGCGCGTGAGGGCGCCGAGGACCCGGACTGTGCCCGGGAACATGGGGATGGGCCGGGCGACGTCGCCCACGGTCACCGCTGTCCGGTCGTCGAGGGCCAGCAGATCGCGCACGTGGACGAAGCCGACGATGTCATCCGTGTCCTCCCGGTAGACGGGGTATCGGCTGTTGGGAAGTCCCCGCATGGAGGCAATCGCCTCCTCCACCGACTGGGTGGCCGCCATGAAGTTCACCTCGGTGCGGGGCCGCATGACCTCCACCACCGTCCGCTCGGCGGCGTCGAAGACGTCCTGGATGATCCGCCGGTGGCCCTCGGAGAGATCCTCCGAGGAGGACACGATCGCACGGATCTCCTCCACGGAGACGGCCTCGGTGTAGGCGTGCGGGTTCCCGCCGAGGAGCCGGACCACGAGGTCGGTGGACCGGGACAGCAGCCAGATTACCGGCCGCATCAGCCGGGCGAAGGTCCCCAGCGGGGGCGCCACGACCATCGTGACCCGCTCGGCGTTCTGCATGGCCAGGCGCTTGGGCACCAGTTCTCCCAGCACGAGGGAGAGGTAGGCGATGACCAGGGTCATCCCCACGAGGGCGACTGTGGAGGCGGCGCCGTCGGGGAGGCCGAGCCGTACGAGCCCCGGAACGAGGTCGGGGGCGATCGTGGAGGCCCCGTAGGCCGAGGAGAGGAAGCCCGCGACCGTGACGCCGATCTGGACCGCGGAGAGGAAGAGGTTCGGGTTCCGCACCAGCGCCGCGATCCGTTCGCCCCGCGCGCCACCCTGCTCGATCCGACGCAACTGGCTCTCGCGCAGATTGACGATCGCCATCTCGGTTCCGGCGAAGACGCCACCGATCAGGACGAACAGGATCACCAGCAGGACGTTGACGACTGTCTCCATGTCCATGATGGGAGCGTATCGGCCCGGCCACCCGGGGAGGCGCGGCGACGACGCGCACCGGCGTCCACCGTCGCCGATCGCCTAGGCTAGGGGATCGTGGCCACCGATTTCCCCGCAGCACTCGACCAGCTCCGTTCCACCTACACCTCGATCCGTGCGGTGATGAACCCGGAGGCCCTGGCGGCGAGCGTGGCCGAACTGTCGGAGAAGGCCTCCGCACCGGACCTGTGGGACGATCCCGATGCCGCACAGGCCGTGACCTCGCAGCTCTCCCACGCCCAGACCGACCTCGAGAAGCTGAACCGGATGGGGGAGCGGATCGACGACGTCGAGACGCTCGTGGAGATGGCCACCGAGGAGGATGACGCCGACACGCTCGCCGAGGCCGAGCGTGAACTCGTCACGCTCCGTCGCGACCTCGGTGAGTTGGAGGTGCGCACCCTCCTGTCGGGAGAGTACGACGAGCGCGACGCCGTCGTCACGATCCGTTCGGGAGCGGGCGGCGTCGACGCCGCGGACTTCGCCGAGATGCTACTGCGCATGTACCTGCGGTGGGCGGAGCGGCACGGCTACCCCGCGAAGGTGCTGGACACCTCCTACGCGGAGGAGGCCGGCATCAAGTCGGCGACATTCGAGGTGAAGGCTCCGTACGCGTACGGCACGTTGTCGGTTGAGGCCGGCACCCATCGGCTCGTGCGGATCTCGCCCTTCGACAACCAGGGCCGCCGCCAGACGTCGTTCGCGGCCGTGGAGGTCATCCCGCTCATCGAGCAGACGGACCACATCGACATCCCCGAGAACGAGATCAAGGTGGACGTCTTCCGGTCCTCCGGTCCGGGAGGCCAGTCCGTCAACACCACCGACTCCGCCGTGCGGCTCACCCACATCCCGACCGGCATCGTGGTCTCGATGCAGAACGAGAAGTCGCAGATCCAGAACCGTGCTGCCGCCCTCGTGGTGCTGCAGTCCCGTCTCCTCCTGCTGCGCAAGGAGCAGGAGCAGGCCGAGAAGAAGGCCCTGGCGGGTGACGTCAAGGCGTCGTGGGGGGACCAGATGCGCTCCTACGTGCTCCACCCCTACCAGATGGTCAAGGACCTGCGCACCGAGCACGAGGTGGGGAACACGAGCGGGGTGTTCGACGGCTGGATCGATGACTTCATCGATGCCGGCATCCGGTGGCGGCGCCAGCAGGACGTCACCGCGTAGGAGCCTCCGGACGACGATGACGGCCGGCGTGTCGCGACTGTTACCCTGAACCAGAGCTTTAGCCTTGGTATCGGCCATACCTGTTGCTACTCCCCACCTCCGACCCTGGCCGGATGAGCGAACGTGATCCGATTCGACAATGTCTCGAAGGTCTACACCCGAGGCGCACGCCCCGCCCTCGACGACGTGACAGTCGAGGTCGCACGGGGTGAGTTCGTGTTCCTCGTGGGCGCCTCCGGATCGGGGAAGTCGACGTTCCTCCGCCTCGTGCTGAGGGAGGAGCGGCCCACCTCGGGACAGGTGTTCGCGCTCGGGCGCGACCTCGCCCAGGTGTCGACCTGGAAGGTGCCGCACCTGCGGCGCCAGATCGGCGTGGTGTTCCAGGACTTCCGGCTGCTGCCGGACAAGCCGGTGTTCGACAACGTGGCCATCGCGCTCCAGGTGATCGGCAAGCCACGCCACCACATCCAGACCACCGTTCCCGAGGTGCTCGAGCTGGTCGGACTCGAGGGCAAGGAGCGCCGGCTGCCGCACGAGCTCTCCGGGGGCGAGCAGCAGCGGGTGGCCATCGCCCGGGCGTTCGTGAACCGGCCCTCCATCCTCCTCGCCGACGAACCGACCGGGAACCTCGACCCGCGCACGTCCGTGGGCATCATGCGGCTCCTCGACCGGATCAACCGCACCGGCACCACCATCGTGATGGCGACTCACGACGACGAGATCGTCGACCAGATGCGCAAGCGCGTGATCGAACTCGTCGACGGCGTCGTCGTGCGTGACCAGGACCGCGGCGTCTACGGGGCGGGGAGGTAGGGCATGCGCTGGCAGTTCGTGCTCTCCCAGGTGGGGTCGGGTCTCCGCCGGAACCTCGCGATGGCCGTGGCCGTCGTCATCGTCACCTTCGTGTCCCTCAGTTTCGTCGGTGCCGCCGCACTGCTCCAGATGCAGGTGACGAAGATGAAGGGGGAGTGGTACGACAGGGTCGAGGTCGCGGTCTTCATGTGCCCCGACGGATCCGCCGCCGCATCGTGCGCTGCCGGCGCCGTCACGGAGGAACAGCTCACCGATGTCCGCGCGACCCTCGAGTCCTCGGCACTCGCCGCGTACGTCGAGCAGGTCTTCCTCGAGACGCCGGAGGAGGCCTACGAGAACCTGCGCGAGATCGCGGATTCGCCCTGGCTCGAATCCGTGACACCCGATCAGATGCAGTACTCCTACCGGGTGAAGCTCGTGGACCCCGAGCAGTACCAGGTGATCGCCGACGAACTCTCCGGAGTGGCCGGGGTGGAGCGCGTCGTCGACCAGCGTGAGACGCTCGAACCACTGTTCAACATCCTCAACCGAGCCACGATGCTCTCGGTCGGGCTCGGTCTCGTCATGGTGGTGGCTGCGGTGCTGCTGATCACCACCACGATCCGGTTGTCCGCCATGAGCCGACAGCGCGAGACCTCCATCATGCGCCTGGTGGGGGCCTCCAACATGTTCATCCAGTTGCCGTTCATGCTCGAAGGCGCCCTCGCCGCCCTGGCCGGCGCGGCCCTCGCGGTGGGCGGACTCTGGGCCGCAGTGCGCTACCTCGTCGAGGGGTGGCTCGCGGAGGGTGCGCCCATGGTCAACTTCGTCACCACCACCGACGTGTGGCTCGTGGCACCGTTCCTCGTGCTCGCGGCGATCCTGCTCGCCGGCATCTCGTCCCTCGTGACCCTCGGCCGCTACACGAAGGTGTGATCATGCGTCGTCGATTCCCCTCCCTGCTCCTCACCGCCTGCCTCCTCGCCTCGGGAGGCCTCGCCGTCACCGCCGTGGCGGACAACCGCGACGATCTCGTCACCCAGCAGGAGCAGAACGACCAGTTGCTGGAGCAGCTCCGCGCGAACCTCGAGGGCACCACGAAGGATCTGCAGGAGACGTACCTCGCGCTCGAGCAGACGCGCCTGCAGCTGCCCATCGCCGAGCAGGAACTCCGCCAGGCCGAGGAGACGCTTGCGGCTGCCGAGCGGGTACAGCAGCAGACCGCGGACCGCCTCGCCGTGGCGGAGGCCGAGCTCGCCGACCTGGAGGTGCAGATCGAGAGCGCCCGTGGGGAGATCGAGGCCAGCCAGGCCTCCCTCGGTGAACTGGCGCGCACCACCTACCAGAACGGCACCTCCATCTCCCCGCTCTCCTGGGCGCTCGGTGCGGAGTCGACCGACGACTTCCTGACGCAGTACTCCGCGATGGACACCGCGGTGAGGTCGCAGACCGCCGTCCTCGTCGACATGAACGACCTCGAGGCGACGACCCGCAACGCCCAGGCACGCCAGGAGGCCGTCACCGAGCGTGTCACCGAGCTCAAGGCGCTCGCCGACGCCGCGGTGGTGGAGGCGGACGACGCCCGGGACGCAGCAGCAGCCAAGCGCGCCCGCATCGCGGAGCTCAAGCGCGAGCAGGAGTCGCTGGCCGCGGACCTCGAGGGCCGCCGCGGCCAGATCGAGGCGGAACAGGCACAGGTCAAGCAGGAGAACGAGGAGATCGCCGCCACGATCGCCCGCATCGACGAGGAGAACCGCCGCAAGGCGGAGGAGGAGCGCCGTCGTCTCGAGGCCGAACGGAAGGCGGAGGCGGAGCGTCAGGCCGAACTTGAGCGCCAGGCCGAGTTGGAGCGCCAAGCCGAGTTGGAGGTGCAGCGGAAGGCGGAGGCCGAGTCGTCGCGGAGCGACAACAACGTCGCCCCGGCAGCCCCAGCACCCGCCCCCGCTCCCTCGTACGCCATCGGGCTCCCGATCGATCCGCCGCTCTACGTCACATCCCCCTACGGGTACCGCGTGTACCCGATCACGGGTGGCTGGTTCTTCCACCCCGGAGTCGACCTGAGATCCAAGTGCGGCAACCGGCAGTACTCCGTGGCCGGAGGCACCGTCGCCGACCTCCGGCTGGAGTACAACAACGGCACCCACGGCAACCAGGTGATCATCAACCACGGCATGATCAACGGCAGCTCCTACGTCTCGGTCTACAACCACCTCTCCGGCTTCGCGGTTAGCGAGGGCCAGGCGGTGTCCAAGGGCCAGGTGATCGGGTACACGGGGACCACGGGCGCATCGACGGGCTGCCACGTGCACCTCGAGATCTGGAAGAACGGTGCCACCATCGACCCCATGTCGCTGCCGCCCTACTGAACGCACGCCGGTGGCGACGGCACGGCGATGGCGTACCCTTGAGTGCCCGTCCATGGTGAGGAGTGTGAGATGGCGGCCCAGCAACAGACGAGGAAACCCACCGTCGCGGAGCGCTCCAAGGCGGCGGCGAGTGCCAAGAAGGTCATCGCGCGCAACAGGAAGGCCTTCCACGACTACAGCATCGAGGACACCTTCGAAGCGGGCCTGGTGCTGACCGGCACGGAGGTCAAGGCGCTGCGCGCCGGACGGGCGAGCCTCGTGGACGGCTGGGTCGAGATCGACGGCGGAGAGGCCTGGCTCCAAGGGGTCAACATCCCGGAGCACGCCCAGGGGACGTGGACGAACCACGCCCCGAAGAGGAAGCGGAAGCTGCTGCTGCACCACGCCGAGATCGCCAAGCTCTGGCAACGGACCCGCGAGAAGGGGCTCACGGTGGTTCCCCTCGAGCTCTACTTCGTGAACGGCCGGGTGAAGGTCGAGATCGCGCTGGCCCGCGGCAAGGCGGAGTGGGACAAGCGGGAGACCCTTCGGCGCAAGCAGGACGAGCGCGAGGCGCAGCGTGTCATGCGTGCCGCGAACCGGCGCTGACGCGCCGGCTCGCGGCTGGGAATGGACTCGCGATCCGGAGCGTTGACCACGTAGCATGAGCAGGACAACTGAACAGCGACACACATGGGGATGATCGGTTTCGACGGTGATCGTCCAACCAGGGGAAGCGGGCCGAGGAGATGCAGTCATCTCGTTAACGCTCTGCATGACCCAATAGGTGCCGAAAAGAACAGCACCGACCACTTCGCTCTTGCCGCCTAGGCAATAGCTGGTCCGTCAGTCCGGGGGTGCTCCCGACCCGGTCACTGGCGTCATCAAGGGAGCCACTGCTCCTGACCCTCGTCACCGGGGTCAGGGGGACACCAAGGTGACTGGGCCCGTCCACCAAGGTCGTCTGTGCGAAGGGTGGGGGCCGAGAAAGTCCTGACGCAGACTGCGCCCGGAGAAGTCCTGGTTCCACGTCATCGGACGCGGGTTCGATTCCCGCCATCTCCACCATGTGAGGCCCCCGGATCCAGCAGGATCCGGGGGCCATCGTCGTTCTGCAGAGCAGGCCTACCCTCAGTAGGGGATGCGCTCCTCGTTCGCCCGCCAGGCGTCGAACGGCGCGAGCCGTTGGGGCAGGGCCAGGTGCTCGATCGCCATCGGCCAACCGGACGTGTCGTGGCGGAACAGCCCGTGGAAGGCGGCGTCGTCGAATCCCGCGTCGGCGGCGTCGTGACGGTCCGCCGCGTACAGCACGCGATCCACCCGCGCCCACAGCGCGGCCGAGAGGCACATGGGGCAGGGTTCGCAGGAGGTGAAGAGCGTGGCGCCGGCGAGCGTGAAGTCGCGGATGCGCAGGCACGCGTCACGCATCGCGACCACCTCGCCGTGCGCCGTCGGGTCGAGCGACGCCGTCACGCGGTTGACGCCCCGTCCCACCACCTCCCCGTCCTTCACGACGACGGCGCCGAACGGGCCGCCGTCGTCGGCCACGTTCGCCACGGCCAGGTCGATCGCGAGCGCGAGGAACTCCGCATCGGTGCGCATGGCCCCATCATGACGCCTGCGGGGCGGCTCCCGCGTGGGAACCGCCCCGCAGGCCCCGCCGACGGTCAGACCAAGTCGGCAGCCGCCGTTGCACGTTGTTCCTGGGAACGGAACTGCGTGAACCGAGGCAGGAACTTGTCCCAGTCGATCGCGTGGGCGTCGAGCTCCGGCCCGTCGATGCAGGCGTGCTTCCGCACGAGCGTGCCGTCGATGGTCACCGGGACCATGCAGGCACCGCACATGCCGGTGGCGTCCACCATGATCGAGTTGAGGCTGGCCACTGTGTGCACGCCGAAACGGCGGGTGAGACTGCTGACCGCGCGCATCATGAGCGGCGGGCCGATGGTGACCACCTCGGCGACGCGGCGGCCCTCGCCACGCTGGTTGGCCTCCAGCATCGCCTCCAGCGGGGTGGTGACGAAGCCCTTGATCCCGAAGCTGCCGTCGTCAGTGGTGAGGACCACCTCGAGCTGGTCGCCGAACTCCGCCTTCAGCCGCGCGAGCCGGTCCTCCTCGCCCGTCCAGAACTGCAGCGAGGCGGTCCGGAAGCCGGAGATGAGGGTGACGTGGTTTCCCAGCCGCAGGTGTTCGCGGGCGATCGGGTGGACGGGCGGCAACCCGAGGCCACCGGCGGTGAACACCACGGTCTCGTCGGGGCCGTAGCTGTGCAGCTCGCTCGGCAGGCCCAGCGGTCCGGCGATGCCGGTGAACGCGTCACCCACCCGCATCCGGTTCATCTCGATCGAGCTCTTCCCAACCCCCTGGACCACCAGCGTGATTGTTCCGGCGTCGGTGTCCCAGTCGGCGAGCGTGAGCGGGATCAGCTCGCCCTTGGGCCAGCCGAGGACCCGGACGAACTGGCCCGGCCGGGCGGACCGCGCCACCAGCGGGGCGTAGACGGTGAACTCCACGATGCCCCCGGCGAGTTCCACCTTCTCCACGATGCGTGCCTCGGCTCCCGCGAGCCTGGAGTAGGCGTCCGCGGCACGGACCCGCTCGCGGACCTCGTTCTCGTCGAGGGCTGCGGCGTGCGCGATCTCCCGGGCGGCGGCCTGGCCGTCGCCTGCGGCGCGGATGGCGGTGGAGCCGCCGCGGGCGGCGTCGCCACCGGTGTACACGCCCTCCAGGGAGGTCTGCTGCGAGCCCTCCCGCACGGCGATGTTGCCCCACCGGGTGGTCTCGAGATCGGGCTGGGAGTCCTTGATGATCGGGTTTGAGGCATTCCCGAGCGCCATGATCACCAGGTCGGTGCGGACCGTCTGCCTCTCGCCGGTGGCCATGGGGCGGCGCCGCCCGGATGCGTCCGGTTCCCCGAGCTGCATTATGTCCAGCACGGCAGCCTTGACGAAGTGGGTGCGGTCGTCCCCGATGAACTCGCTGGGGGAGCGGAGCACGGCCAGCTCGATGCCTTCCTCGAGGGCGTGGTGCAACTCCTCGACGCGGCAGGGCATCTCGGCCTGGGTGCGGCGGTAGGCGATGGTGACGCGCCCTCCCAGCCGGTGGGCGGTGCGCGCGGCGTCCATGGCGGTGTTGCCGCCGCCAACCACCATGACGCGCTTGCCGCGCACGTCGGGCAGCGGCGTGTCGTAGTCCTCGCGGCGGCCCTGCATGAGGTTCACCCGGGTGAGGAACTCATTGGCGGACATGACATTGAGGAGGTGTTCGCCCGGGACGTTCATGAACTGGGGCAGGCCGGCACCGGACCCCACGAAGATCCGCCAGAAGCCGGCCTCCCGGAGATCCGCGAGGCTGGCGGTCTTGCCCACCACGAAGTTGGTGACGAACCGGCCGCCGAGCAGCTTGATCTTGGCGACCACGTCGTCGATCAGTTCGTTGGGCAGGCGGAACTCCGGGATGCCGTACCGCAGCACGCCGCCGAGCTCATGGAAGGCCTCGAACACGGTGACGGGGTGGCCCTCGGCGGCCAGCAGGAAGGCGTTGATGAGGCCGGACGGGCCGGATCCCACGATCGCGATCGGGGGCTTGGTGGCCTTGCGCCACGGGTCGGGGCGGCCACCGTACCGGGTGATCATCGCATCCGGCTCCACGGCCTTCTCCCGCTGCGGGAGGAACCACTCCAGCTGTCCGATCTCGATCGGGCGCTTGTGATGCGCGCACACCCCCTGGCACTGCAACTCCTGGGGGCACACCCTGCCGGTGACGTTCGGCAGGGGGTTGCAGTCCTCGAGGAGTTCGAGGGCCTGCTTGAACTTGCCCTCGCCCAGCAGTTCCAGCATCGAGGGGATGTGGATCTGGACCGGACAACCGCCCTGCCGTTCCTTCTTCCCCTCCAGCAGGATCCCGAGCTCGCAGGGCTTGTCCGCGCACTGCTTGTCCCGCAGCGCCTCCAGCCACACGAACAGGTCCACCTCGCGCTGGGAGTAGCCGACGTTCCGGTAGCCGAGGTACCCCTGATTGACGAGTTCGAAGTCCTGCGCGCGCACCTCCGGGTCGCGGATGTAGGGCGGGATGTTGTTCCCGGCCGGCCAGCCCTCGTGCAGCCCGGCGAACATGGGGTAGCGGTCGGTGAGGTGGGTGGCGATCGCGCGGATGAACTTCCTCTTCAGGCGCAGCGGCACGTCCCAGAGGAACCGCATGGCCACCTGCGAGCTGTCGTCGTCCCGGAGCAGCGCGTCCCACAGGGTGTGGGTGAACTCGGCCCCGAGTTCGTCCTTCTGGAACTCCGCGGCCACGGCCCCGATGCCCGAGGAGATGAAGAGCTGGCGGAACTGCCGTGGGTTCTCGGCGAGGTGCTGGCGGAGGACCGCGAGCTGCGTGTTGAACGAGCCCGCCGTCTCGGAACGTTCGAGTTCCTCGAGCTGGGAGCGCGCGGCCTCGAGTGCGTCCCGCGTCGAGAGGTACTGGCGGATGTCACCGCCGGCCACGGTGGTCATTTGATGATCTCCGCGTCGCAGTTGTCGATGACCTTCTTGATGCGGGCCTCGACCTCGGGCGTGACCTCCAGCGACTCGAGTGCGCCGGGGATCAGCCGGGCGACGGTGCGCGCCTCGCCATCGACGACCACGCGGACGGGCTCGAACAGCTCCGGCAGCTCCTGGTAGCACGTCTTGCAGTCCGTGCAGAGACGCATGTCCTCCTCGGCGAGGGAGACCGGCGCCTTCGGCGCTGCGGCGGGTGCCGCCGATGCCGGCTGCGCGGGCGACGCCGTCGCCGTGGCGGCGGGGGCCGGCGTGGCGAATCCGGCGACGGCGGGGACCGTCCCCGCGTCGGCGAGGTCGGCCATCATGCGCGCGATGTCGTCGAGGGACGTCTCGCGTGCGGTCGTGGCCTCGTCGTACTTCGCCTGCAGCTCGGCGAGCTGCGTCTTGTGGAGCGAGGTGAGCGTGTCGACGTCCTGGCCGGCGAGGTACTGCAGCAGCTGCCAGTTGCGGCGCCGTTCCTCCACGAGCGCGATCATCTGGCCCGAGCAGACCATCTTCACCAGGCGCATGTCGGGGTCGGTGGTGTGCACGAACGGCACGTGCCCGCGGCGGTCGGCCTCGTCCAGCTCGATGTACTCGTGGACGGGCAGTGCGGCGGGCTCCTCGTCGGCGCGCAGCTTGCGGAACTGCGACTTGAAGCGGGTCTCACCGAGCGCGAAGTCGGCGGGGGTCGCCACCGTGGTGAGGAGCTGCAGGCTGCCGTCCTCGGCGACGTACTCGAGCTTGTTCGCCGACCATGTCTTCGTCGGGTCCGGGTTCCCGTCGAGGGAGAACCGCTCGTGGATGGTCTCCCCTCGCCGCGGGTCGTGCACGAACAGGGGGTTCATGCGCGACTTCACGGCGAGCCGGGCACGCCGGTTCGCGGCGTCGTCGGCCACGCCGTGCTCGGACTGGCACGGGGTGTAGACGTCCATCACGGCGGGCATCTGCTGCTCGGTGAGGAACTCGAGGGTGTTCTTGAGGAAGTGCGACTGGTAGGCGGTCGCCGTGGAGACCACGTAGACGTTCGGGTGGAACGAGGCGATGAGTCCGAGTTCCTTCCGGAACTCCTGCTTCCCGTGGTGGGCCCTTCCCGACCGGGAGAGGTCCGAGTCCTGTCCGGTGAAGCTGGACGTCGACGCCTGGCCGCCCGTGTTGGAGTACACCCCACTGTTGAGCACCATGACCTTGATGGGCGTGTTGCTCGTCAGGATGCGGGACAGTGCACCGAAGCCGATGTCGTAGGTGGCCCCGTCGCCGCCGATGGTGAGGACGGTCGGGAGGAGGTCCATCTCCTCGTCGGTGAACTCCTGCCAGGAGAGGTAGCGCAGCTCGGCGTCGTCGCGGGCGGGCTCGTAGTCACCGGCGAGCTCACGGCGCGCGAGGCGGAGTGCGCGGACGTCGTCGACGAGCTGGGAGGCGATGCCCTCGAAGATTCCCTTCGCCAGGGGCTGGGCATCCTGGAACAGCGAATTCACCCAGGGATCCGTGTAGGGGTTGTACGGCATGGTGGAGGCGTAGACGCTGGAGCATCCGGTGGCGTTGGCGACCACCGCGCCGGCCGGGCCCTTGCCGGTCGGGCCGGCCTCGAGGAGGTAGAGCCGCCGCTCGAGGGTGGCGAGCAGCTGCTCCACGCGGGCGCGGCGGGGCTCGTCGGCGGCCATCACGGCCAGGCGGTCGGCGAGCTGTGCGGTGAGGTCCTCCAGCTCGGCGAGGTGGCGCTGCTGGCGCTTCTCCGTGATCGAGTGGCTGGTGGACGTCACGAGGCGGATCGAGGTCACCTCGCCACAGCCGCGGCACCCGCCGTGCCCGCCGGTGGTGGCGTAGTAGTGGTCGTGGTCGAGCAGCATCCGCTTGGGGTCGCCGCCGGGGCCGGGTACCACCTCGGAGTAGCGCTCCGGCGTGTTCGGGAGCTCGGTGAGGTACTCGAAGCGCTCCTGCAGGGTGTCGAGGATCGTGTCGTCCTGGTCGTGCGGGATCAGCGCGTTCGGTCCGCAGACGTCCACGCACTCCAGGCAGCCGGTGCACTTCCACGGGTCGATCGTCGCGGCGAACAGGGCACCCGCGCCCGGCGCCTTCTTCTCCATCGAGTCGAAGAAGGCGCGCGTGCGTGCCACCGGGAAGCGTCCCAGCGCCTCCACGAGTGCGTCGACGGCGGTGCCGAGGCCCGCGTCGTCGGCGACGAGCGGGGCGGCGGCCGCCGCGACGGTGGCGGCGAAGCCCTCCGCGTCCCGCTTCTCACGGAACGCGACACGGACGGCGTCGGCCAGTTCGGGCAGGCGTGCCCGCAGGGCGGCGCGGTCGGCGTCCTGGGCGTAGCTCTCCCGGATGCCGGTGCTCAGCATGTCCTCGAAGGTGATGACGGTGTTGGGGATCGCCGCATCGGGGCAGACCAGGGCGCACTCCATGCACCCGGTGCACAGGCTGGAGTCGAACATGGGGACGGTCCGGCGGAAGAGGCCCTTGTCCTTGCCCGCCGCGGTGCCCGGCGGCATGAACAGTCCGGTCCCCGGCAGGACCGGAGCCTCGCTGATCGTCCCCTCGCGGAAGGGCTGGATCACCATGCGCTCGTAGTAGTCCGCGTCGAACAGTCCGGCGCAGCTCGAGCACCCGGTCGACGGGGAACTCATGGTCCTCGACAGCGCGACGGTGCGGAGACGCACGGGCGCGACGTCGTCGGAGATCGCACGGATCTCCTCGGAGTCGTGGTCCACCTCCCGGGTGACGGCGGCGCCGTCCCGGATGACGGCCATGTTCGCCTCGACGACGGCCTCGCCCTTGCGCCCGAACTTCTTGACGATCTGCTGGCGCACCTTCTCCAGGATGTCCTCGCGGGAGGCGCCGGCGGCGACCCGGTCGACGTGTGCCGCCACGGCGCCGATGAACGCGATTCCCATCATGCGGGTCTCGAGCTCCGGGGTGGGGGCGTGCTGCTTCGCCACCGCGAAGGCGTCGACGATGAAGAAGCGGATCCCCTTCTCCCTGATCGTGCGCCGCGCCTTGCGGGGCAGCTCGCGCCAGACCTGCTCCGGGGTGAGCGAGGTCTGCAGCATGAAGGTGCCACCGTCCGCGAGTCCCTTGAGCGGGTCGGTGTGCGAGAAGACCTTGTGATCCGGGGAGATGACGATCTCCACGTCCTCCAGCTCGGCGTTGGTGATCTTCACCGGTTCCGGGCTGAGCGTGATGTAGTAGTTGGTCGCCGCACCGCTCTTCTCGGAGCCGTACTTCGGGGCGGACTTGGAGTGCATGCCCAGCACGCCCGCGAGGATGTCCGTCAGCAGCTTGCCGGTGGCGATGGTGCCGTAGCCTCCCACGGAGTGGAAGCGGATCCGCATGGCCGTCTCCGGCAGGAGCCTCGGGTTCGGCTCGGTGGTGAGCGCCATGAACTCCGTCTCGGGGTAGGCGGCCCGCAGGCGCGCCTGGACGTCCGCCATGGCCGGGGACGGGTCGTCGTCGAAGAACTGGGTGCCGAGGTACACGAGCGGCGCGAGGTCCCCGGCAGCCATCCGCCGGTAGGCGGCGATGAGGTGGCGGGGCTGCAGGTCGTGGCCGCCCAGGCCGAAGATCGCCGACGTGAGGGTGGGGCTGGCGTCCATCCCGGGAATCCCGGGGTAGCGCTCGGCGGAGGCGTTCTCCCTCGACTTGAACAGGGCCTTCGTGACGAGGTCCGTCAGCGCCATCTGATCGGAGCGCTCGAGGACCATCACGGACTTCTTGCCGGCGAGCGCCGCGGCCAGCTCCGCCTCGGGGAAGGGCTGCAGCAGCTTGACGGCCACCAGGCCGACCTTGAGACCCTGGCTGCGGAGGTACGGAAGCACGGCCTCCACGTCCTCGGTCACGGATCCCAGCCCGACCATCACGTGCTCGGCGTCCTCGCACAGCACCGTCCGCACCGGGGCGTACTCGCGGCCGGTCAACTCGGAGTACTCGCGCATCGCCTGCCGCACGAGGTCCGGCACTGCGGAGGCGAAGTGGGTCCTGTGGTCGGCGGCCCCCGCCTGGAAGTCCGGCTGGTTCTGGACGGGGCCCGTCATGCCGGGGTTGTGGATGTCCACGAGGGCGGGGACCATCTGCCGCGTCCCCTTCTCGTGGGCGTTGACCCACTGGCGGCGCCACTGCCGCCGGAGCGTCTCGGGCACCCAGCGCACGGTCTGCTCCACGAGGTGGCCCTCGTTGTCCCGCTCGACGTCGTCGGCGTGCGCCGCCAGGAAGTCGTGCAGCGCCACGAGATCGGACTCCGCAAACTCCGTCTCGCGCGACGTGAGGTACGCCTCGAGCTGGAACACGCGGCCCTTCGCCCCGAACAGGAGTTCCTGGGCGACCGTCGGGCACGGGATGCGACCCGCCGGATCCCCGAGGTACTCGCGGAGCAGTTCGGGCTCGGGGAGGCGCGCCTCACTCATCATGTGGCTCGTCGAGAAGCCGTCCATGGCGTTGGCGACGGGGATCAGCGCGAGCGCGGAGGTGCGGTAGGAGATGGCGGCGAGGTCGGCCGCCTCCTGCGGGTCGGCCCCGAACAGCACGGTGTAGCCGGACGGGAGGAGCGCGTAGATGTCGTCGTGCCCTGCCATCACGTTCAGCGAGTGCTTGGAGACCACACGCGCGGCGACCTGCAGGACGAAGCCACCGATCTTCTTGCCCACCGTGACGAAGTGGGACTCCATCGCGTACAGGATGCCCTGGCTGGAGGAGGCGTTGGAGATGAACTGCCCGCCCGTCAGCGCCGCGCCCAGGGCACCGCTCTGCGCCGAGTGCTCACCCTCGGGTTCGAAGAAGAACGGGTGCCTGCCCCAGACGTTGACCCCGCCCTCGGCACGTGCTGCCTCGTACAGTTCCGAGATCTCGGTCGACGGCGTGATCGGGTAGCCGATCACGCCCCCGCACACGTGCCTCATGACGTGGGCGACGGCACCGTTGCCGTGGATCACGTCGGGAATGCCGGGGTACTTGGGCTGCTGCGTCGTCATGGTGCCTGTCAATCGCATTCGGGTGCGCCGGGGCCGTTCCGGTCGGGGCGCGGAACAAGGGAGGGGACGGGTGTCACCCGATCCTGGAGCGGCGTCCAGCGCGGTGGGAGGAACACACCGAACGTCATCGATTTCGCCCATCTGCAGTGTTGGGGGATCAGGCGTCAGGCTAACTCTCAGGCCCTCGGACGATCGGTGACCTTGGTCCCGCCGAGATCGTGGCCGGTCGGCATCGGTGGCATCGTCCTCCCGGCGCGATCTCCGGTAGTTTGGGCAGCGTGGCTGAACCCAGGGTGACCCTCGTGACAAGCAGTGACCTGCCCGATCTCTCCGACGATCTCGTCGGCCTGCCGGACGCGCTGGGAGCGCTGGGGGTCGACGCCCGTATCGCGGTGTGGGACGACCCGGCGGTCGACTGGAGCGCGGCCGGGTTGTGCGTCGTCCTGACGATCACCGACTACGCGGACCGGCCCGAGGAGTTCTTCCGGTGGGCCGAGACCGTGCCCCGCCTCCTGAACGACGCGGGCGTGCTCCGGTGGATCTCCGACAAGCACTACCTCAGCGAACTCGAGGAGCGCGGGCTCCCCACCATCAAGACCACGTGGCTCGAGCCGGCGGCCAACCTCTCCAAGCACCAGGTCCACACCCGCATGCCGGCCCTGGGGGACTTCGTCGTGAAGTCGGCGCTCTCCTCCAACCGCCACACCACCGGGCGCTACACCGCCACCGACGGTCGGTCGCGGTCCGCCGCGATCCAGCACGCCCTGAACATCCTCCAGAAAGGCAACGCCGCCCTCATCCAGCGCTACTTCACCATGAGCAGGGAGAACGGCGAGGTCTCCCTGGTGTTCTTCAACGGGCTCCTGTCGCACGCGGTCACCAAGGAGGGGATCCTCCAGACGGAGGCCGATCCGGGCAACCGGCCGCGGTCGTCGGCGCGCTTCCACGAGGTCACCCGCGAGGAGTGGCACCTCGCCGAGGAGGTCCGCCGTCATCTCCACGCCGCCATCAAGCACCACACGGGCCGTGACCACCTGCTCATCTACACCCGGATCGACATGCTCCACACCGACGAGGGGCTGAAGCTCCTCGAGGTCAATCTGATGGACGTCACGCTCTACCTCACGGCGGCACCCGGAGCGGTGGAGTCGCTGGCCAATGCCATCGCCGTGCGCGCCTTCCCGTGATGCAGCCCACGTCCCCCGATTCCCTGCGGGAGGCATCCACCGGGTAGAGTGTCTCGCGTCGCGGACAGCGCCATGGTGGGTGTAGCTCAGCAGGTAGAGCACCTGGTTGTGGTCCAGGATGTCGCGGGTTCGAGCCCCGTCACTCACCCCACCAGGACCCCGGGATCATCTCCCGGGGTCCTTCGCATTGCCGGCGGGCCGCCGCCCCGGGTCAGCGTGGTGCCGCCTCCGTGACCTGACGCGCGATCTCCCTGCAGGTGGCGATGTCCGGCCCGCCGTCCGGCGGGAAGAGCGCCGCGCGGTAGTAGCGCAACTCGGCGATGGACTCCAGGATGTCCGCGAGCGCGCGGTGCCCCCCGGTCTTCTCGGGCGAGGCGAAGTAGGCACGCGGGTACCAGCGGCGGGCGAGTTCCTTGATCGAGGAGACGTCGATCACGCGGTAGTGCAGGTGAGAGACCACCTCGGGCATGTTGCGCTCGAGGAACACGCGGTCCGTGCCCACGGAATTGCCCGCCAGTGGGACCTTCCGGGCGGTGGGGACGTGGCGGCGGACGTAGTCCATGACCTGCCGCTGCGCCTCCTCCAGAGTCACGCCGTCCTCCAGCTCGTCGAGCAGGCCGGAGGTCGTGTGCATCTTGCGGACGACGTCGACCATCGAGTCGAGCGCGCCGGCGGGTGGGGTGATGACGACGTCGATCCCGCCGTCGAGAGCGGTCAGCTCGGAGTCCGTCACCACGACGGCGACCTCGATCAGGGCGTCGGTCTCGACGTCCAGCCCCGTCATCTCACAGTCGATCCAGACGATCGCGTCCTTGGGAGTACTCACCCCACCAGAGTAGGACGCGCGCCCCGCCCGGCCGAACCGGCGCCCCCAGCAGGACTCGAACCTGCAACCNNTCCGGTGCTCTGTCCATTGAGCTATGGGGGCCGTGCTCCAATCCTACGGGTCGCCCAATCGAGTCGCGCACGGCGCGCGCGCTTGGTCGGACAGCCTCCGCGAGGCACTCTTGTTCCGTGCGAGGTCGAGCGGCGGGTGAGCGTGGGGGGCGTGCACCCGAGGCGNNCCCCGTCGTTGCTCCACCTGCTCCACGACATCCACCGCGACGTGGCGGCGACCGCCTTCCCCTTCGACGTCCCGGGAGCGGCGGAGATGCGCGAGACCCGGGCGCGGGTGACCACCCAGGTCCGTTCCCACCTCCTTCCTCGTCTCGCCGACGACGCGACGCCCGCCGTCGTCGTCCTCGGCGGTTCCACCGGGGTCGGGAAGTCCACGATCCTGAACTCGCTCGCGGGTCGCGAGATCTCGGCCGCGGGCGTGCTGCGGCCGACGACGCGGCGGGCCGTGATCGCCCATCACCCCTCCGTCCACCAGGTCCCGTTGCGTGACCTCGCCGACGCCGTCGCCGTCCCGTCCGTACCCCCCGGGCTGATCATCCTGGACGCACCGGACATGGACTCGCTCGAGGCGTCCAACCGGGCGATGGCGGACATCCTCCTCGAGGCTGCCGACCTCTGGCTCTTCGTGACCTCGGCGGCG
>DBPQ01000149.1:0-1992 GCA_002304945.1 Actinomycetales bacterium UBA1416 | reverse complement strand
CAGGTAGGGGTGGTCCTCAACCGGGTTCCCCCCGAGGCGCGCACCACCGTCCGGGCCGACCTCCTGGCGATGCTCGACCGCATCGGCCTCGGATTCGCGCCCGTCTTCCCCATCCCCGACGTCTCGCCGCACAACGGACCGCTGCCGCGGGAGCTCGTGCAGGAGTTGCGCGAGTGGCTCCACGCCGCCTCCGGCCGGCACCAGTCGCGCGCCATCGTCAAGCGGACCACCACGGGCGCGTGGACGGCGCTCGGCACCGCCCTGGAGGAGCTGGCCCGCGGCGTCGACGACCAGGTCGCGATGGTCCGCCGGTTGCGCGCCGACACCCGGGCCGCCGCACGGGGCCCCGAGGAGGACCTCGCCCGCGCGATCACGGCCGGGGAGTGCGCCGTCGGCGCGCCGACCACGCGATGGCTCGCGCTCGCCTCCACGGGCGGTCCGCTCGAACCGCTCGTCGATCGGACCCCCGTGCGTGCCGGCTTCCGCGGGAGGGGCCGCGAGGCGCGGACCTCGGCGGCGGCAGCGCTCGCCGCGGATGCGTCCGACGCCGTCACCACCCTTCTCGCCGATGCCCTGCACGACGCCTCCCTGACCGTTCACCGGACATGGCGTGACGCCGATGCGCTCGGCCTCCTCGGGGACGGCGAGGCCCTCGGGCCACCCGAGGCGCGGGCCCGGGCCGCGGCTGCGACGACCGCGTGGCGCGAGCGCGTCGGCGGCCTGCTGGACGGCGAGGGTGTCGCCCTCGACGGCAGGGCCGGCAGCATCCTCACCCCGGCAGGCCTGGAGGACCTCGTGATCGCCGGCGCCGTCGGCGTCCGCGGCGCGCAGGATGCCGTGGAACACCTGCTGGGGGACTCCGCGCTCTGCGCTGCTGCCCGAGCGGCACTGGTCGACGTGGCCCGCGAGGCGGTCCGGTCCTCCGCGAGTCCCTTCCTCACCGTCCTGACGGCGCTCCCCACGGCCGACCATGCCAGCCGGTTGCGCATCCGCGCCCGCGAACTCAAGGGGCACCTCGATGGGATCTGATGTCGCCGAGTCCTTCGCGAGGGTGCGGGAGGCGATCGCACAGGCCGGTCCGGAACTGCCCGCGGGGCCGCAGGCGCTGCGGGAGCTCGAGGAGGCGGAGTCCCGGCACAGGAGGACGGGGAGCCACACCGTCGTCGCCCTGGTGGGTGGGACCGGTTCCGGGAAGTCCACGCTGTTCAACGCCCTCACGCGCTCCCGCTTCGCGGATCCGGGTCCTGCCCGGCCGTCGACCCGGCGCGCCAGCGCCTGCGCGTGGGGTGTTCGGGCGGACGAGCTCCTCGACTTNNCTCGGCGTCGAGCGCCGCATGTTCCTCGACACCCTCCTGGAGAGGGAGGGGCAGCGGCCGCTCGACGGGCTGGTCCTCCTCGACCTGCCGGACCACGACTCGGTGGAGGAACACCACTCCGAGCAGGTCGATCGGCTCCTCCCCGTGGTCGATGTCCTCATCTGGGTCGTCGACCCGCAGAAGTACGCCGACCACATCCTGCACGAGCTCTACCTGGCCGACCTGCGAACACGTGCCGATGCCATGGTGATGGTGCTGAACCAGGTGGACACGCTCGATCCGGACGGGCGTGCTGCGATCGTGGCCGACATCCGGCGGCTGCTCGCGGAGGAGGGCCTCGGTGACGTGCCCGTGCTCGAGACCTGCGGCCTCAGCGGCGCGGGGGTGCCGGCGCTGCGCGACGTCCTGGCGGATGCCGTCGCGGCCGAGTCCACCGCGGACCGGACGGCCGCGTCCGCGATCGACCGGGTCGCCCGTGGGCTCCTGCGCCAGGTGGGCCCCCCGGCGGAACCGCCCAGCGACGCGGACCTCGGCAGGACCGTCGATGACCTGCTGCGCGCCACCGGCGTCGGGGCGGTCGCCGCCTCGATCGGCACCACCGTGTCCCGGCGGCGCGGTGGGGCCCTCGCGGAGCCGCAGCGGCCGTCCCGAGCCGCCGTCGCCGCCATCGGCTCGC
>DBPQ01000036.1 GCA_002304945.1 Actinomycetales bacterium UBA1416 | reverse complement strand
CCGCCCCCCCCGCCGCCGCCCGCACCCGAGCCCGTCGTCGTCGCCCGCACCGCAGCTCGCACGGGCGGGACGACGACGGCGCCCGCACCTGCGGCGCCCGCGCCCGCTGCCGTGCAGGTCGCGCCGCCGCAGGAGATCTCCGGCAGTGCGGTCGTGGCGTTCGCCCGCCAGTTCATCGGCGTGCCCTACGTGTACGGCGGCGCCTCGCCGACCGGGTTCGACTGCTCCGGCTTCACCCAGTACGTCTATGCGCACTTCGGGGTCTCGCTGCCGCGAACCTCGAGCGCGCAGGGTTCGGTGGGTGTGCGGGTCTCCGCGTCCGAGGCCAAGCCCGGGGACCTGCTCTGGTGGCCGGGTCACGTGGGCATCTTCACCGGCAACGGCAACCACATCGCGGCCCGGAACCCCGGCACCCCCCTCACCGAGGGGCCGATCTGGAACTCGAGCGCGGTCTACATCCGGGTGCTCTGATCCCGGGGGTCGTCGTGCACGGGCAGTGACTCGCCGAGCGGGCGCACGTGCCGGGCGTCGATCTCGGCCACCTTGCCCACCCGGCGGGCGTACTTCTCCTCGGAGGTACCCAGGTACTCGGTGGTCATCCAGGCCTTCACCACCTCGAGTGCGAGGGCGGATCCGATGATCTTGCCGCCGATGCAGAGCACGTTCGTGTCCGAGTGCGACCGTGCGAGGGACGCGCAGAACGGGTCCTGGGCCACGGCGGCGAACACGCCCGGCAGCTTGTTCGCGATCATCGCGCTGCCGTAACCCACGCCGTCCACGAAGATGCCGCGATCTGCCTCCCCGTGGGCGACGGCGAGGGCCGCCGGGTACACGAGGTCCGGCAGGTCGCAGGCCTGCTCGTCGTGGGTGCCGAAGTCCTCCACCTCGTGACCCTGGTCCCGGAGCCACTGGGCGATCTCCTGCTTCAGGGTGTATCCGGCATGGTCATTGGCCATCGCGATCCTCATGCGGCAACTGTAGGGGAGGGAGCGAGCCTTGATGTGAGGGCCGCCACAAGGAATGGCGCCGATCTCTTTGCCAACTTTGCACTCAGCGGCCGTTGACCTCCCCGATCAAAGGTCCTATCTTCGGGGCACGGGGCGAGTTGCGCCCCGGGACGAGAGCAGGAGGGATCCCATGGCGGAGAGCAGGAGCGGCAGCAGCGGCTCGAACAGGAAGTCCACGTCGAGCAGGGCCAAGGCAGCGCAGGGTGACAGCGCGCCGGCCCGGGCCGAGAAGCCGACCGACGACCAGGGTGAGGAGATCACCGCGGCGAGTGAGGTGCGGACCGCGTTCATCGCGGGGGCGAGCTTCCGGGCGAAGGCGGTGCAGTACGTCGTCGTGGACGGCATGGCGATGCTGGAGGGGGACATCGTCCTCGGCACGGCCGAGCAGGTGGAGCAGGAGTCCGAGATCCTCGCCGCCGAGCTGCGTGGTGAGGCGACCCTCGGCGTCATCATCTCCGGGGACCAGTTCCGGTGGCCGAACTGCACGGTGCCCTACGACATCGACCCGGCCCTCCCCAACCAGGCGCGGGTCACGGACGCGATCGCCCACTGGGAGGCGAACACCAACTTCCGGTTCGTGCTGCGCACCACCGCGAACGCTGCCACCCACCCGGACTGGGTCACGTTCCGGCCGGGGTCCGGGTGCTCGTCCGCCGTGGGGAAGCGCGGGGGCCAGCAGTTCATCAACCTGGCCAGCGGCTGCACGCTCGGCAACACGATCCACGAGATCGGCCACTCCGTGGGGCTGTGGCACGAGCAGTCACGGGAGGACAGGGACGCGTTCGTGCGGATCAACTGGGAGAACATCCAGTCCGGCTACGAGCACAACTTCAACCAGCACATCACGGACGGGGACGACGTCGGGGACTACGACTTCGGCTCGATCATGCACTACCCGCGCACCGCGTTCGGGGTGGGCGGCGCCGAGACCATCACCCCGATCGTCGCCACCACAGCGACCATCGGCCAGCGCACCGCCCTCAGCCCCGGTGACATCGCCGCCGCCAACTCCATGTGCCCGGCCGTCACCGTGAAGGAACGGATCGAGACGGTCAAGGAGCTCTCGCCGGAGACGCTCAAGGAGCGGTCGCCGGAGACTCTCAAGGAACTCGGCCCGGAGACGATCAAGGAGCGGGTTCCCGAGACGGCGAAAGAACGGATCGAGACGATCCGCGAGAACGTGCTGCCGGGCCTGCCCGGCCTGCAGCCGGGCGTCGTGCGCCCGGGGGTGCCGTTCGCGCTCGGTACCCCGCACGTCGGGGACATGTCCGACGACGTCGTCGCGCGCCTCGCCGCGCTCGAGGAGCTGGTGGCGGCCCTCCAGTCCGAGCACGCGGAACTCGCGCAAGGACAGCAGGCCCTCGGCCAGGGGCAGCAGGCCCTCGCGGAGGAACTGGCGGCACTGGCACAGCTGCTCGGCCTCACGTGATCGTCGTGATCTCCCACCCGGGTGACCTCCACGCCACCCGGGTGGTGGACCGGCTGCGCTCCAGGGGGCGCGAAGTGTTCGTCCTCGACATCGCCGACTTCCCGGACACCGCCACCCTGTCGGTGGACTTCGGCGAGCCGGCCACGCCCCGGGCGACGGTGACGCACGGGGCGTACGGCGTCGTCGACGTCTCGGCCGCCACCGCGGTGTGGTGGCGGCGCCCCCAGTTCGTGCGCCTCGAGGCGATCGCGGACAACGACGCCCGCGGGTTCGCGCACGGCGAGTGGCACGAGGCACTGCACGGCGTGTACGCGCTGCTCGACTGCCCGTGGATGAACCCGCCCCAGGCGGACGAGCGGGCCTCGCACAAGGCGCTCCAGCTCCGGGTCGCGAGTGAGCTGGGGATGCGGGTGCCGGACACGCTCATGACCTCCGACCCGGGGGCGGCGCTCGCGTTCATCGAGCGGCACGGGATCGGCGGGACGATCCACAAGATCTTCGCGGCCACGCACCAGGTGTGGCGGGAGACCCGGCTGGTCCGGGTGGAGGACGTCGCGCTGCTGGAGTCGGTGCGGCTGGCGCCGGTGATCTTCCAGGAACGCATCCCCGCGGTGGCGGACGTGCGCGTGACCGTGGTGGGCGACGACGTCTTCCCCATGGCCATCGACACCCGGCACACGGGGTACGACGTGGACTTCCGGGTCAACATGGAGCGCGCGCACACGTCGGCCCTGGCGCTTCCCGAGGACGTGGTGGACTTCCTGCACCGGCTGATGGCGGAGCTGGGGATCGTCTACGGCGCCGCCGATTTCCGCCTCACCCCCGAGGGGGAGTACGTGTTCCTGGAGATCAACCCGGCCGGAGAGTTCCTGTTCGTGGAGCAGGGTGCGGGGCATCCCATCACCGACGCCGTGGCCGGTTGGCTCGCCGAGCCGCTCGGACCAGTGCTGTAGGTGGGTGACGCTGCTCAGCCGATGCGGGTGACGGGTACCTCGACGGTGTCGGCATCGGGACCGACCGGGCAGCGCTGCATCGTGATCAGGTCTCCGACGGCGGTGCGCGCCTGCCCGCTCGCCGCGACTCGTACCCACACCACCACGTCCCGCCCTCCGGTGAGCGCCTCATCGGGGACGGTGAGGAGGGCGGTGGCGAGCAGGTCGGGGGCGGGGGCTGCGGCGTCGTCGGACGGGACGGGGGTGGCACCAGCGGGCTCCGTGACCGCGGCCTCGGCCGAGGAGAGCACGACGGCGGGGGCGTCCTGGAGGCTGACGTCGCGGATCTCGAGGATCACGGGGGTGCCGGCCGGTGGGCGCGGCGTGGTGCCGGTCTGGCGAACCTCAACACGCATTTCCATCCGCCGACAGTACACCTGTGCACCAGCGCGCGACCGCGCCCCGGTGTTGCGCATCCTCACACCCCATCCCCGTTCAGGCTGACATGGGGGTGGGCTAGCCTCGTAGTGGCGGAGCACCTGAGGAGTGAGTCATGAGCTGGACCGAGAACGTCATCTGGTGGCACCTGTACCCCCTCCGGTTCGTGGACGCCGAGTCCACGTACACCGCGGAGATCACGCACCGGTTCGGGCACATTGCCAACTGGCTGGACTACGCGATCGAACTCGGCACGAACGGGCTACTGCTCGCCCCGATCTTCGCCTCCACCTCCCACGGCTACGACACCCTCGACTACCACCGCATCGACCCCCGGCTCGGCGACGAGGCGGACTTCGACCAGTTCCTGCGCGACGCGAAGGCCCGCGGCTTCCGGGTCTGCCTCGACGGCGTCTTCAACCACGTCAGCGAGGACCACGAGATCGTGCGCCGGGCGCTCGCCGGCGGCCCCGGCTCCGAGGACGGGAAGTGGCTGAAGTGGAGCGACAGCTACCCGATGGCCTTCGAGGGGAACCTGGACCTCGTGGAGCTGAACTTCGCGCATCCGCCCGTGGTGGACTACATCGTNNGCGGCGTTCGCCGTGGGCGCCTCGTCCTGGCGGCCGATCATCGAGCGCGTGAAGGCCGTCCACCCGGACGCGTGGATCCTCGCCGAGCTCATCCACGGCGACTACGGGGACTTCGTCGCCGAGTCGGGGGTGGACTCCGTCACCCAGTACGAACTCTGGAAGGCCACCTGGAGCTCTCTCAACGACCACAATCTCCATGAGCTGAACCACGCCCTCGGGCGGCACGCCGCCTTCTGCGAACGGTTCCGGCCCCAGACGTTCGTCGGCAACCACGACACCACCCGCATCGCCACCAAGCTGACGGACCCGCGGCACGTGCCGCTCGCCGTCGCCCTCCTGATGACCCTGCCCGGTATCCCCTCCATCTACGCGGGGGACGAGCAGGGCTTCACCGGCGAGAAGCTGGATCAGGCCCACGGCGACGACGCCGTCCGCCCGCCCTTCCCCCCCACCCCCGCCGGGCTGGCCCCGTACGGGGTGGAGACCTACGCCCTGTACCAGCGGTTGGTCGCGCTGCGCCGCCGCAACCCCTGGCTCGTGGCCGCCCGGCTGACCACCAGCGACGTCACGAACGACACGATGCGGATCGCGCTCGCGGGACCGGGCGGAGAGCAGCTCGTTCTGGTGCTGAACACGGCGGACGAGCCCGCTGTCGTCGGGGGCGTGGCAGTGGGGGCGCACGACTTCGCGGTGGTGGAGGGCTGATGCGGCCTCCGCGGGTGAGCCTGATGCGTGATCGGTGGGCGGCCGGGGCCCTCGTGCTCGTCCTCGCCGCCGGTCTCGCCGCCTGCGGCGGTGACACCGAGCCGGAGGAACCGGAGGCCACCGCCGTCGTGGTGCTTGATGAGGAACTCAGCGCGCTCGCGACCGAGTTCATCGACCAGCTCGTTGCCGGGGACTTCGAGGCAGCGGCCGCGTCCTTCGACGACACGATGGCGGACGCCCTGCCCGCCGCGGACCTCGCGGCCACCTGGCAGCAGATCACCGATCAGGTGGGGGCGTACCAGGGCGAGATCACCCGCCGCCAGGAGGTGGTCGACGTCTACGAGGCAGTGATCGTCACCGCCCAGTTCGAGCAGTCCCCACTGGACATACGCATCGTCTTCGACACCGATCGTCGCATCGCCGGACTGTTCTTCCAGGCGGCCTCCGCCACGGGTGAGCCGACGGCGGAGGCGTGGGCGCCGCCGTCGTACGCGGGCGACGTGGAGGACCGCGAGGTGGTGGTGGGCGAGTTCGACCTCCCCGGCACCCTCACCACGCCCGGGGGTGACGGGCCGTGGCCCGCGGTGGTGCTGGTGCACGGGTCCGGCCCCAACGATCGCGACGAGACGATCGGACCGAACAAGCCGTTCCGCGACCTCGCGCTCGGCCTCGCCGGCGAGGGCATCGCCGTCCTCACCTACGACAAGCGCACCCTCGCCCGCCCCTCCGACCTGTCCGCGGACCTGACCGTGGCCGAGGAGGTGGTGGACGACGCCGTCGCCGCCGTGGAACTGCTGCGCACCGACCGCACGGTTGCGATCCCGGACCAGGTGTTCCTGCTCGGGCACAGCCTCGGGGGCATGCTGGCGCCCCGGATCGCGGTGGAGTCCGGCGGGGTGGCCGGGCTGGTGCTCATGGCCGCCCCCGCCCGGCCGCTCGAGGAGCTGATCCTGGAGCAGACCCGGTACCTCGCGGAGCGCGACGGCACGGTGACCACGGAGGAGGAATCGGCGCTCGCGGAGGTCGCGGCGCAGGTGGAGGCGGTGCGCGATCCAACGCTCGGAGCGGACACGCCGCCAGCCGATCTGCTCGGGGCACCCGCCAGCTACTGGCTGGACCTGCGCGACTACCGGCCGACCGAGATGGCCGCCGGACTCGCGCTCGACATCCCGATCCTCGTGCTGCAGGGCGAGCGGGACTACCAGGTGACGATGACGGACTTCGCGCTGTGGCAGGAGGCGCTCGCCGGGGGCGAGGACGTGGAGTTCCGCAGCTTCCCGGGGCTGAACCACCTGATGATGCCCGGCGAGGGTGAAGGGCTCAGCGTGCCGGAGGACTACGAGGTGGCCGGGCACGTGGAGCCCGAGGTGGTGGACGCGATCGCGGCGTTCATCCGCGGCGAGGACTGAGGGCAGGGGCGGACGGCTCAGAGGTGCCGGTGGCGGTGCCCTGGTGGCCGTGACGAAGCGCGCCTAGGGTCGCGTCATGGGACGCATCGTGTTCGACACCGCCACCTCGTTCAACGGCTGGATCGCGGAGGAGGACAACTCCCTGGCCTGGCTGTTCGCCGTCGAGGGCGGCGAACACCCGGATGACGGGCTCTTCCCCACGGGCGTCTCCGTCATGGTCGAAGGATCCACCACATACGAGTGGGTGCTCGCGGAGTCCGACATCCTGGCCCACCCCGAGAAGTGGCGCGAGTTCCACGGCGACCGCCCCACCTTCGTCTTCACCACCCGTGAACTGCCCGTCCCGGAGGGAGCGGACATCCGCTTCGTGTCCGGGCCCGTGGCGGACGTCCTGGCGGAGATCCGGGCAGCGGCTGGGGACGGGGACATCTGGGTGGTCGGCGGCGGGGACCTCGCCGGGCAGTTCCTCGACGCCGGCGCCCTGGACGAGATCGCGCTGTCCGTGGCGCCGGTGGCCCTCACCGCGGGAGCACCGCTGTTCCCGCGCCGCGTGGAGTCGGATCGGCTGCGGCTCGTCTCGGCGTCGGCCGTGGGCCAGTTCGCCCGGCTCGTCTACCGCGTGCTGCCGGCAGGGGAGTGACCACGCAGCCGCGGTGGTGAGCCATCTGACGTTGCCGTGCGGCCGCTGGTCGTGACACGGTGGGATGGAGCCGCGAATCCCGGCTCCCGGACGAGGGGTGCCGTACCCGGCGAGCGACAAGACGGCCCGCAGGAGGCTGTCATGTCCTGGATCGTGCTCGTGGTGTCGGGGATGTTCGAGGCGGTGTGGGCGATCGCGCTCAGCCGGTCCGAGGGGTTCACCCGGCTCGCGCCGTCCGTGGTGTTCGGGGTGGCGCTCGTGATCAGCATGGGCGGTCTCGCCTGGGCGATGCGTGAGCTCCCGGTGGGCACGTCCTACGCCGTCTGGGTGGCGATCGGCGCCGTGATCACGGTGGTGTACTCGATGGCCACCGGCCAGGAGGCGCTCACCGCCCTGAAGGTGCTGTTCCTGGCGATGATCGTCGGGGGCGTGATCGGGCTGAAGCTCGTCCACTGACGCCCGCGCCTTCCGCCATTCGCTCACGGATTCGTGTGCGCCGGATCTCGCCGAGTTCCGATACACCGGAACGAAATACACGGAAGGGATCGTGTATATCGTTCCGGCGCCATTCCACCTCATCCGCGGCGAATGACGACGCCCTCGCATACAACGCCTCGTGGCAACCGGACGAGTGTATCGGTTGCCATGAGGGATCGGCAGGGGCAGGTCTACGGGGGCAGGTCCACGGGGGCAGGTCCACGGGGGCAGGTCCACGAGGCCGGCGCCGGCTCGCGTATCGTCACCCCATGAATCCGGCGCGGCCCTTCGACCTGGGATCGATCGGCCGCGGGCTCGTGTTCGCGGCGTCCCTGGACGCCCTTGCCGCCGCGCTCGACGACGCCGCCTCGGCCGCTGTCGTCCAGGCGCCACCGGGCACGGGCAAGACCACCCTCGTCCCGCCGTTTGCTGGCCAACCTCGTGCGGTTTCGTGGTGGGTCTGGGGATTGTGGCCGGGTCGAGGTGAGTGGCGCCGGGGTGGGGGCAGCCGGAGTGCGAGGTGAGGCGGGGGCGAGGGCCGGGACTCGGGACGAGGGGAGCCCGGCGAGCGCGGGAGGTGGGCGGGTGATTGTCACCCAGCCCCGCCGGGTCGCTGCGCGCGCGGCTGCCCGACGCCTGGCCTTCCTCGACGGCACCCGCCGTGGGGAACGGGTGGCCCACACCGTGCGCGGCGAGTCCACTGCCGGGCCGGGCACCCTGATCGAGTTCGTCACGCCCGGGATCCTGCTGCGCCGCCTCCTCGCGGATCCGGCCCTCCCCGGGGTGGCCGCCGTCGTCCTCGACGAGGTGCACGAGCGCGGCCTCGAGACGGACCTGCTCGTCGGCATGCTCGCCGAGGTCCGCCAGCTCCGCGGGGACCTGCGCCTCGTCGCGATGTCCGCCACCGTGGACGCCCATCGCTTCGCCGCCCTGCTGGCGGACGACGACGGCGCCCCCGCCACCGTCATCGACTGCCCTGTCGCCCTGCACCCGCTGGAGGTCCGGTGGGCTCCCGCGCCCGGCCCGCGCCTCGACGAGCGCGGGGTGACCCGGCAGTTCCTGGCGCACGTCGCGGAAACTGCCGCGGCGACGCATGCCCGCGCCCTGGCCGAAGATCCCAGCATTGACGCCCTCGTGTTCCTCCCCGGCGCATGGGAGGTGGCCGAGGTGGCGGCGCGACTGCGCACGATGGTCGGGCGGCTGCGTACCACCGACCCGCCCGGCGCCGCCGAGCCAACCACCGAGGTGCTCGAGCTCCACGGCCAGGTGGACGCCCGCACCCAGGACCATGCCATCTCCGGCCGTGAGCCAGGCGGGCCACCGCGGATCGTGGTCTCGACCGCACTCGCGGAGTCCTCACTCACGGTGCCGGACGTCCGCCTGGTGGTGGACTCCGGGCTCGCCCGCGAACCCCGCCGCGACGCCGCACGGGGCATGACCGGGCTGGTCACCGTCTCGGTCTCCAAGGCCTCCGCAGATCAGCGGGCCGGCCGCGCGGCCCGGCTCGGTCCCGGCACAGTGGTCCGCTGCTACGACCAACGCGCCCACGCCGCCGCGCCCGCCCACGCGCTGCCGGAAATCGCGGTCGCGGACCTGGCCGGCGCGGCACTCGTGTTGGCGTGCTGGGGTGCGCCGGGCGGCCGTGGGCTCGCCCTGCCGGACCCACCCCCGGCGCGGGCGCTCACGGACGCGCTCGAGGTGTTGCGGGACCTCGGCGCCATCGACGACGACGGCCTCGCCACCCCCCTCGGCCGCACCCTGTCGCGCGTCCCCGCCGATCCACGACTGGCCCGGGCGCTGCTGGACGGG
>DBPQ01000142.1:10117-11413 GCA_002304945.1 Actinomycetales bacterium UBA1416 | reverse complement strand
GTGCCAACCGGGCGACCTCCTGGAATGGGTGCCGGAATCGTTGGGGGGACGCAGGTGATGGTCCCCGGTCGCCCTGACCCAGTCTCGCCGTGTGTCTCGTGCCCAGGACCGTCGTGGACATGACCGACACGGCGGCCGCCTTGGCCGCGGTGCGGTCCCGGTTGTCGGACTGAACGGGCAGCGTCCCGGCCGGGCGTCTCAGCAGAAGGCCTCCTGAGCGCTGGGTGCGTCCTCCGTGCGGCTCACTCGTTCAGCTCGTTCACGAAGTCGACGGCGGCACGCGAGATCTCGGCCCGGGCCTCGTCGTGGCTGATCGAGGGCGTGCCGTCTCCGGGCTGCGTTCCGTAGTCGCCGAAGAAGGTATGGACGGCACCGTCGATCACCAGGAAGGTCGCGCTGGCGGGCAGGTTGGCGGTGGATGCCGCGATGTCATCCGGGGTGGCCAGGCCGTCCCGTCCGCCGGAGATGGACAGGACCGAGGCGCGCAGCGACGTGCTGATGTCACCGGTGGGGTAGGAGGCGAGGAGGAGGAGGCCGACGACGGGCGCGGTGGGGTCGTCGTCGGCGGCGTCCGCCTGCATCGCCGCGACGGTTCCGCCGAGCGAGTGGCCGCCGGCGACCCACCGGGTGAGGGTCTCGTGGTCGGACCTGACGGCGTCGAGTGCCCCGGTGGCGAGGAATGCGATGCCGAGGGGTTGCTTGACGATCACGACCACGTGGCCGGACTCGGCCAAGGGGCGAAGGATCGCGGCGTAGGCGCGCGGGTCCACCCTGGCGCCGGGCTGGAAGAACATCCCGGTGTCGCTGGTGGGTCCGGTCGGCGTCAGCACGATCCGGGTCGGGGACTCGGAGACGGTGACGCCGGTGTCGGAGCGCAGCGCGGTGAGGGCGGGCTCGACGGCGGAGAACGGGCGCAGCCACGCCATCAGCGCGATCCACCCCAGCGACGCCACGAGCAGGGCGACGGCGGCGACGCGCCGCCACCCGGTGCGCCGCCACCCGGTGCGCCGCCGTCGGGGACGGAACGTCCTCCAGCCGGCGACGGCGGAGCCGAGCAGGGTGAGGGCGAGGAGTGCGCCGTAGAGCGGGTGACCGTGCACGATCGCGCCCCAACTGGTCACAGATCCCCACACGACGACCAGGATCCCGGCCACGGCCGCCGCACGTGCCAACCACGTGCTCAAGGATGCGCTCATGGATGTGTTCTACCTCAGTGGATGAGCCACCCCTTTCGCATCGCCGTGCAGATCCAGCCCCAGCATGCTGACTATCCCCAGATCCGGGACGCCGTGCGGC
>DBPQ01000142.1:0-10065 GCA_002304945.1 Actinomycetales bacterium UBA1416 | reverse complement strand
GCAGACCAGCCGCATCGAGATCGGTGCCCTCGTGACGTGCAACTCCTACCGCAACCCCGACCTGCTGGCGGACATGGCACGCACCGTGGACCACATCAGCGGTGGGCGGCTGATCCTGGGCATCGGGGCCGGCTGGTTCCAGAAGGACTACGAGAACTTCGGCTACGAGTTCGGCACGGCGGGGGAGCGCATCGCGGACCTTGCCGAGGCCATGCCCCGCATCCGCGAGCGTCTCGCGGCGGGCAACCCGCCCCCCACCCGGCGGATCCCGGTCATGATTCACAGTGGGAGTCTCGGGACCCGACTACGACCTGTCCCTGGTGGAGGGCTGGGTGCGCTGGCGAGACGCGCGGCGGTAGGACTCAGAGACTCCCGTACGTCGCCTTCGCCCTCTCCATCGCGGTCACGTAGCTGCTGCGCTGCAGGGCGTTGCCCTCGGCCCCCGCCGGGACGGCGAGGAGGCCGCGAAGGGCGTCGAGGCTGGCGAACTCCTTCCGCTCCAGGTATGCCTCCAGCTCGTCCAGCATGGCTCGCGCGTATCCCGGGCCCTTCCGGATCAGCGCCGAGGTGGACATGACCACGTCGGCGCCCACGAGGAGGTTCTTCACCACGTCGGAACCGTCGGCCACACCCGTCGTGGCGGCGAGCGAGACCCGAGTATGGTTGCGCAGCGCGGCGATCCACGTGCGGGGCAGGCGCCCCTCGTCGGGGCTCGACAGGGCCCACGTGGTGGTGGCCTCGAGCGTCTCGATGTCCACGTCCGGTTGGAGGAACCGGTTGAACAGCACCAGGCCGTCCGCGCCCGCCTGCACTAGCCGCAGCGCCACGCTACCCACCGAGCTGAAGTACGGGCTCAGCTTGACGGCCACGGGGATCTCGACGGCGGCCTTCACCGCCGCCACGATGTCCAGGTGGCGTTCGATCACCGTGCTGCCCGAGGTCGAGAGGTCCCCGGGGACGAAGTAGATGTTCAGCTCCAGTGCGGCCGCCCCGGCGTCCTGCAGTTCACGGCCGAAGGTCACCCACCCGCCGACGTCGGACCCGTTGAGCGAGGCGATCACGGGGATGTCGAGGTCGCGGGAGGCCCGCTCCACGAGGGTGAGGTAGTCCTGTGCGAGGGAACGCTCGTCGATGTCGGCCTCGGGGAAGTAGTCGAGCGCCTCGGCGTAGGAGTGCTCGTGCCGTTCGATCAGGTCCAGGTCCCGGGCCGCCTTGCGGCGGAGCTGCTCCTCGAACAGCGAGAACAGCACCACTGCCCCCACGCCCCCCTCGGCGAGGGACTTGATCCCGTCGAGGGTCTGGGAGAGGGGCCCGGCGGAGGCCACCAACGGGTTCCGCAGGGTGAGGCCGAGGTACGTCGTCGTCAGGTCCATGGTCACTTCCTCGCATCCGCTGCGAATTCGGCGGCGCTCCGCAGCGCCATCCGCTCGTACTCGGCCCACCGGAGGGCCACCTGCGCCTGCCCGTGGGCGAGGAGGCGCTCCGCGGCCTCGGGGTCGGTGGTGCGGAGCATCCGGAAGCGCAGTTCGTTCTCGTGGTAGGCCTTCAGGGTGATCCTCGGCCGGGGGGAGTCGAGGAGGAACGGGTTCTCGTCCATGTCGCGCAGCACGGGGTTGTACCGGATGAGGGGC
Organism: Actinomycetales bacterium UBA1416; assembly: GCA_002304945.1. Taxonomy (GTDB): domain Bacteria; phylum Actinomycetota; class Actinomycetes; order Actinomycetales; family Actinomycetaceae; genus UBA1383. The sequence continues at coordinate 8,434 of DBPQ01000142.1, read as the reverse complement.
CAGTGCCCGGAGGCCACGGCGGCGTACTGCTGGTCCNNGTGGGCGATGCAGTGGCTGTAGGCGAGGATGAGGGACGGCCCGTCGTAGGACTCGGCCTCCCGGAACGCCTTCAGGGTCTGCTGCTTGTCGGCCCCCATGGCCACCCGTGCCACGTACACGTTGCCGTACGCGATCGCCTGCATGGCCAGGTCCTTCTTGTTCGTCACCTTGCCGCCGGAGGCGAACTTGGCGACGGCGCCGAGCGGCGTGGCCTTCGACGCCTGGCCGCCCGTGTTCGAGTACACCTCGGTGTCCAGGACGAGGATGTTGATGTTCCGTCCCGAGGCCAGCACGTGGTCCAGCCCGCCGGAGCCGATGTCGTAGGCCCAGCCGTCGCCTCCCACGATCCACACGGAGCGGCGCAGCAGGTGGTCGGCCACCGACCGCAGGTCGGCCGCCCTCTCACCCTCCATGCCGTCGAGGCGCACCTTCAGGTCCTCCACCCGGGCGCGCTGCCGCGAGAGTTCCGACTCGTAGAGCTGGGGGGCGTCCAGGATCTCGTCCACGTACGCGTCCCCGAGCTCCCCACGCAGGTCCTCCAACCGCCGTCGAGCGAGGTCGGCGTGGAGGTCGGCGGCGAGGCGCAGGCCGAGGCCGAACTCCGCGTTGTCCTCGAACAGCGAGTTGGACCACGCGGGCCCGCGCCCGTACTTGTTGCGGGACCACGGCGTCGTCGGGAGGTTCCCGCCGTAGATGGAGGAACAGCCGGTCGCGTTGGCCACGGTGGCACGCCCGCCGAACAGCTGGGTGAGCAGCTTGAGGTAAGGGGTCTCCCCACAGCCCGTGCACGCCCCGGAGAACTCGAAGAGCGGCTCGAGGTACTGCACGCCGCGCACGTTCGCGAAGTCCACGCGGGAGCGGCGGTTCACCGGGATGGTCTCGAAGAAGCGGACGTTCTCGCGCTCCGCGGTGCGGTCCAGCTTCGGTTCGAGGTTGATCGCCTTGCGGCCGGCCCCCGAGCCGATCGGCTTGACCGGGCAGGCCTCCACACACAGGCCGCACCCGGTGCAGTCCTCGGCGTACACCTGGAGCGTGTAGCGGGATCCGGGCAGGCCGGCGGCGTTCAGCTCCGCGGTCTGGAAGGACTCCGGGGCGCCCTCCAGCGCCGCCTCCGGGTAGTACTTGGCGCGCAGCACCGCGTGCGGGCACACGAACGCGCAGTTCCCGCACTGGATGCACGCATCCGGGTCCCACACCGCGATGATGTCCGAGATGTTCCGCTTCTCGTACTTCGTGGTGCCGGACGGGTAGGTCCCGTCCACCGGCAGTGCGCTGACCGGGAGGTCGTCGCCCTCGTCGGTGAGCATCCGGGCGGTCACCTCGCGCACGAACTGCGGGGCGCTCGCGGGGACCGGCGGGATCATGGCGGCGTCCCCCACCGCAGCTTCCGGCACCTCCACCCGGTGGAGGTGTTCGAGCGCCGTGTCGACGGCGGCCTCGTTGCGGGCCACGACGTCCGCGCCCTTGCGGGCGTAGGTCTTCCGGATGGCCTCCTTGACTGCCTCGATGGCCTCCTCACGCGGCATCACCCGGCTGATCGCGAAGAAGCAGGTCTGCAGGACGGTGTTGGTGCGGTTGCCCATGCCGGCGGCGCGGGCCACCGTGCCGGCGTCGATCGTCCACAGCTCCACGCCGAGATCGATGATCCGCTGCTGCATGGGGCGGGGGAGGCGGGCGAACAGCTCGCCCGGCGGGAACGGCGCGTTGACCAGCAGCACGGTGCCCTCCCGCGCGTACCGCAGCACGTCCACCCGCTCGAGGATCGACCAATGGTGGCATCCGATGAAGCCGGCCTTGTTCACCAGGTAGGGGGCGGTGATCGGCTTCGGGCCGAAGCGGAGGTGCGAGACGGTGCGCGAGCCGGACTTCTTGGAGTCGTAGACGAAGTAGCCCTGGGCGTACGTGCCCTCGCGCGCCCCGAGGATCTTGATCGTGTTCTTGTTGGCGCCCACCGTGCCGTCCGAGCCGAGCCCGTAGAAGACGGCCCGCACCGTCTGCGGGTCCTCCACGTCCAGGTCGGCGGGGTAGGGGAGCGAGAGGTCGGAGACGTCGTCGGTGATCCCCACGGTGAAACGGGGGCGCGGCGCGGGGAGGGCGAGCTCGTCGAAGATCCCCTGGACCATGCCGGGGGTGAACTCCTTCGAGGACAGCCCGTAGCGTCCGCCGATCACGAGGGGCATGCGCTCGCGCCGGCCGGTGCCCACCGCCTCGCCGAGGGCCGAGACCACGTCGAGGAACAGCGGCTCGCCCCCCGCGCCGGGTTCCTTCGTGCGGTCCAGGACGGCGATCCGGGTGGCGCTCGCCGGGAGGGCGGCCAGGACGTCGTCGACGGGGAAGGGGCGGTAGAGGCGCAGTTGCACCATGCCGACCTTCTCGCCCCGCGCCCGGAGGTGTTCGATCGTCTGCTCCACGGTCTGCGCACCCGAGCCCATGACGACGACGACGCGCTCCGCGTCGGGGTCGCCCAGGTACTCGACGAGCCGGTAGGACCGGCCGGTGAGCGCGGCGAACCGGTCCATCGCGTCGCGGACGATGCCGGGGGTGGCCGCGTAGAAGGGGTTGACCGTCTCGCGGGACTGGAAGTAGGTGTCCGGGTTCTGGGCAGTGCCCCGGATGTAGGGGTGCTCCGGGCTCAGTGCACGTCGGCGGTGCTCCCGGACCGCGTCCTCCGGCACCAGGGCACGCAGCTCGTCGTCGGACAGCATCGTCATCGTGTTCAGCTCGTGGCTGGTGCGGAACCCGTCGAAGAAGTGCACGAACGGCACCCGCGAGCGGAGGGTCGCCATCTGGGCGACGGCCGCCATGTCGTGGCACTCCTGCACGCTGGCGGAGGCGAGGAGCGCGAAGCCGGTCTGGCGGACGGCCATCACGTCCTGGTGGTCCCCGAAGATGGACAGCCCCTGCGCGGCCAGCGACCGGGCGGCGACGTGCAGCACCATCGAGGTGAGTTCGCCGGCGATCTTGTACATGTTGGGGATCATGAGGAGCAGCCCCTGGGAGGCCGTGAAGGTGGTGGAGAGCGCGCCACCCTGCAGGGCGCCGTGCAGCGCGCCGGCCGCGCCGCCCTCGGACTGCATCTCGACGACGGTCGGAACCGTGCCGTAGACGTTCTTCCGGTGCTTCGAGGTCCACTCGTCCGCCAGTTCCGCCATCGTGGAGCTGGGGGTGATGGGGTAGATCGAGCACAGCTCGTTGAGGCGGTAGGCGACGGAGGCCGCGGCCTCGTTGCCGTCGATGATCGTGGTCATGGCGTCTCTCCTCAGCGTTCCGCGATCATCTCGATGGCGTGGACCGGGCACTGCTCGTAGCAGGTGGCGCACCCGGTGCACTTCTCGTAGTCGAAGCGGTAGCGGCGGCCCTTGCCGAGCTTGATGATCGCGTCCTCCGGGCACGCCCCGAGGCAGCCGTCGCACTCGAAGCAGTTGCCGCAGGAGAGGCAGCGGGCCGCCTCCACGTGCGCCTGCTCCGTGGTGAGGCCGCCGACGATCTCGTCGAAGTCGGTGACCCGGGCGGTGGGCTCGAGTTCCGGCTGGGTGGTGCGCATGTTGTCGCCGAAGTACCAGACGTTCAGCTTGTCGAACGTGGCCACCTCGTGCTTCACGGGTTCCACCGCGGGCCGGTTGGCGAGCCAGGCGTCGAGCTGGCGGGCGGCCCGCTTGCCGTGACCCACCCCCACCGTCACGGTCCGTTCGGAGGGAACGGCGTCGCCGCCGGCGAAGATGCCGGGCACGTCGGTCATGAGGGTGCGCGGATCGACCTTGAGGACGTCGTGGTCGAAGCGCATGCCCGGGATCTTCCGGAGGAACCCGGAGTCCGTCTCCTGGCCGAGCGCGAGGATCACCGTGTCCGCCTCGAGGTGCTCGTAGCGGCCGGTGCCGCGCGGCCTGCCGTTCTCGTCGAGTTCCATGATCTCGACCGTCAGGTCGGACTCGTCCACGGAGGAGATGGTGCGCAGCCAGTTCATTTGCACGCCCTCCGCCATGGCCTCCTCGCGCTCGACGGCGTGGGCCGGCATCTGCTCCTGCGTGCGGCGGTAGACGATGATCGACTCCTCCGCACCGAGGCGTCGGGCCACGCGGGCGGCGTCCATCGCGGTGTTGCCGCCGCCGTAGACGGCGACCTTCGACCCGATCTCGGGCCGGACGCCGGAGGCGACGTCGCGGAGGAAGGAGACGGCGTCGACGATCCGGGAGGCGTCCATCGACGGGATGTCGACCCGCCGGGAGAGGTGGGCGCCGATCGCCACGAAGACGGCGTCGAACCGGCCCTCGACCTGTTCCTTCAGCAGGTCGGAGACCATGTGGTCCGTGACCATGGCGACGCCGAGGTTCGCGACCCGGGCGATCTCGGCATCGAGGACGTCCCGGGGAAGCCGGTACTCCGGGATGCCGTACCGCATCATGCCGCCCGGTGCGGGGGCGCCGTCCCGGATCTCGACCTCGTGGCCGAGCATCGCCAACTGGTACGCGGCCGACAGGCCCGACGGGCCCGCCCCGATCACGAGTACGCGGCGGCCCGTGCTGTGGCGGGGCCGGGTGAACTGCCAGCCCCGTTCGATCGCGAGGTCACCGAGGTAGCGCTCGACGGCGTGGATGGAGACCTCGCCGTCGAGTTCCTTCCGGTTGCAGGCCGTCTCGCACGGGTGGTAGCAGACACGCCCGTGGATGGCGGGGAAAGGGTTGTTCCGCACCAGCTCGCGCCACGCTGCCTCGTCCTCGTTCGCCTTCACGAGGCGCAGCCACTCCTGGATGTTCTCCCCGGCCGGGCACGCCTGGTTGCAGGGCGGCAGCAGGTCCACGTAGATCGGCATGCGGGACCGGACCGGTCCGGCGCGGTGGGCGGCGTGGGACAGGTCGGGCAACTCCGTCATGTCACGGCGGGTCGGGTCCATCAGCGTCCTCCATTGGAGCGGAACGGGTGGTCCCAACCCTACGCTCCGGCCGGTGACGTGGGCCGTCGATCAAACAGAGGCGCTCGGGGAGGTGGCGGACGGGCGAGCGGGTTCAGGTGCGGGCCGCGAGCACCTCGTCCGTGGTCCGCAGGGTGATCTGCGGCGGGTAGAGCGCCATGACGTCCAGGGCCGCACGGTGGTTCTCCGGCGTGGAGCCGGCGCACGCGTCGCTCACGACGGTCAGGGTTGCGCCCGCGTCGGCGGCGGGCAGCGCGGTGGAGATCACGCAGCAGTCCGTGGAGACGCCGGTGACCACCAGGTGCGGCGTCGGTCCGGTGACGCCGACGAGCTGGTCCCACTTGCCGAACGTCGTCGCCGTCAGCGTGTGGTCGCCGAGCCCGGCAACCTCGTCGACGACGTCGAACAGCGCGTGGTCCGCGGGGTGGTCGGCGAAGGGCCAGGCCTCCATGTAGGCCCGCCACGAGCCGACCCGCGGCTCGGGCGGCGCGACCCAGCGCGTCACGATGACGCGTCCGGCGAAGGCGGGCACCAGCCGGCGGACGTTGGCGACGGCGTCGGGCCACATGGGCGAGCCCCACGCGGAGTCGGGGGCGGCGAAGATCCGCTGGGGATCGACGACCACCAACCAGGGCGTGCTCGACGGCGTGTCCGGGGCCGACCCCGGACCGCCTGTCGCGGTCATCGGCCCTCCTGGCGTGCGACGGTGCCGCGACGGGCGACGTACGTGACGCCGAACCCGATGAGCAGCGCGGCAAGGACTCCGATGTTCGCCCACGCCCAGTCCCCGTCGCGGCCGCCGAGGCCGAGCGGACCGAGCAGGTAGCCCTGCCAGTTGTTCCAGGCGGCCTCATCGGCGAACGCGTTGATCACGAGGCCCCATCCGATCACCGAGGCGACCACCATGGTGATCACGGAGGTCCAGTCCCAGGCGCCGTAGATCCCCTTGGCGTCGAACAGGGCGAGTTCGTCGTACTCGCGCTGGCGCAGCGTGATGTCCGCGATCATGACGCCCGCCCACGCGGCGAGCGGGACGCCGAGGGTGATGAGGAAGGACTGGAACGGCCCGAGGAAGTCCTGGGCGAAGAAGACCACCCAGACTGTGCCGGCGGTGAGGATCATGCCGTCGATGAAGGCGGCGGCCGGGCGGGGGATCCGCACACCGAGGGAGAGGAGGGTGAGGCCCGAGGAGTAGATGCCGAGCACGGCGCCGGAGATGAGGGCGAGCACGGCGGTGATGAGGAACGGCAGGAGGAACCACGTGGGCAGGACCTCGGCGAGGGTGCCGATCGGGTCGGCGGCGATGCCGTCCTGGAGGTCCGGGCGGGAACCGGCGAGCAGGAGGCCGTAGGTCACGAGGATCACGGGGGCGATCGCGCCGCCGAAGGTGTTCCAGGCGACGATCTTCGCGCCGGAGGCGTCACGGGACTGGTAGCGGGACCAGTCCGCGGCGATGTTGATCCAGCCGAGGCCGAACCCGGTCATCACCATCACCAGTGCACCGATCACCGCCTGCGCCGAGCCGGAGGGGATCGCGCCGATGGCGGCCCAGTCCAGCTCGTCCAGGGTGAGGGCGATGTAGACGATGGTCATCGCGCCCGTCGCCCACGTGAGGATCGACTGCAACCGCATGATGATGTGGTAGCCGGCCACGGAGGCGAGCACGATGACGGCCGCGGTGAAGGCGGCGGCCAGGATCTTCGTGGTCGTGCCGCCACCCCAGCCGAGCCGCTCGAAGACCGTGGCGGTGGCGAGGGTGGCCATGATGGCGAGGAAGGTCTCCCAGCCGATCGAGACCAGCCAGGAGACGTACCCCGGGACGCGTTGGCCCGTCACCCCGAACGCCGCGCGGGAGAGCACCATCGTGGGGGCGGAGCCACGCTTGCCGGCGATCGCGATGATGCCGACGAGCGCGAAGGAGATCGTGATGCCGATCGCCGCCACCAGCACCGCCTGGCCGAAGGAGACCCCGAAGCCGTAGACGAAGGCCGCATAGCTGATCCCGAACACCGAGACGTTCGCGGCGAACCACGGCCAGAAGAGGTCGGACGGCTTCGCCGTGCGCTCGGACTCGTCGATGACCTCGATGCCGTTCATCTCGATCTGGGTGCGGCGCTGCTCCGCGTCGAGGGTCGCGGGGTGCTTGATCTCGCTCATGGGGACCACTGTGGCACCGGTGGGCGCCGCCGTCGAACGGTGCCGGGGGCGTGCCGGTCAGGCGCTGCGGCCGAACCGGATGCGCCACGCCTCGGGGCCACGTTCGAGGTACTCCACGCTGAACGCGCCGTCGAAGCGCTCGGCGACCTGGGCGATGAGCGGCACCGGGTCGTGCGGGGCCACGATGACGACGCCGTAGCCCGGCTGGACCGAGTCGAGCGCACCGAAGATCGCGCCGTGGCGGATCGTGGGCGGGATCGCGCGGGCGTCCAGTTCCGGGTCGGCGACGGCGTGGCGGCCGCAGCCGCAGCCCTCGCCCGCGCGGGTGGTGGCGCCCAGGGTGATGTTCGACTTGACCATGGCGCCCAATTTACACGGTTCCGGCCGTCGGAAATCGAGGGGAGCGCCCGCCTCGTGGTGAGGCGCCAGTGGCCCGGAGCGGTGATGGTGGCGGGGCGGCCCGGGGTCCGGAGCAAAAGGTGAGGCCGGGACCAAATAAGCCTTGGTCCCGGCCTCGGTCGTCCAGAGGTGAACGCCTCCGAACTGCGGCTGGTGCGCCTCGCCCACAGCCTCGTTCTGGCCGCCCCGCAGGATGAACCCGCAGGTCAGGACGTCGTTTGCCTGCCGCCCGCCTCCCCTCGAGGAGGCGTACAGACAGTGTGCGCCCACCGCCGCCGCAGTGCAAGCGGTGGGCAAAAATTACACCAATGGAATTAAAAGGGAACGGCGTGTCATGGGTGACACGCCGAGCTGATCCTGGTCTGCGGAGCCCTTGAGGTAGGGGCAGACCCACCGCCGCCCACGCCGAGTTCGTGGATGTGACCCACGTGACATACAGTTTCGACTCCATAACAATGCGGTTCGGAGTACGGCCTGCGATCCCCATCACAGCAGGGGCACAGGTACTCTCGCAATTGTCTTGTGTAGACAGTTGTCCGGGCCCCGGTCCATGGGCATCAACAAAACCCCCCAACAGGAGGAAGATTGACAATGAGGCGACTTACTGCCGCCGCTGCGATTGCCGCAGCCGGCGCGCTCGCTCTCTCGGCGTGCAGCACGCCGGACACCGGCAACGGTGGTGACGGCGGCGGCGAAGCCACCGGCACCGAGACCGGCGACACCACCGCGCCCAGCGCGGTGTCCATCGGCTGGAACCAGAGCTTCTACGAGTACAACTCGGACAGCGCGACCGGTAACGCCACCGCGAACGCCAACGTCCTGTACTTCATGCAGAGCGGTTTCAACTACTACGACGGGGACCTGAACCTCGTCCGCGACGAGTCCTTCGGCACCTACGAGAAGACCTCGGACGACCCGCTCACCGTGACC
>DBPQ01000078.1 GCA_002304945.1 Actinomycetales bacterium UBA1416 | reverse complement strand
GCCCCGCGGCCGGCGGAGGCTGCGTGCACCGCAGCCGCACCGAGCGCCGCCCCGGGCAGTGCGACGGCGAGGGCCTCGATCGCACCGGCGGCGGTGAGCTGGCCGCGGGACCCGCCCCGCGAGAGGGCGACGAGGGTCTCGCGCTCGCGCACGGTCGCCAGCAGGCGGGCGAGCTGCCAGAGCACGACCACCGCGAGCAGGGCGACCACGAGGAGCGGGACGAGAGCGGCCACCCGCACGGCGGCGAGACCCGAGTCGATGTCGGCGAGCGTGGTGGCGAGGTCGCCGGACTGGACGAGGCCCCGGTGGGTGAGGTCGGCGTCGGACAGCGCGTCAGGGAGGCGTGCGATCCCCGCGCGCCACGGGGCGAGGTCCGTGGGCGTGATGCCGGGGCCCGGGCTGATGGTCCACTGGACGTAGGGCGTGAGGTCGAGGGACTCGAGGGTCTCGGGCAGGATCACCGCCGGGCCGTGGGCGTCCGGCTCGAGGGGGTCGGTCCCGGAGGCCGCCAGGGGCTCGGCCGCCCAGTGCGGGTGGCCGGTGGGACGCCAGGTGCCCACCACCGTCAGGCGCGCGGCCGTGTCCTCGACGGCGACCTCGAGCGTGTCGCCGACGGCGACGCCGAGCGCCGTGGCGGCGTCGGCGTGGAGGGCGGTCTCGCCGGGGGTGGCGGGCCACGCTCCGTCGACGACGTCGGCGTGGTCGCCGATGGCCGGATCCGCCAGGAGGACGAGCCGGGCGTCCGAGTCCGTCCGCAGTGGGAAGGAGCGGACCGTGTGCCACACCTCGGGTGCCGGGAGGACGTCCTCGAGGAGGGCGGCGACCCCGTCCGACTGGGTGGCGGCGTCGTCGGCCAGGCGGGTGGTCAGCTGGTGGTAGCGGCTGTCCGGCTCGGCGGCAGCGAGGGCGGCACCCACGGCACGCAGAGAGGCGGCGGCGAGGTACGCCGGCGTGCCCGCGAGGGCCCCGGCGATGAGGGCCACCGTGAGCGCGAGCAGGGTGACGAGGCCGGCGCGGGCACGGGTGCGCCGCGCCACGTACCGGGCGATCATGGCCCCACCGTCCCCGCCATGCGTCCATCCTGCCTCCTCAGCGTGCGGCGAGTCGGCACCGGGGGTGTCAGTGGGCGGGTCCACCATGGAGGGAGAGACATCGGAGAGGAGATGCCATGGCGGTCATGACGGTTGAGAGGACGTGGACGGACGTCCCGTGCGATGAGCGGTGCGTCTGGTGCGAGGCTGCACAGGACGTGGCACACACCGTGGACGGGTTCTGCGAGTTCTGTGGCGCTCCCGGACACGCCTGCGCCTGAGGTGGTGCTGACCGAACGCTTCACGGAGGCGGTGCGGTACGCCGTCGTCGTGCACGCCACGCAGGTGCGCAAGGGGACGGAGGTGCCGTACATCGGCCATCTCCTGGGCGTGGCGAGCCTCGTGGTGGACGCCGGCGGGGAGGAGGACCACGCGATCGCAGCGCTGCTGCACGATGCGGCGGAGGACCACGGCGGGGAGGCCCGGCTCGCGGACATCCGCGCACGGTTCGGCCCGCGGGTGGCGCGGATCGTGGAGGAGTGCTCGGACTCGCTCGCGGAGGAACCCGCGGAGAAGGAGGAGTGGCTCGTGCGGAAGCAGGAGCATCTCGCCCGGCTCGGTGCGGCAGGGCGGGACACCCTGCTGGTGGTGATGGCGGACAAGGTGCACAACGCCCGCGCGATCGTCACGGACCTGCAGACCCTGGGGCGGGACCTCGCCTTCCGCCGCTTCAAGGGCACGCCGGAGCAGGTGCTCTGGTACTACGAGGAGAACCTGGGGATCGCGACGGATCCGCGCAGTGATCTCCCGCCCGCACTCACCGCGCCGCTCGTGACCGCGGTGGACCAGATGAGGACCCACATCGCCGCCGTCGGCGGCTGAGGAGGAGACCATGCCAACCTTCGAACGACTCACCACGTTCCTCTCGAAGCGGTGCCGGTGCGTGCCGCCGCCGGCCCCCACTGGTCTCGCCGCCGCCGGTGGTGGCGGAAGTTCCGAGGTCATGGTGACGTGGGACCCGGTGGCAGGCAGCGTCCAGTCCTACCGGGTGTACCGGCGGAAGGTCGCCGGCTCATGGTGGCTGCTCGCGGTCGTGACGCCGGACGCCGTGGGGTTGCTGGTCCCCGGGAAGCTGGGGATCGTGGACGCCCCCGACTACTGGCCGTGGCCCAGCGGCGCCGACGCCTCCGCGGAGCGGTGTTACGCGGTCAGCGCGATCGCGTCCGATGGCCTCGAGGGCCCCCTGTCCGTGGTGGCCTGCGGCACGCCGACCTGAGGGGGCGCTCCTAGACTGGGCGGGTGACAGACGCCACCGCGAGGCTGACCGAGGCGATCGCGAGCCTGCCGGTTCCTCTCGTGGCGCTGGTCCTGTGGTCGACGGCGCTGCTGCGCGGTGCCGGCTACTACCTGCTCGGCCGGCTCTCGCGCGGGCAGCCCGGAGGGAGGCTCGACGACTGGGTGCACCGCGCCTCCAAGGGCCGGATCGAGCAGGCCGAGCTGCGGATGCGCGCGGTCGGTCCGAAGGCGATCATCCTCGCGTACCCGTTCTACGGCGTCTCCGCGGGCACCCAGATCGTCGCCGGGGGGCTGCGGATGGCGCTGTGGAGGTTCTACCTCGCACTCGGGATCGTATCCCTGCCCTGGGCGACGATGCAGGCGGTCATCGGAATCGCTGCGTTCCAGGCTGTCGTGGCGGGGTACACGCCGTGGGTGCTCGGTGGTGGACTCGTACTGCTCGTGGCGTGGCTGGGCGTGCGGCGGCACATCGTGCGCGCACAACCGGATGACAGGCCCGCCGTCACCTGATCGCCGCGAGGAGCCGCTCCAGGCTCCCGCCGAGACCCCACCGCTCCCCCAGCTCGGCCAGGCGGTCCGGGTCGTGGGGCGCCGTCGGGACGCGATCGTCCGACTGGGCCACCGGGGCGTCGCGCGCCACCCGCACCACCACGGGCGCCGCGGCCAGATAGTCCGCCGCCTCGCGCAACCGGCGGCGCTGCGCCGTCGTGATGCCGGGGTCCACGTGCCGGAGCGCGGCGAGGACGCCGTCGAGCGAACCGTGCTTCCGGAGCAGCGCGGCCGCGGTCTTCTCCCCGATCCCGGGCACGCCGGGGAGCCCGTCGGAGGGATCGCCGCGCAGGAGCGCCATGTCCGCGTACGCGGCGCCGGTGGCGACGCCGTACCGCTCGCCGAGCCGCGCCTCGTCGACCACGTCGAGGTCGCGGAGCCCTCGTTGGGTGTACAGCACGCGCACGGGGCCGGAGTCGTCGACGAGCTGGAAGAGGTCCCGGTCCCCCGTCACGATCTCGACGGCGGCGCGCTCACCGTCGGGCCGCGTGAGCTCGCGGGCGGTGAGGGTGCCGATGACGTCGTCGGCCTCGAACCCGGGGGCGCCGAGACGCGCGATCCCGACGGCGGCCAGCACGTCCACGATTACCGGGACCTGGGCGGTGAGGGCCGCGGGCATCTCCTCCGCGCCGTCGGGACCGGCGACGCGGTGCGCCTTGTAGCTGGGGATGGCCTCGACCCGGAAGGCGGGACGCCAGTCGTCGTCCCAGCATGCGACGAGGCGGCTCGGCCGCCGCTCGGTGACGAGGGTGGCGATCATGTCCAGCAGGCCACGCACCGCGTTCACCGGCGTGCCATCCGGGGCGCGGACCGAGTCCGGCACTCCGAAGAAGGCGCGGAAGTAGAGGCTCGCGGTGTCCAGGAGGAGCAGGGTGCCGGCCATCCGGCCAGCGTAGCGGCGTCCGCTCAGCGTGGCTCGGCCCAGGTGGCAGGGACGTCGACCCCGCCCTCGTGGGAGACGCGGCGGCCCATCTGGACGTAGGCGGGCTGCGGCAGGATCTTCCCGGCGATGAGCGCCTGACCCATGCGGAAAGCCGTCGCACCGGCGACGAGTCCCGCGGGAACGAAGGAGAACAGCCTGCCGAGGTCGGCGAGGTCGGCGGCGGAGTTCATCCGCATGAGGACGAGATTGTCGCACTGGGAGACCACGTTCTCGTGCACCTTGTTGGGCCGCTGCGTCGAGGCGAGGAGGTACAGGCCGTACTTGCGGCCCTCGGCCGCGATCTGTACGGCCTTCGCGGAGGAGATGCGGGAGAGTCCGCCCTCTGGTTCCGCGGAGCACACGTTGTGTGCCTCGTCGATGACCACGAGGACCGGCGCGCGCCTGAGCCGCTCCTCCCACAGGGTGGTGAGGACCGCTGCGGCGACGAGTTCCATCTCCTCCATCGTGTCCAGGGAGCCGAGGTCCACCACGGTGCAACGTGCCGAGGGCCGGCGTAGTTCATCGATGAGAGAGGGTGCGGTCGGGCTCCAGATGGCCCAGTCGAGCACTCCCAGGTTCTTGGCGCGCATGCCGAGTTGCCGAGCCCCGGGCGTCTCCGCCCGCAGGAACTGCTCGGCGTCCTCGATCAGGGGAGCGTCGTCGCGCTGGACGCGCAGGAGGTCGGTGAGGACGGCGTACTCGTCCCGGTCCCGGATCGGCGTCGTCGCGCACGTCTCCGAGGCGGACGTGATCAGAGTTGGGATCGAGGATCACGATGCGGAGGCTCGTATCGGCGAGCACGCGCTCGAGGAGGAGGCCGAGGGAGTAGGTCTTGCCGGATCCGGACTGGCCGACCAGAAACGTGTGCCTGCCGAGGCCTCCGCTGTCGAGGACGGCTGGGACACCCGGGGCGTGCACGAGCTGACCGACAGCGAGTCCGGCGCGGCGAGGGCGGGTTCGTTCGAGCCACGCGCCGACCTCCGTGGGCGCGGCTGAGCGGGCACGGGAGTCCCCGCGCGCCAGCTCGAGACCGTGCAACGAGGCCTGAATGGTGAAGGACGCGCCGTCCACCGAGGTGGCGAGCGGCAGAATGTGGCGTTCCAGCTGCTCGCGAGTGCGACGGTAGGTGGCGAGGTGGTCCGACAGTGCTTCCGGCGGTGTGAGTGGCTCGGACACGGCTCCTCCGTTCAGCGGGTGGTCCGAGCGTAGGGCGGGCCACGCCGGGGGCGACTCACCCGCGGCGGGTGGGACGGCTCACGTGACCGGCACGGATCCCAACAGGTCGAGTCCGAGCCGTTCCGAGAGGTGGCGAGCCGCGAGTTGACCCCTGACGCTGTTGCCGGTCGTGTCCAGCAGGGGTGAGAAGGTCGCCATCCCGCCCTTGCCGGGAGCGACGGTGACGATGCCCCCGCCGATCCCGCTCTTGCCGGGCTGTCCGACGTCGTACAGCCAGTCCCCCGAGTGCTCGTAGAGTCCCGCCGTCATCATGACGGCCAGTACGTGGTGGCACAGGGCGGCGTCGATGACGCGCTCGCGGGTGACGGGATTCACGCCGCCGCCTGCGAGCGTGGCGCCCATGGTCGCCAGGTCGGTGGCAGTCACGGTGAGGCAGCTCTGTCGGGTGTAGAGATCGAGCGCACCGGCCGGATCACAGCCCAGCCGCCCCTTGCTGTGCAGCAGGTAGGTCATCGACCTGTTGACGTGGTTCGTCGCCGAGGCGGAGGCGTACACCTCCTCGTCCAGCTCGAGCGTCCGCCCGGCGAAGGCGGACAGGCCACGCAGGATCGCGCCCCACTTCTCCTCGCCAACGCCGGGCACGAGGCTCGTGGTCGCGATCGCGCCGGCGTTGACCATCGGGTTCGTCCGCCCGTCCGGCGACCGTTCCACCGCGCCGACGGCGTTGAACGGCAGCCCCGTCGCATTCGCTCCGATGCGGGCGCGCGACTCCTCCGGCCCGAGCGCCTCCAGGACGAGGGCGAAGACGAAGGGCTTGGCGACGCTCATCAGCGTGAAGGGAACGCCGACATCGCCGGCGGCGTAGCGTGACCCGCTCGTACCGACCACGCACACCCCGAAGTGGTCGGGATCGGCGTTCGCCAGGGCGGGATAGACGCGGGACAGCTCGCCGTCCCGAACGTCCCGGAAGCGTTCGTGGGCCTCCGCGACGATCTCCTGGACGGCCTCCGCCGTCGGAAGGCGTCCCGTCGAGATGTAGCGTGACTGCCGGCGCTCCTTGCGCATGTGCACCTCCGGGAACCATCCTCGCCCGGAGCAGCCGTCCCGTCCTCCTATCGCGCGGGAGGACGCGCCTCAGCTCAGCTCAGCTCAGCTCAGCTGGAGCGTGGTCAGCTCAGCTCAGCTGGAGCGTGGTCACGCAGGTGGGGTCGTCGGGGCCGGTGGCGATCGGTGCGGTGGTGGTGAGCCCGTCCCACGCCACGGAGATCGTCCCTTCGATATCCCGCGGCAGCCAGAAGCCGACGAAGCCGTTCTCGTAGGTGGTGGCGGTCTCGTCGACCAGCACCTCACCATCCGCGGCGGTGATCGTCACCTCGATGTCCTCGCCGACCAGCTCTCCCTGGCAGCTCGCCAGATTGTGGTAGTAGCACTCGTGGGTGCTCGCGACGTACGGGGCGAGGGACAGGTAGAAGAGGTCGTCCGGCAGCGCGAGCTGGGCCTCGCCGTCGGGTGTCGCGAAGATGACGGTGTCGTAACGGACCGAGGCGGCGAGGCCGGCCTCACGATCCGCGTTGGTCCGGTCGAGGGCGTCGACGATCTCCTCGGTGCCACTCGCCTCGAGACCGAAGGGTGCGAGGAAGGAAGTGTCCCCGAGCACGTCCGAGCCATCCGCAAGTGGTTGGCCGGTGGCCGGCCCACTCGTGGACGGCCCGCCCACCGCGGAGTCGTCGTCGGTTGTGCACCCAGATGCAGCCAGAGCCGCGATGACGGCCGCAGCGAACAGGGTCTTCCTCATGGCACTCCTCGATGTGGATCCGCCTCCCATCATGCGGGGCTCACAGGCACTTCTCCGCCGCAGTTCAATGAAGTTTCGATGGAGTTTCGCGCTTCTGGGCGTTCCTGTCCACAAGCGCTTTGGCGCTCCTGAATCCACACCCCTGTGGAAAACTATTCGTTGCAATACCAACGATTACGGGTTGCGTGACGGGGTGGGCAGGAGTAGACTCGAACACATGTACGAGGGGACAGGCATCCGGAACGGCGACACCGCCGGCACACCCGGGCGCGTCCCCACCCCGGACCCCAGCCCGGTCGCGCAGTCGCTGGACCTGACCGGCCCGGCCCCGGCCGTGCTGGAAGGCTTCACCCGGTGGCTGGCCGCC
>DBPQ01000001.1 GCA_002304945.1 Actinomycetales bacterium UBA1416 | reverse complement strand
CCCCCGCCGAAGCCGCCCCCGAAGCCTCCGCCGCGGGACCCCCCGAAACCGCCCCCGCCGAAGCCGCCGCCCCCGAAGCCGCCGCGCGAGCCGCCCCACGATCCGCCGCGGGACCCGCCCCGCATGGCGTCGCTCAGGATGCCGCCGAGGATGAGGGAGCCGACGTCGACGCCGCCACCCCCGCCACCCTGCCGGGGGCCGTTCCACGGGAAGTCGTCCCGCTGCTGGTTGGCGAGCTGGACCGCCTGGTCGGCGAGGCGCTCGGCCTCGTCCACCGCCCGGAGGGCCACCTCCGGGTTGGAGGAGGCGGCGGCCTTGGCCTGCTCGAGCATGCGGCGCGCCTCGGAGAGTCGCGTGCGTGGTGCGGAGTCCATCGCACCGCGGTTCGAGGAGATGAAGGAGTCCGCGCTCGCGATCTTCCCCTCCACCCGGGGGATGCGCTCGGCGACGAGGCCGGCGAAGCGGCGCACGTTCACCTCCCGCTCACGGTGGGGGGCGAGCGCCGCGTCCAGCGCGGTCTCCGCCTTCTCCAACCGGGACAGCGCCGCCAGCGGGTCCCCACCGCGCCGGGCGTCGTGCCCGGCCGAGATCGCCGTCCGGGCGTCCTCGCGGGCGGCGACGACGCCGGGGTCGTCCGTCCCCAGCCGGTCGGCGTCCTTGATGTCGGCGGTGAGCGAGGCGAGGCGCTGCTCCAGCTTCGGCCCGGACTCGGCGAGTGCCGTGTTCGCCCCGGCGACGGCGGTGAGCAGGCGATCCGCGTGGCCGATCGCCTGCTCGGCGATGCGGGCGTTGGCGACCGCCGCGGACCGGTCGTCGGCCGCGAGGCGCTCCCGGCCGGCCGCCACCGCCGCATCCGCGGAGGCGAGCAGTTCGCGGGCCTGGTCCGGGTTGCGCGAGATGGAGGCCAGCGCCCCCGGGGAGTAGGTGTTCGCGAGCGAGGCCAGGATGGACCGGGCCCCCTCGACGCGTCGGGCGACCTCTCGCGACCGGGTGGCCATCTCGTCGAGGACGCGGTCGGCGCGGGACTCCATGGCCCGCAACTCGTCGAAGGACTCCTTCTCCGCCTGGAGCGAGGTGGTGACCGACTCGGCGATCTGGAGGATCGAGGTCAGCATGGAGCGCCGTTCCTGCTCGGTCTCCGGGATGTGGTCGTCGAGGCGGCGGCGCAGCTCGAACGCCCTGGTGACCTCGGTCCGGGCCTGCTCGAGCGCTCGGGCGTAGGGGTCGGTGGCCTGGAGGCCGAACTGGGCACGTGCGAAGTCGAGTTCCTCCGCCGAGGCCCGGATCGCGTCGTCCACCTCGACCAGCGCGGTCCCGGCACGCGCCTCGAGCTGCTCGAGCGGCAGGTGTTGGGGATCGCGGGTGGTGGTGGTTCGGCCCTTCTTCCGACGCCGGCCCACGAGCACGGCGCCGCCCACTGCCACCGCACCCCCCGCGGCGATCCACCCGAGGGGGATGCCGCCGCCGGCGTCCGCTGCGCCGTCGCCCCCCCCGCTGGTGCCACCCGTCCGCAGTCCGTCGGCCATGGCGATGGCCGCGCCCGCCCAGTCGTTGAGGGACAGCGCCGGCTCGACGTCGTCGGCGAGGATCTCCTGGATGAGTTCCGGACTCACCTCCCCGCCCGAGTCGATGGACACGTCGTAGTTGCGGTCCTCCACGGCCACCGCCAGGAGCACGTCGTTGACGCCGAGATCGGAGGCGACGGCGGCCTCGTTCACCCACTCGGTGGCGCCCATCCCGTCGAAGGAGTCGACGAACACGACGAAGAGGTCGATCGGCGTCTCGGCGGAGAGCTGGTCGAGGGCCTCCCGGACGGCGGCGGTGTCCCCGCCGAGGACGCCGGCGGAGTCGGTCAACCGGTCGGAGAGGAAGCCCGGCGGCTCGACCACGGCTGCGCCGCGCCCGGGAGCGCCGCCCGCGGCGGGCTCCACGGCGGTCGCCGGCGCCAGGGCGAACACTCCCAGGGCGACGGCGGAGGTCACGGACAGGCGCGCAAGGATTCTCACACCATGATCTTCGTCCGTCCCACCCCGGCCCGCAATGCCGGTCGGGTGATCGGGACTCGCCGCACGTCGAGGATGACCGATAGGATCGGACGCGGTGCCACTCGGCGCTCGCATGCACGCAGGGAAGAGGATTCGCCGTGCCGACCGGCAAGATCAAGTTTTTCGACTCCGACAAGGGCTTCGGGTTCATCCAGGGAGATGACGGCAGCGAGGTGTTCCTGCACGTCACCGCGCTCCCGCCCGGGACCACCGCCCCCAAGCCGGGCACGCGGATCGAGTTCTCGATCGCGGACGGGCGGCGGGGCCCCCAGGCCCTGCGCGTCTCCCTCCTCGAGCCGCCCCCCTCGGTGGTGCGCAACACCCGCAAGCCGGCGGAGGACATGGTGCCCATCGTGGAGGACCTGATCCGCCTCCTCGACAACGCGTCGGCCTCGCTTCGCCGTGGCCACTACCCCGACCACGGCCGGAACATCGCCAAGGTGCTCCGCGTCGTCGCCGACAACTTCGACGCCTGATGGCCCGAGCAGCGACGGCGGACAGCGTCCTCGAGGCGGCGGTCGAGGTCGCCCAGGGCGCCGCCACCGAGATGGCCGGGGCCGCCGTCGGGCAGCACCTCGGGTTCCGGCTCGAGGGGGACCGGGTCGGCACCCACCTCTTCGAGAGCCTGGAGCCCGGCTACCGGGGCTGGCAGTGGGCGGTCACGGTGGCCCGGGCCCCCCGCTCCCGCCACGCCACCGTGTGCGAGGTCGAGATGATCCCCGGGGACGGCGCCCTCGTCGCCCCGCCCTGGCTCCCGTGGGCGGAACGGCTGCGCCCCGGCGACCTCGGCGCCCAGGACGTGCTGCCCTACCAGAGCGACGACGTCCGCCTCGACCAGGGCTACGAGCAGACCGACGACGAGGAGGCCGACCGGGTTGCCATCTGGGAGCTCGGCCTCGGCCGGGCGCGCGTGCTGTCCGCCGAGGGGCGTGCCCGGACCTTCGCCCGCTGGTACGAGGGGGACCACGGCCCGAACGCCCCGAGCGCCCGCCAGACCAAGGCGCAGTGCTCCACCTGCGGCTTCTTCATGAAGATCGCCGGCGCGGGCCGCGTGGTGTTCGGCGTGTGCGCCAACGAGTGGTCGCCGTCCGACGGCCGGATCGTCTCGGTCGACCACGGCTGCGGCGCCCACTCCGAGACTGACGGGCCTCGCCCCGGTGGCGAGTGGGTGCAGAGCCAGCCCGTGATCGACGAGAACGTGCTGGATGTCGTCGAGGCGCACCCCGTGGAGGACACCGACACCCCATGACCGGGCCGGTCCGCGACGACCGGCCGATGTTCCCGCTTCGGACCGTCGTCATCGGGACGTTCCTCCCCACGATCCTGTTCGAGCTCGGCGTCGGCGCCATGCTGCCCGTGATCGCCTCCTCCGCGACGGCGCTGGGGGCCTCCCTGGCCACGGCCGGACTCGTGGTCACGCTCATGCCGCTCGGCCAGATCCTCGCCGACGTGCCCGCCGGCGCCCTCGCGGCCCGGGTCGGCGATCGTCCCGCGATGGTCGTGGCCGGCACGATCGCCACCGCCGGTTTCGTGCTCGCGGCGCTCGCCACGCACGTGGCCGTCCTCGGCCTCGCGGTGGTCCTCGTGGGCGTCGCATCCTCGGTCTACTTCCTCGCCCGCCAGTCCTACCTGACCGAGGTCACCCCACCGCTGAAGCGGGCACGGGTGCTGTCCACGCTCGGCGGGGTGCACCGCATCGGCCAGTTCATCGGACCGTTCGCCGGCGCCGCGCTCATCGCCCTCGGGGGCCTGCCGTGGGCGTACTGGATGGCGGCCGTGGCCGCGGCCCTCTCCGTCGCCGTGGTGCTCGCCGCGGGGGCCGACGACGCCGCCGCCTCCTCCCGGGGCGCGCCGGTGCCGCTCCGCCAGGTGGCCCGGGAGCACGCCCACGTGTTCGCGACCCTCGGGATCGCGGTGCTGCTCATCGGCGCGGTGCGGGGGGCACGGCTGACGGTGCTGCCGCTCTGGGCGGAGCACCTGGGCATCGATCCGGCCCAGACCTCGCTGGTGTTCGGGCTGGCCGGCGCGGTGGACATGCTGCTCTTCTACCCGGCCGGGAAGATCATGGACCACTTCGGGCGGCTCTGGATCGGCATACCCTCGATGCTCGTGATGGGGGCCGCGCTCGTGGCGCTGCCGTTCACCACCACGGTCGGTGCGCTCGCCGTGGTGGCGGCGGCCCTCGGGCTCGGCAACGGCCTCTCCTCCGGCATCCTCATGACGCTCGGGGCGGACGTCGCGCCCGCCGCCACGCGCGCCCAGTTCCTCGGGGTGTGGCGGGTGCTCTCGGATCTCGGACTCGCGGTCGGGCCGCTCGTGCTGACGCTCGCCGCCGCGCTCGGCTCCGTGGCGGGCGGCGTGTGGGTGCTCGCCGCCACCTCGGGCGCCTCTGCCGCGGCGCAGGCGCGCTGGGTACCGCGGCACTCGGTGCACGCCAACCGCACCACCCGGCGTCGGGCCGGCCTGGCCTGAGGGGCTACGGCAGGCGGGCGTCCATCCGCCGGGCCCACCACGCGAGCGGCACGCCGAGCACGATCCCGGCGATCGCGACGTCGCGCGCCGTGGAGTCAGCGCCCGCCACGAGGAGCACCACGAGCGCCACCACCCACAGCGCCGTGCCCGCGAGGATGAAGGGCAGCATCCGGAAGCGCGCCGGGGGGAGCTGGATCAGCGGGGGGCGCTCCGGGGTCTCCATGCACCCATTGTGCCGGACCACAGCGTGGACCCCCCTACTGCTCCATCGCGCGGGGCGGCACAATACGGTCACGTGAGTACACGTGTCGGCGCGCAGCGCACCCCAACCCACCCTCAGTGGTTGGAATCCCTCTTCAGGATCCACGAACGTGGATCGACGGTGGGCACCGAAATCCGCGGTGGTCTCGTCACCTTCTTCACGATGAGCTACATCATCGTGCTGAACCCCCTCATCATCGGAACGGTCGGTTCCAGCCTCGGGGAGGGCACCTTCCTCGGCGGCGGCGACGCCCCGAACCTCGCCGCGGTCGCGGCGGCCACCGCACTGGTGGCCGGCGTGATGTCCATCCTCATGGGCGTCGTCGCGAACTTCCCGATCGCGCTCGCGGCCGGGCTCGGCCTGAACGCTGTCGTGGCCTACTCGATCGCGTTCCTGCCCGGCATGACGTGGCCCGACGCGATGGGCCTCGTGGTCCTCGAGGGCCTCATCATCCTCGTCCTGGTCCTCACCGGGTTCCGCACGGCCGTGTTCAAGGCCGTCCCGAGGGAGCTGAAGACCGCCATCAGCGTGGGCATCGGACTGTTCATCGCCTTCATCGGGCTGGTCGACGCCGGCTTCGTCCGCATCCCCGCGAGCATGGCCACCCCGGTCGAGCTCGGCGTCGCCGGCTCCGTGGCCGGCTGGCCGATGCTCGTCTTCGTGTTCGGCCTCGTCCTGTCCATCGTGCTCATGACCCGCCGGGTCAAGGGTGCCCTGCTGATCTCGATCCTCTCGGCCACGGTGCTCGCGGTGATCATCGAGGCGGTCGCCAAGGTCGGCCCGCAGGCGATCGACGGCTCCAACCCCACCGGCTGGGAACTCAACTCGCCCGCCCTCCCGGAGGACGGGATCATCGCCGTCCCCGACTTCTCGCTCCTCGGCCAGTTCTCGCTGTTCGGCTCGATCGAGAAGATCGGGATCCTCGCGGTGGTGCTGCTCGTCTTCACCCTCCTCCTCGCGGACTTCTTCGACACGATGGGGACCATGGTCGCCGTCGGCAGCGAGGCCGGCCTCCTCGACGAGGAGGGCAGCCCCCCGAAGAGCAAGCAGATCCTGATCGTGGACTCGATCGGCGCGATCGCGGGTGGCGCAGGCAGCGTCTCCTCGAACACCAGCTACATCGAGTCTGCTGCCGGTGTCGGCGACGGTGCCCGCACCGGGCTCGCGTCGGTGACCACCGGCGTCGCATTCCTGTTGGCCACCTTCCTGTCCCCGCTTGTGGACATGGTGCCCTTCGAGGCGGCCACCCCGGCGCTCGTCGTGGTGGGCTTCCTCATGGTCATGCAGGTCTCCGGCATCGACTGGCGCAACTACGAGGTCGCGATCCCCGCATTCCTCACCATCGTGCTCATGCCGTTCACCTACTCGATCACCGTGGGCATGGGCGCGGGCTTCATCGCGTTCGTGATCCTGAAGCTGGCGGCCGGCAAGGCCCGGGACGTCCACCCGCTGATGTGGGGCACCGCTGTCCTGTTCGTCATCTACTTCGGGCTCGGCCCGATCAAGGCCGCCCTCGGCATCTGATCACACCGACAGCAGGGCCCGCCCGGGAGGTCCCGGGCGGGCCCTGCTGCACGTCCGGCCGGCGCCCAGTCGTCCACGCCGCTGTCAGAGGTGCTGCACCACCCAGTCGATGGACGCAGTCAGCGCCCGCACGTCGCCGGGGTTCACGGCGGGGAACACGCCCACCCGGATCTGGTTGCGGCCGAGCTTCCGGTAGGCGTCGGTGTCCACGATGCCGTTGGCGCGCAGGTGGCCGATGAGGGTGGCCGCATCGACGCCGTCGAGGTCGATCGTGGCCACGACGGGGGAGCGGAGGGCCGGGTCGGTGACGAACGGGGTGGCCCAGTCCCTCCCCTCCGCCCACGCGTAGAGGTGGTCGGAGGACTCCCGGGCACGGCCGGCCGCCCACGCCAGGCCCCCGTTCTCCGCCATCCACGCGACCTGGCGTTCGAGCAGGAACAGGGTGGCGATCGCCGGGGTGTTCAGGGTCTGGTTCGCCCGCGAGTTGGCCAGCGCGACCGACAGGGAGAGGAACTCGGGGATCCAGCGGCCCGACGCCGCGATCTCCTCGATGCGCGCCACCGCGGCCGGCGAGACGAGCGCGAGCCAGAGTCCGCCGTCGGACCCGAAGGACTTCTGGGGGGCGAAGTAGTAGACGTCGGTCTCCGCGACGTCCACCGGCACGCCTCCCGCGGCCGAGGTGGCGTCGACGACGACGAGGCCGTCCCCGATGCGCCGCACCGGCGCCACCACGCCGGTCGAGGTCTCGTTGTGCGGCCAGGCGACGACGTCGCCGTCGGGCGAGGGGAGGGCGAGGCCGCCCGGGTCGGCCGAGGCGATGAGGGAGGGCTCGAGGAAGGGGGCACGGGAGGTGGCCGCCGCGAACTTGGCGGAGAACTCGCCGAACACGCCGTGGGAGGCGCGCTCCCGAACGAGGGAGAAGGTGGCGGCGTCCCAGAAGGCGGTGGAACCGCCGTTGCCCAGGATCACCTCGTAGCCCTCCGGGGCACCGAAGAGGTCCAGCAGGCCGGTGCGGACGCGGCCCACGAGGTCGCGGACGGGAGCCCGGCGGTGCGAGGTCCCCATCAGCCCCGAGCCGGCCAGGGCGGCGAGGGCCTCGGACCGCACCTTGGAGGGGCCCGAGCCGAAACGCCCGTCGTGGGGCAGGATGGTGGCAGGAATCTTCACCCCCCGATGATGGCACGCGCCCGTGGGGTGGCCGGCGGAAGTGGGGAGAGGCGTGAGCGATCTCATCGACACGACCGAGATGTACCTGAAGGCCATCTGGGAGATGGGAGAGGACGGCATCCCGCCGTTGCGCGCCCGGCTCACGGAACGCCTCGGGCAGTCCGGCCCCACGGTGTCGCAGACGGTCGCCCGGATGGAGCGCGACGGCCTCGTCACGCTGCGCGAGGACCGGCTGATCGAGTTCACCGCGCTCGGGCGCGGCTACGCGATGCGCGTCATGCGCAAGCACCGGCTCTCCGAACTGCTGCTCCTCGAGGTGCTCGGGCTCGACTTCGCCGCCGTCCACGAGGAGGCGTGCCGCTGGGAGCACGTGGTGGGCCGGGAGGTGGAGGAACGGATCGCACGGATCGTGGCGGACCCCTCGCGGGACCCGTACGGGAATCCCATCCCGGGGCTCGGGGAGTTGGGCCTCACACCGGCGGACGGGAATCACGGGCATTCGGTCGCGGACGGCGGCGCGCGCGAGGCCACCGTGGTGCGGATCGGCGAACCGCTGCAGGCGGATGCCGCCCTGCTGCGCCTCGTGCAGGACGCCGGGGTGCTGCCGGGCTCGCGCGTGTCGCTCGATCCGGGCGAGGACGGCTGGCGGGTCTCGCGCCCCGGGTCCGGGGACGGGCTCAACCTGCCTTCGGGAGCGGCCCGTCACCTCTTCGTGGACCGATGATTGGCGGCGACTTTGCCCTCCGATTGCACGGGTTGCACCGGTGCGGCCCGGACCGTGGGAGGTTGATCACAATCGTGATCCAAACGTGACATTTGGGGTGACGCTCCCGTAGCTTGGGAAGTGCTTCGGAACCCTCCTCCGGAGCCCTCGGGGCACAGACCGAATCCTGCCGGTGCCCCAGAGGATGACTTCAAGCCGTACGGCAGGAACGGGGGAACCAACCGGGCCCACAGGCCCAGGGGTGAAGATCCACCAGGATCCGGACGATCTCAGTCCGAACCCGACAGCTCACCTCGTAGGAAATGAGAGGCTCCACGTGACCATCACCGTTGACCGGGCGAAGCACCGCGCCGCGCCCCGCTCCCCGATCGCAGCGCTCGGCCTGACCGTCGCCTCGCCGGCCGCCCGCCGTGGCGCGCTCGTGGCGGCCTCCTCCGGGCTCGTGCTGACCATGGCGGCCACCACCGCCTCCGCCGCCCCGCAGGGCCAGGACCTGGCCACCGCCGAGGCCGGCGCCACCACCCTCACCGACTCGGCGCTGAAGTCCCTGTCGCTCTCCCCGACCATCCGCGTCGCGGCCGATGTCTCGGCCGACTTCGAGGAACTCTCCGTGTCCTCGGAGCCCGCTCCGCCGCCGCCCGCGCCCGAGCCGGTGGTCACCAGCTCGCGGACCAGCCCCCGCACGGCGACGACGTCCACGTCGTCCACCGCCGCGGCCACCACGACGTACGAGGGTGCCTACTCCTCGGCCACCGGCGAGCGGATCGTCGCGATCGCCAAGCAGTACGTGGGCGTCCCCTACGTGTACGGCGGCGCCACGCCGGCCGGCTTCGACTGCTCCGGCTTCACCTCCTTCGTGTTCGCCCAGGTGGGGATCTCGATCCCGCGCAGCTCCTCCGGCCAGCACGCTCTCGGCGGCGTCGTTCCCGCCTCCGCCGCCCCGGCCGGCGCCCTCATGACGTGGGACGGCCACACCGGCATCTACCTCGGTGGGGGCATGCACATCGCGGCCCGGCAGCCGGGGACGCCGCTGTCGATCAGCCCGATCTACCGCAGCGGCGCCCGGTACCACGTCCTCTGGGGCTGAGTCCTCACCCGAACCGTCACGCCTGATCCCTGCCCCACCACGGGGCAGGGATCTCGTGCTTCCCGGGTGAGGGTCCTGCCGGGTTCCGGCGATCAGTGCAAGGATGGACGCACGAACCGAACACGCCATGGAGGTGGGATCGTGTCCCGTGAACCGGTGGTCCTTGTGGGGGTCGACGGCTCGACCGCCAGCCTGATGGCCCTCGACTGGGCCGTCGCCGAGGCGAAGCAGCTCGGGTGGCGTGTCCACGTGGTGTGCATCTACTCCCTCCCGACGTTCTCCGGCGCGACCCTCGACGGCGGCTACCTCGCACTCGACGACAGCCAGATCAAGGCCGGCGCGCAACGCGTGGTCGACGAGGCGCTCGCCCGGGTGGCCGACCGGGTGCCCGCCACCGGCGCCGTCGAGACGGGCGACTCCACCGGCATCCTCATCGAGCTGTCCAAGCAGGCCGGGCTGGTCGCGATCGGCAAGGAGGGCGGCACCGGACTGGCGGACCGCATCCTCGGTGCCGTGTCCACCTCTCTCGCTCCCCACGCCCACTGCCCCGTCGTGATGATCCCCGTCCGGCACGGCGAGACCAAGCCACTGCGGGTGCCGGTGCGGCGCATCGTCGTCGGCGTCGACGGCTCCGCGTCCGCCAAGGTGGCCCTCAAGCGGGCCATCCAGGAGGCGGAGGTGTGGAACGCCGAGCTCACCGCGGTCGCGGCCGTCCCGATCGGGCAGGGTGCCGGCGCCATGGCGTGGATGCCCGGCAACATCGAC
This sequence comes from Actinomycetales bacterium UBA1416, assembly GCA_002304945.1. Classification (GTDB taxonomy): domain Bacteria; phylum Actinomycetota; class Actinomycetes; order Actinomycetales; family Actinomycetaceae; genus UBA1383. The sequence continues at coordinate 37,696 of DBPQ01000001.1, read as the reverse complement.
CGCGACGAGTTGCTCGCCGACGTGCGCGAGGGCCTCAACGTCACGGTCGACCAGGCGCTCGGCGATTCGACCGTGACCGTTCGCCGGCACGCCCTCGATGGCAGCCCGGCGGCGCTCCTCACGGAGTTCTCCACCGCCGTCGACCTGCTCGTGGTCGGCACGCGCGGCCGTGGCGGCTTCGCGGGCCTCCTCCTGGGGTCGACGTCGCAGACCGTGATCGCGCACTCCGACTGCCCCGTCATGGCGGTGCCCGCCAAGCTCGACGACGAGGGCGAGTTCCCGACCCGGTTCCCCTGGCAGCAGTAGTAGCCGGCGCGGGGGGACCGGCAGGCGCGACTCGCCGGAGCGACTGGCCGGAGCGACTGGCCGGAGCGACTGGCCGGCGCGACTGGCCGGAGCGCGGCAGCGCGACCGCGGCCGCGTGGAGCTGAGCGCTCCTCCGCGGCGGTCAGGCGACAGTGACGACGGCGAGTTCGCGGTGCGCGGCGTGCAGCGTGTCCGCGAGCGCGTCCATCGCGAGGGCGAGTTCGTCCCGTTCGATGACGAGCGGGGGCGCCAGGCGGATGGTCGAGCCGTGCGTGTCCTTGGCGAGCACGCCCCGGGCCTGGAGCCCCTCGCAGATCTGCCGGCCCGTCAGTCCGAGGCGCGGGTTGGCGTCCACTCCCGCCCACAGCCCGACGTGGCGGGTGGCGTTCACGAGGCCGTCCGCGGCGAGTTCGTCGAGGCGCTCGCCGAAGTAGCCCTCGAGGTCACGGGCGCGCTGCTGGTACTCGCCCGTCTCCAGCATCGAGACCACCTCGAGGCCGATCCGCGCGGCCAGCGGGTTGCCGCCGAACGTGGACCCGTGGGTGCCCGGCGTCATCAGCGAGAGCACGTCGTGCAGCCCGACGACGGCGGAGACCGGCATGATCCCGCCGCCCAGGGCCTTGCCGAGGGTGGTGAGGTCCGCCTTCACCCCGATCCGCTGCTGGTCGAGCGTCCAGCCCGTGCGTCCGAGGCCCGCCTGGATCTCGTCCACGATGAGGAGGGCCCCCCACTCGTCCGCGATCGCGCGGAGGCGCGGCAGGTAGTCCGGCGTGGGGATGACGACCCCCGCCTCGCCCTGTATCGGTTCGATGAGGATGGCGACCGTGTACTCGGTCATCGCCGCGGCGACGGCGGCGGCGTCGTCGTAGGGCACGATGGTGAAACCGGGCGTGTACGGGCCGTAGTGGTCCCGGGCCTTCTCGTCCGTGGAGAACGAGATGATCGTGGTGGTGCGCCCGTGGAACGAGTTCGCCGCGACCACGATGTTCGCGCGGTCGTCCGGGATGTGCTTGACGAGGTACCCCCACTTGCGGGCCGCCTTGATGGCGGTCTCCACGGCCTCGGCACCCGTGTTCATGGGGAGCATGGTCTCGGTGCCCGTGAGGGAGGTGAGGGCCTCGGCGTACGGGACGAGGAGCTCGTGGTTGAAGGCGCGGGAGACGAGGGTGAGCGTCCCGACCTGTTCCTGCGCGGCGGCCACCAGGCGCGGGTTGGCATGGCCGAAGTTGACTGCCGAGTACCCGGCGAGGCAGTCGAGGTATCGGTCCCCGTGGATGTCGGTGACCCACGCTCCCTCCCCGTGGGAGAGGGTGATGTCGAGGGGGGTGTAGTTGGGTGCGAGGACCCTCATGTCTGGCACGATGCCAATGGTAGGGGAGGGGCAGCGCTTCCGCTTCCCGCCCCTTCGCGTGCGACGCCGCCCGGCGAGTCCCGAGTCCGTGAGCAGTTGGTTGCGCATGTGCACGCAACTGCTCACAGCCCCGGGGGACGCGTCACCGTGGCGGCAGGCTCGGGGTGGGACCGGGGCTGGCCCGCCCGAATCCACCAGTTCGATGCTCTTGTAGACTGGGGCACGCACTCCTGGCCCCCGTAGCTCAGGGGATAGAGCACCGCTCTCCTAAAGCGGGTGTCGCGCGTTCGAATCGCGCCGGGGGCACCAGAGCATCACCGCAGGTCAGACCGGCTGTTTTTCCGGTTGGTCTGTCTGGTCAGTCCCCTCAGGGGCCCCATTTTCGGCCCGCGTGGCCAGTGAATGGTCAGTGGCGCACGGCCCGGGTGGGTTCCGACGGTCTCGGGGCGCGAGTTCTCATCTCACATGCATCCATCGCTTCTGGTGGCGACGACTGATCGTGGCTCCTGGGGCCTGGACGACCTGGAACTTGGCCGATACCCGCTTCACCTGTGAGGGTATCGGGCCCCTCCTTCTGGTGCGCGATGCGTTCGAGATCCGTGGTGATTACGGGCTGCCGAAGCCCGAGCCCCGGCTTCGAAATGAACCGGGCGGCGCCGTCAGGCGGCCTGGGCGACATGAGCTGCCCGGAGGTCTCCGGCGCGGGACCGTCAGAGCGCCGGGAGGGAGGAGATGGACCGGAACCAGACCGTGCACGCCAGCGCACGAGTGTGCACCGGACCCCGCGAGACCACGGATCCGGGGATCGCAGAAGTGCGGACGCCGGTTCGCGAACGTACAGGCTGAGGCTGGGCGAGGCGCAGCGTCGCGGGGGCCTTACGAAGCGCTGATCGTGAGCACGACAGGTTCCGTGCCAGCAATGTCAGGCGCGGTGACGGTGATGGGCTCAGTGCTGAGGTCCTCAGGCAGAACGAGGGTGGTCTCGAAGGTCCCGTCCGGCTCCACGGGCACTGCAACCTGTTCCACGACGACGCTCCCGTCCTGGGTCACCACGATGGCAACGGTGGCGTAAGGGGACATGTCACCCTCGGGGGTGCCGTTTGCCGAGGTGTCGACGCATCCGTCGAAGAACCCGGTGCCGCTGATCTCCAGGCGCTCGCCTGGCGAGGCCTCAGCCTGTTCGGCGATGACTCGTGGCGCCTCGCAACCCCCCGCAGAGGAGCCGGCGGCCTCACCGCGGCATCCCGCCAACGCCACAGTGGCTCCAACTGCGAGGAGGAGAACAAGTCGACGGCGTCGCGCGGTTCCTGCGAGCGGGTGCAACTCGAAGCGCAGGCCCGCGGAGGGCAATCCGAACTCGGCGGCGTCGAAGCGCTTGTACTTCTCACTCATGATCATTGCGTGCCACGGCTGTCCTTCAGTTTCAGCAGCCACGTCTCGAACTCATCGGGCTCGACGACGTCGATCAAGTGTCGACTATGGCAGGCACTTCCGTGGACTGCTGGCAAACCGCAAACGGTCTCCCTCGACGATCGCATCTGTCAGGCCGTTTTCGGGTCTCCGCCGGTCCGACCTCGAGATCGGGGAATCGACGTTCGGCACAGCGTTGATCGGTTCTTCTCGCAACCGCGGTGGGCGCGGCCCACGTCGAACTGGTGACCCCCGTGTGCGTCATGTAAGCCACGGGACGTTCAAGGTCACTGGGGCGTCGTACCGGTGGACATTCCGCTTGTGGACGACCGTTGTCGACGGGGCGCTCGAAGGACTCTGACGTTGTCTGGACGCCCGCGGGAACACCCGCGCCGCGATGTCCTGAGTCTGGTGCAGTTGCCCGTACCGCCGTATAGTTGTTTCAGATAGTTCAGTTAAAGCAGATGGAGTGGGCTGTGGTGAAGACGCTGGACCGTGATGCCGAGGCGCTGCATCGTGCTTTGGCAGTTGCGGGCGACGAGGTGCGCGTGTCGCTGTCGCGGGAGACCGCCGAGCTGGTGGCTCGTGTGGTCGATGCGCGTGTGCGTGGCCAGCAGGTGCTTCTCACGCGCGGTAATGCCGAGGTCACCCCGAACGAGGCAGCGGTACTGCTTGGGATGTCGCGCCCGCAGGTGCGGAAGCTGCTCGATCAGGGACTGTTGGAGTTCCGGAAGGTGGGGGCGCACCATCGCATTCGGGTGGAGTCGATTGAGGCGTTCCTGGGTGCCGAACGTCCTCGCCGTCGTGCGGCGCTGGCCGACTTGGCCCATGCGCAAAACGAGCTGGGCCTGACGGAGTGACGGACGGTCCCGCGCTTCCCGGACTTGTCAGGGTGGTGTTTGTTGACGCGAACGTGCTCTACTCCCGGGTGCTGCGTGACTACCTCCTCTACGCCGCCGATGAGGAAGTCATCGCTGTGGCGTGGAGCGCGGCAGTCCTTGAGGAGACGGTGGAGCATCTGATCGAGAATGTTGCTGCCTTCATCGCCGAGTCGGGCGCGCGGCTGATCGACGCAATGAACGGGGCGTTCCCGTACGCCGAGGTCGAAGTTGCCCCGGAGCACCTCGAGGCGGTGGCTTCCTTCTTACTTCCGGATGAAGGCGATCGCCACGTCCTCGCGGCGGCGATCGCGGCCGAGGCCACGGTGCTGTGCACGGCGAACACGAGGGACTTCCCCGCTGCGGTGGTTGCAGCGCTCGGCTTGGAGGTGATGACGCCCGACGCTCTGCTGAGTGCACTCGTGACCGAGTTCCCGTCGCAGATGCTCACCGTCCATGCCACGTCGGTAGAGCGCCTACGAGGAGCCACTGACGAGTCGACCATCGCTGCCCTCCAGCGGGCTGGCGCCCCGACGGCAGCGGCCCTCGTTGCCGGGCTGCTAAACAACCACGAGTGATCGGTGAGGCCGGGTGGCCTTGGCCGCGCCCGTCCAGTCTGCGACTTCAACCCGGGATGTCTGCCGCGGAGATTCCCACTTCGCGGGGCCCGTGAATGGTCAATGGACAGCGGCGAGCCGTCGTAACAGCCGCGCCGGACGTGAGCTCGCACGCCGGTGACCAGCACATTTGGAATGATCGGAGGTGCCGGAGGGGGTATCGCCGTCCTCCTAAGGAGGGTGCTCCTGAGGGCAGCGTGCGCTTGGTGATGGCGACGTCAGGACGCTTCGGCGGCAGCCTCGTTCGCGGCGGCGCTGTCCAGCCACGCTGCGGGGACGAGGACCGTGCCGCCGACCTTGCGTGATGGGATCTGTCCCTTGGTGATGAGCCAGTAGACGCTGCTGAGGGGAAGCCCGGTCATCTTCGAGACTTCCTTGACCCGGTAGAAGCGGCGGGTGCTCGCGGTGACAGTCATGTCCGACTCCTTGCTCGTGTCCGGGTTGACACTTCTGTGAGAACCGCTGGTGCGCACCATTACGACCGTACCGGTGAGAGGAGTGCGGCATCTGCCGACAACGAGCACCCGCCAGGAGGATGGGCCACCGCCACCGGTCGGGGGCTTTCCCGTTGGCCCGGCGGGCGGGAGGGCGCGTGCCGATTGGGGGCTTGAGAAGCTCTCAGGCGTGGACGTCGGCGACGCTGACGTCCACGGGCGGATTCCCACTCGCCCAGAGCCCACTGTGGTCCTCCGCGAACGCCGCTGTCGAGCGCGAGTGCGCGCACAGCGGCACGGCCGCGTTATCAGATTGTTACCAAAACGCATCGTTTCGCCATTGAACTAATCCGCTCACACGCCGTAGTCTGCTCATCGAAGCGCTTCGATGATTCGCTATCGGGCCTTGGATCGGCGAGGAGGCTGGCGCATGGAGACGCAGACGAGTCACCGCACGCAGCACGCCACGATGCAGGATGTCGCGCGCGAGGCCGGGGTGTCGCTGTCGACGGTGTCATACGTCCTGTCCGGGCAGCGCCCGGTATCCCAGGCGACGAAGGACCGGGTCCACGCCGCGATCGCACGCCTTGACTTCCGTCGCAACGCTGCGGCGGTCACACTGGCGAGCCGTCGTACCCAGGTCATCGCGCTTGTCTATCCACTGCTGCACCTGGGGATCTCCCGCACCGCCACGGAGTTCGTGCGTGGTGCCCACGCCCGAGCGAACGAGATGGGCTATGACCTGGTTGTCTGGCCTCACACGGAGCCTGACCAGATCGTGGAGCTCGTCCGGGCGGGCAAGGCGGACGCCATTCTCCTGATGGAGATCGAGCTGACGGACCCGCGCGTCGTTGCGCTCCGCGACCAGCAGATCCCGTTCGCAATGATCGGCCGCACGGCCGACAGCGATGGAATCGCGTGGGTCGATGTCGACTTCGCAGCCACCGTCGTGCACGCCGTCGAGCACCTGAGCCGGCTCGGGCACACCCACCTCGGTCTGGTCAACCACGCCTCGTCCACTCACGGACACCGCTACGGTGCAGGCGTTCGAGCATCTGGCGCGTTCGCCGACATCGTCGCCCAGCTCGGTCTGAGCTGCCACGAGGTGTTCTGCGACGAGTCGCCCGTGGCGGGGCGCCAGGCGTTGAGCGACCTGCTCTCCACGGACCCCGACCTGACAGCGGTGCTGACAATGAACGAGGACGCCGCGTTCGGTGTCCTCGCGGAACTTCACGCGCGCGGTCTCGTCATCCCCGGGGATGTTTCCGTCCTCTCCGTGGTGACATCACCCGGCGTCGCATCCCTGTACAGCCCCCCGCTCTCCAGCTTCGACGTTCAAGGCGCAGAGGCCGGCGCCGCGGCCATCGACTCCCTCCTAACCGTGATCCGCGGGGAGGGAGTCCCCCCAGGCGTGCTCACGTGCTGTGACCTCGTCGAGCGCGGCTCGGTGGCGCCGCCGCCGCACCGCACCCACCCCTGATCCGCCACAACACCCCAACAAGGAGATAGAGAAATGCGCACCACACCAACCCGGCTCGCAGCCCTCACCGGCGCGGTCGCGCTGGCCGCAGGCCTGACCGCCTGCTCCGGCAGCGACGACGGCGGAGGTGGCGACGGCGGGACCGCCGACGCCACCAGCCTCAAGCTCTGGCACTACGAGTCCCCGAACGGTGCCATGGGCATCGCGTGGGCCGAAGCGATCAAGGTGTTCGAGGAGGAGCACCCGGGGGTCACGATCGAGTTCGAGGAGAAGTCCTTCGAGCAGATCCAGCAGACTGCCGGCATGATCCTCAGTTCGGACGAAGGACCGGACATCATGGAGTACAACAAGGGCAACGCCACCACCGGCCTGCTCTCCTCCCAAGGACTCCTGACGGACATCACCGCCGTGGCCGATGAGCGCGGCTGGACCGACATGCTCTCGCCCTCGCTCGCCACCACCGCCCAGTACGACGAGAGCGGCGTGATGGGCTCCGGCAACTGGTTCGGGATCCCGAACTACGGCGAGTTCGTCACCGTGTACTACAACAAGGCGATGTTCGAGGACGCCGGCGTCGAGGTCCCGACGTCACTCGACGAGATGGTCGAGGTGATGGACACCTTCGTCGCCGAGGGCGTCACGCCGTTGGGTATGGCGGGAGCTGAGTACCCGGCCGGCCAGCTGTTCTACCAGCTCACCCTTTCGCAGGTGGACCGCCAGTGGATCACCGACTACCAGATGTTCACCGGTCCGGTGGACTGGCAGGGTCCCGAGCTGACCTTCGGCGCCGAGACCTTCGCCGAGTGGGTGGACGCCGGCTACGTCGCCTCCGACTCCGCCTCACTGAAGGCCGAGGACATGGGCGTGGCGTTCATCAACGGCACCTACCCGATGATGGTCTCCGGCTCGTGGTGGTACGGGCGCCTGGTGGACGAGATCGACGGCTTCGAGTGGGGCGTCTTCAACTTCCCCGGCAACACGTTCAACGCCGGCTCCTCCGGCAACCTCTGGGTGGTGCCCACCAACTCCAAGGCACCGGAGCTGGCCTACGACTTCATCGACATCACCATGCGCCCCGAGATCCAGGCGATCCTCGGCAACAACGGCGGACTCCCCGTGGCGGCCGACCCCGCGGACATCACCGACGCAAAGAGCCAGGAACTCATCACGGCCTTCAACGAGGTCCTGGAGAACGACGGCCTCGCCTTCTACCCCGACTGGCCGGTCCCGGGCTTCTACGACGTGATCGTCAACTCCGTCCAGAAGCTCATCAACGGCTCCGCCGAACCGGCCACCGTGCTGGACGAGCTGGGCGCCGCCTACGACCAGGGCGTCGCGAACGCCGGCTGACGTCGCTGCGGGGGGCCGCCCACCCCGGCCCCCCGCACCGGCCCACACCAGGGAACCGACATGAGCACCACAGCCACCACCACCCTTCCGAGAATCCGTGGCGAGGTGTCCTACTGGGCCTACCTCGTCCCCGGGGGCGCACTGTTCCTCGCGATCATCGTGCTGCCCTTCGTCATGAACATCTACTTCAGCCTCACCCGCTGGCCCGGCCTCGGCGACCCCACGTTCATCGGCCTGGAGAACTACGTGCGGCTGTTCCAGGATGAGGTCTTCTGGACCTCGTTCCGGAACTCGATCGCCATGATCGTCGCGATGGTGGTGGTCCCCACCCTGCTCGGCCTCCTGCTGGCCGCCGTGCTCTTCGACTACATCGGCAAGAAGTTCTCCGGATCCGTCTCGTCGGGCCTCCGAGCGGTCTACTACCTCCCGCAGATCCTGCCCGTCACCGTGGTCGGCATCCTGTGGAGCTGGATCCTCAACCCGCAGACCGGTGCCCTCAACGTGGTCCTCCGTTCCCTCGGCCTGGACGGCATGGCACTGAACTGGCTGGGCAGCACCGACACCGCCCTCCCCTCTGTCATGGCGGTCATGGTCTGGGTCCAGGTCGGCTACCCGGTGGTCATCTTCATGTCCGCGCTCCAGCGCGTGGACCCCGAGCTGTACGAGGCGGCCGAGCTCGACGGCGCCGGCTGGTTCACGCGCTTCCGTGCCATCACCCTGCCCCAGATCAAGCCTGAGACCTTCGTCGTCACCCTCACCTGCACCATCGCCGCGCTGAAGGTGTTCGGACCCATCTACGTCCTGACCCGGGGCGGTCCGGAGAACTCCACCAACGTGCCGTCCTACTTCGCCTACCAGAACTTCTTCCCGAAGTCCCAGGTCGGCTACGGCGCCGCCATCGCCACCGTCCTCACGGTGATCGTCCTGCTGGTGGCCGCGATCTTCATGGTCCTGCAGGCCCGTAGCGAACGGAAGGAGGCGGAAGGCCGATGAGCACCGCCGTCGTCACCACCACACCCACCACCGGCCCGGTCACCCCTGCGCGCAGCCGCCACCGGCGTGGTGCCATGCGCTGGGTCATCCTCGGAGTCATCACCGTGGGTGGGATCGCCATGATGATCCCGTTCGTCATCATGCTGCTGAACGCGTTCAAGTCCCCACAGGAGTACTCCAACGCCGGCCCCCTGACCCTGCCCACCGACCTGTACTTCGACGGGCTCATCAACTTCTGGAACCGGGTGGACTACCCGGAGAAGCTCTGGAACTCGATCGTCATCTCCGGGACCGTGGCCGTTGCCGCCACCCTCGTCTCGCTGCTCAACGCCTACGCCCTCGGCATCGGCCGGGTCCGCGGCCGGCTCTGGCTGGTGGGCCTGTTCATGCTGGCGAACATGATCCCCCAGGAGTCCCTCGTCTACCCGCTGTACTTCATGGCCAAGCAGGTGGGCCTCTACAACTCCATCTGGGCCGTGGTCATCATCTTCACCGTCATCCAGAGCGCCTTCGGGACCTACCTGCTGGCCTCGGTGCTCGGCACCTTCCCGCCGGCACTCCTCGAAGCGGCGCGTCTCGACGGCGCCTCGCGCTGGACGATCCTCTGGCGAGTGGTCTACCCGATCACCCGTCCCACCCTCTCCGTCCTGATGATCTTCTTCTTCATCTGGACATGGAACGAGTTCTACATCCCCCTCGTCATGCTCATCGACAACTCGTCCCAGACCATCCCCGTGGCCCTCGCCGCACTCCAGGGCGACCGACTCATGGACGTCCCAACCATCAACGCGGGCTCGCTCATCTCCCTGCTGCCCGCGGTCCTCTTCTTCCTCATCTTCCAACGCACCCTCACGCGCGGCATCACCGCAGGCGCAGTCAAGTAAAGGACCCTCCATGAAGTTCACCGACGGCTACTGGAAGACCCGCGAGGGTCTCACCGTCCTGCGCGGCACCCAGATCGTGGGGGTCCGCACCAGCGCGGACACGCTCACCGCGTACGTCGCTGCCGGGCGCGTGGCCGGGCGCGGCGACACCCTCAACCGCCCGCTGCTCACCGTCACGCTCACCGGGGTGGCCGACGGCGTAATACGGGTGCGTCTCGCCCACCACCTGGGCGGGCTGCCCGCCCACCCGCGCTTCGACGTCGCGGGAGAGGGGGGCAGCGTCGTCGAGGGCCGGACGCTGACCGCCGGACGCCTGTCCGCCACGTTCGCCGACGACGGCGACTGGCTGCTCACCTTCCGTGACGGCGACCGCGTGGTCACCTCCTCCATCCCCCGCTCCATCGCGCACGTCACCGGCCCGGAGGGTACGTTCACGCACGAGCAGCTCACCCTCGACGTCGGCGAGTACGTGTACGGCCTGGGGGAACGGTTCGGCGCCTTCGCCAAGAACGGCCAGGTGGTGGACATCTGGAACGAGGACGGGGGCACCTGCAGCGAGCAGGCCTACAAGAACGTCCCGTTCTACGTCTCCAACCGCGGCTACGGGGTGTTCGTGGACTCCCCGGACCGGGTGTCCTTCGAGGTCGCCAGCGAGGTCGTCTCCCGGGTGCAGTTCTCCGTGCCGGGAGAGGTCCTTGAGTACCTCGTGATTGCCGGACCCACCCCGGCGGACGTGCTGGATCGATACACCGACCTGACAGGGCGACCACCGGCGGTCCCCGACTGGTCCTACGGGACCTGGCTCTCGACGTCGTTCACCACTGACTACGACGCAGAGACGGTGCTCTCCTTCGTGGACGGCATGGCCGAGCGGGGCCTGCCGCTCTCGGTGTTCCACTTCGACTGCTTCTGGATGCGGGGTTTCCACTGGGTGGACTTCGTCTGGGACCCGGACACCTTCTCCGACCCGGAAGGACTGATCCGGGATTTGCACGATCGTGGCCTGAAGGTGTGCGTGTGGATCAACCCGTACATCGCCCAGCAGGGGGAACTGTTCGAGGAGGGCCGCCAGGCGGGGTACCTCGTGCGGCGCCCGGACGGGTCGGTGTTCCAGTGGGACCAGTGGCAGGCCGGCATGGCCTTGCCTGACTTCACCAACCCGGAGGCCACCGCCTGGTTCACCGGGAAGCTGCGCACCCTGCTCGACATGGGGGTCGACTCCTTCAAGACGGACTTCGGGGAGCGCATCCCCACCGACGTCGTCTGGCATGACGGGTCCGACCCGCAGCGGATGCACAACTACTACACCCACCTCTACAACAAGGCGGTGTTCGAGCTGCTCCGCGAGGTGCGTGGTGAGGGCGAGGCGGTTCTGTTCGCCCGGTCCGCCACCGCCGGGGGGCAGCAATTCCCGGTGCACTGGGGTGGGGACAACGAGTCCACGTTCGTCTCGATGGCCGAGACCCTCCGCGGGGGGCTTTCGCTTGCGATGTCCGGCTTCGCCTACTGGAGTCATGACATCGGCGGGTTCGAGGGAACCCCGGACACCGAGGTGTTCAAGCGTTGGATCGCGTTCGGGATGCTCAGCTCGCACAGCCGCTTCCACGGCTCCGGGTCGTATCGGGTGCCGTGGCTCTTCGACGAGGAGACCGTGGAGGTCACCCGGGTGTTCTCCCGGCTGAAGCTCTCCCTGATGCCATACCTCGCGGCCGCGGCAAGGGAGGCCCAGGAACGCGGGACGCCGATGATGCGGCCGATGGTGCTCGCCTTCCCGGAGGACCCGGCGTGCGCCACCATCGACACCCAGTACATGCTCGGCCCGGACCTGCTCGTGGCGCCCGTGTTCTCCGCCGACGGGGAGGTGAGCGTCTACATCCCGGACGGGGTCTGGACCCACCTCCTCACCCACCAGACCGTCACCGGGCCCCGCTGGGTGCGGGAGACCCACGGCCCGATGTCCCTGCCCCTGTACGTGCGGCCCGGCGCCGTCATCGCGCGGGCGATGGGCACCGAGCGACCGGAGTACTCCCTGGACGACGTCGTCCTCCAGGCCTTCGAGGTCGGCGAGGCTGAGGTCACGGTACGGATCCCCGCGCGAGCGGCGGCAAGTGCGCCGGCACGCAAGGTCCGGGTCGCCGTGCGCGACAGCGTCGTCCGCGTGACGGGTGACGACGCCCCCGACGGCGGGTGGCGGGCCGAGGCGTACTCGGGTGGCGCGCTCGTGGCAGAGGCTCGGCGATGACTGAGCGGCTGCCCAAGGGCTTCGTGCTCGGCGCCGCGACGGCCGCCTACCAGATCGAGGGTGCAGCGCACGACGACGGCCGCGGGCCCTCCATCTGGGACACGATGAGCCACACGCCCGGACGGATCAAGGACGGGTCCACCGGCGACGTGGCCTGCGACCACTACCACCGGTGGCGTGAGGACGTGGACCTGATGGCGGGCCTCGGGTTGGACGCCTACCGGCTCTCGATCTCCTGGCCGCGGGTGCAGCCCGGCGGCAGCGGTCCGCTGAACCTGAAGGGCGTGGCTTTCTACCGCTCACTGCTGACGGCGCTGCGCGACCGCGGGATCGCACCCTGGGTGACGCTCTACCACTGGGACCTGCCGCAGGAACTGGAGGACCGGGGCGGGTGGCGCGCTCGCCAGACCGCAACCGCGTTCGCCGAGTACGCCCGGCTCATGGCGCGGGAGTTCGGCGATCTCGTGGAGGTCTGGACCACGCTGAACGAGCCGTGGTGCTCCGCCTTCCTCGGCTACGGGTCCGGCGTGCACGCCCCCGGCGTGGTCGACGCGGCCGGATCGCTCACGGCCGCACACCACCTCAACCTGGCACACGGGCTCGCTGCCACGACGATCCGCGAGGAGTTGCCGGGCGCACAGGTGGCGATCACGCTCAACCTGCACGTCACCCGGCCGGCCGATCCCGTGCTGGCTTCAGACCGCGATGCTGTCCGGCAGATCGACCTGCTGGGCAACGAGGTGTTTCTCGGGCCAGGTCCAGAACCTCTACCTCGCCGCCGGTGCGTACCCGGTGCGCCTCCAGGCCATGGTGGACGCGGGCACGGTTGACCAGGCCGCCCTCGACGCCGTCGGCGCGATGCCCGAGGACCTCGTCCAGTTCACCGCCGAGCAGACCGAGGCGGCCGCCGCGCTGCTCGCCGAGCAGTGGGCCGCGGCGATCTCGTGAACCACGCACGTGGGGGGTGGGCCCTGCTGGGGCTCACCCCCTTCGCGGTCTACGTCATCCTCTTCCTCCTGATCCCGACCGTTCTGGCAGCAGGTTCGGGCTTCTTCACCGACGACGGCGCGTTCACCTGGAACAACATGTCCGGCCTCTTCGAGCCGGCCATCCTGCAGACCTTCGTGTCCTCCGCGTGGGTGGCGGGCTTCACCGCCGTGGTCGGTGCCGTGGTGGGTGCCCTCGTGTGCTACGCCCTCCTCGGCAGCCGGCCGGACGGCATGCTCCGTACCGTGGTGGACTCCGCCAGCGGCGTGCTCGCCCAGTTCGGCGGCGTCATGCTCGCCTTCGCGTTCATCGCCACGATCGGTATCCAGGGCCTCATCACCCAATGGCTGCTCACGAGCTTCGGGATCAACATCTTCGAGGGCGGCGTCTGGTTGTACCAGGTGCCGGGCCTGCTGGTGGTCTACCTCTATTTCCAGATCCCCCTGATGGTGATCACGTTCATGCCGGCGTTGGAGGGCCTCAAGCCCCAGTGGGCGGAGGCGGTGGCCACCCTCGGTGGCTCGCGCCGCGTCTTCTGGACCCGCGTGGCGATCCCGGTCCTGCTGCCGTCCTTCCTCGGGAGCACCCTCCTCCTCTTCGCCAACGGGTTCTCCGCGTTCGCCACCGCCGCCGCCCTCATCAGCCAGGGCGCCCAGATCGTGCCCCTCCAGATCCGCGCCGCGCTCGTCTCCGAGACGGTGCTCGGCCGGCAGAACATGGCCGGCGCCCTCGCGCTGGGGATGATCGTCGTCATGGTCGTGGTCATGGCCGGCTACTCGGTGCTGCAGCGACGTACCCAGAGGTGGCAGCGATGAGGACGCAGATCGCGCCGTCGCGCACCACCCGCCTCGTCGTCCTGACGGTGGTGGGGGTCATCTTCCTGATCCCGATCGTCGCGATGCTCGAGTTCTCGCTCCGGGCCGGGCTCGACGGCGGGTACAACCTGGGCCACTGGACCGCGATCTTCGACCCCGAGAACGAGCGCACCTATCGCAACCTGTTCCGCGGCGTGACCAACTCGCTCATCCTCGCCGTCGTGACCGTCGTTCTCATGCTCATCCTGCTCGTCCCGACGATGGTGCTCGTCAAGCTGCGCCTGCCGCGGCTCGAGCGGCCGCTGGAACTGATCTGCCTCCTGCCGATCACGATCCCCGCGATCGTCCTCGTCGTCGGCCTGGCCCCGGTCTACTCCGTGGTGGCGCGGTTCTTCGGGGCCAACGCGTGGACGCTGTCCTTCGCCTACGTCATCCTCGTCCTGCCCTACGCGTACCGGGCCATCCAGGCGAACCTCATCTCGGTCGACGTCGTCACGCTGGCGGAGGCCGCCCGCACCCTTGGCGCGGGCTGGGGTACCGTCATCGCCCGGGTCATCGTCCCCAACCTGCGGCGCGGGATGCTCGCCGCCGCGGTCATCTCCGTGGCGGTGGTGCTGGGCGAGTACACGATCGCGTCCCTGCTGAACCGGATCAACCTGCAGACCGCCGTGGTGCAGGTGTCCCGCTCCGACCCCTACGCGGCCGTGATCTTCGCCCTGCTCGCGCTCGCGTTCGGGTTCCTGCTCCTGTTCATCCTTGGCCGCTCCTCGCGGCCGTCGAGGAGGCCCTCATGACCGCCACCCCCGCCACGCCGACGACGCCGCCGTCGCTCGACCCCGTGGGTGGCACCCGCGTGGAACTCCGGGGGGTCGTCAAGGAGTTCCCGGGACTGCGCGCCCTCGACGGAGTCGACCTCGTGCTGGACCCCGGTGAGCTCGTGGTGCTGCTCGGCCCCTCAGGCTGCGGCAAGACCACCGCGCTCCGGTGCCTCGCCGGCCTCGAGGAGGTCACCGCGGGCTCCATCCACATCGCGGACGAGGACGTGTCCGGTGTCCCGACCAATCGGCGTGACCTCGGCATGGTGTTCCAGCAGTACTCCCTCTTCCCACACCTGACCGTGATGGAGAACGTCGAGTTCGGGCTGCGGATGCGCAAGGTCCCGGCGGAGGATCGCCGCCGCAGGTCCCAGGAGTCGTTGGACCTGGTGGGCCTCGGCGAGCACGGCAAGCGCTACGCCCACCAGCTCAGCGGCGGGCAGCAGCAGCGGGTCGCCCTCGCGCGTGCCCTCGTGACGCGGCCCCGCGTGCTCCTGCTCGACGAACCCCTCTCCGCCCTCGACGCCAAGGTGCGCGCCGGGCTGCGCGACGAGATCCGGCGCATCCAGACCGAGCTGGGCATCACCACCCTGTTCGTCACGCACGACCAGGAGGAGGCGCTCGCGGTGGCCGACCGCGTCGCCGTGATGAACGAGGGCCGGATCGAGCAGATCGGCACGCCGGAGGAGCTCTACTCCACCCCGGTGTCCCCGTTCGTCGCCGGGTTCGTCGGGCTCACGAACCGCCTGCCCGGCACCCTCTCCCGCGGCATGGTCTCCGTGCTCGGTGCCACCGTCTCGGTGCTCAACCACAACGTGCCCGACGGCGAAGTCACCGCCTTCGTCCGGCCGGAGGACGTGATCCTCGGCCCCGAGGGGGAGTCGGCCAGCGTCCTGACCTCGAGCTTCCTCGGATCCCTGCGGCGCACGCACGTGCAGCTCGACCTCCCGGATCACCCGATCGTGGTCGTGCAGCACGAGGTCTCCGACGTCCGGCGCCCCGGCGAGAAGGTGCGCCTGACGCTCCGGGACCACGCCGTCGTCGTCGAGAAGAGATGACGACGGCGCGTCCTGAAATTTGGCAGCTTCCTGCCATGTCCTAAAGTTGCATCCCGCCGCGCGCTCGTGCATCCTTGAGGTCAAGAACGAAGTGCGACGCCTGCCCCCCTGCGTGTCGCACTTCGTTCTTTCATGTAGTGCCTCTCCTCCACTCTCCGCGACCGCGAGCCTCGCAGTCGGAGCGGCAGCCTCGCGCGCAGTCACTGTTGCCGCATGCGGCGTGCCCATTTCGCCCCGGTCGGTGCGCTGGTTAGCGTGTGAGAATGGCACCGCCCCTGCACTTCCCCCGCCGACGCAACGCCGTGCCGCCCACGTCCTCGCCCGACACCCCGGCCGCAGCGGAACGGCGCCCCGTGGACGCCCGTGCGGGCACTCCGTCCTCCCCGGAGTCGCCGTCCTCCCCGGAGTCGCCGCCGTCCCCGGCGCAGCCGACCGATGGCGTCGCGTCGACCGATTCGGTCACCCCGACCGGTCCACTCAATCCCAATGAGCCCGCGAGCCCGACCGAACCGTCCGGCGACGGCGCCACGGCGTCGGCACCCTCCGCGGACCCCACCGCCGCCGCTCCCTCCCCCCTCGACCGGTCCCTCGCCCGCTGGCAGGCGGACATCAGGGAACTGGCCGGTGCCTCCACGCTCACGGACATCACCCAGCTCGGCGGGGCCCTGGTGGACCTCACCCAGGCGCATCCGTCCGGGATCGCGCAGCTGTACGCGGGCCGGCCCACACGGCTCTCCAACCTCGTGCGGGAGTCGAGCTCCCTCGTGGTGGCGCGCCGCACGGCACGGGCCGTGCTGCAGCGTGCCGAGGAGTTCTCCCAGCGCTTCGCCACCGCGCCGATCTACCTGGTCATCGGGATCGGGCACTGGGCGGACCTGGTGGCCGGCGACGGCCCCGAGCCCGATCTCCGCCTCGTCCACGCCCCCCTGGTGCTCCGCCCCCTCCAGCTCGCCGAGGTCGAGGGGCCGGAGACGGACTACGAGCTGCGGCTCGAACCGGGGATCGAGGTGAACCCGGAGTTCGTCGCGGCCCTGCACCGCGCCGGCGCCTCCCCGGACCTCGACGCGCTCGCCGCCATGTCCGTCACCGAGCACGGCTTCTCCCCGCGGGCCACCCTCACCCAGTTGGCCGAGCTCGGCCGGCTGCACCTCGCGGACTTCGAGATGTCCGAGCGGATCCACGTGGGGCCGTTCCTCCACCCCGGCCAGATGCTGCTCGACGACCTCGCGGCCATGGAGCAGTCCCTCCGCGCACACCCCGTGGTGGCCGCGCTCGCCGGGGACATCGAGGCCAAGCGCGAGCTCGCCGCACCCCTGCCCGCCACCAACCCCTTCGACCGCGCCCCGGACGCCGAGCGGGGGGTGGGGGACCTGGACCCCGCGCAACAGGGGGTCATCGACCAGGTGGTCACCGGCCGCAGCCTCGTCATCGACGCCCGCCCGGGCTCCCAGGCCCCGGAGACGCTCGCCGCCGTCCTTGCCGACGCTGCCGCCTCCGGCCGCACCGTCGTGTACGTGCCCGGTAGCCGCCGCACGGGCCGCGCCACCATCCGGGCCCTCACCGAGGCCTCCCTCGGCGATCTCGTCCTCGACCTCCAGGAGACCCACTGGCGTGCCAGCGCCGCCGAGCGCCTCCGCTCCGGCCTTCTGCCGTACGAGGACCACCTGGACGACGACGCCGTCCGCCGCATGCGAGCGACCCTCCTCGACGTCCGCTCCCGCCTCGAGCGCTACACCGCCGCCCTCCACCGCCGCCGCGACCCGTGGGGCATCTCCGCCCACGACGCCCTGCAGCACCTGGCGGACCTCACCTCCGCCGAGGGGCCGGACACGCAGGTGCGGCTCGACGACGCCACGATCGCCCGCCTCGACTCCTCCGCCCGCACGGAGGCCGCCGGCGACCTCACGCGCCTCGCGGTCCTCGGGGGCTTCTCCGTCCGGCGGCACGACACTCCGTGGTTCGGGGCGCACGTCTCCTCGGCGAAGGATGCCACGCGGGCCCTGGAACTCACCCAGATCCTCTCCGAGGTCACGCTGCCCCAGGTGATCTCCGACGTCGGCAGGGTGGCCCGCGAGACCGGCCTGGAGCGGGCCGACTCGCTCGTCTCCTGGCTCGAGCAGATCGAGATGCTTGGCGGCATCCGCGAGTCCCTCGACGTCTTCACCCCCGTGATCTTCGAGCGCTCGGCCGCCGACATGGTGATCGCCACCGCCACCCCCCAGTGGCGCCGTGCGCACGGCGCCGAGATGTCCGCCTCGACCCGCCGCCGCCTCACGAAGCAGGCACGGGACCTGTTGCGTCCGGGTCGCCCCGTCACTGACCTCCACGGCGCGCTGGCCAGGGTCCAGAAGCAGCGCGAGGTGTGGCGCCGCCACTGCCCGGCCGGCGGTTGGCCCCGCCTGCCCCAGGGACTCGGGGACCTCGAGCGCACCGCCCTCGAGGCGCGCGACCAGCTCGCCGAGCTTGCCCCCGTGTTCGACGACGACCTGCCCGCCACGGGGCTCGAGCCGCTGCGTGACCGGCTGCTCGCCCTCGGCCGTGACCCCTCGGCGCTGCGCTACCTGCCGGAGATCAACGTCCTCAACTCCAGCCTGCGGGAACGTGGGCTCGGCCCCCTCATCGAGGACCTGCGGGCGCGCCGCGTCGCCCCGGAGACCGCGGCCGGCGAGCTCGAGCTGGCGTGGTGGGCGTCCGTGCTCGAGTCAATCCTCCGGTCCGACGGCGATCTCTCCGGCTACGACGGGCCCACCCTCAACCGTCTCGCCGAGCACTTCCGTGCCCTCGACCGCGCGCAGGTGAAGTCCCTCCCCGGCCCGGTGCGCCGCGCCGTCGGGCGCAGGCTCGGGCGCACCATCGAACGGGACAAGACGGCCGCGCAGGAGCTGTGGCGCGAGCTCTCCCGGCCGCACCTGACCAACGTCCGCTCCCTGCGCGCCCGCTTCCCCGCCCTCCTCACCGGGGTTCGCCCCATCTGGGTCGTCCCCGCGATGCTGGTGGGCCAGGTGCTCCCGCCCCGCACCGACGTCGACCTCCTCGTCATCGATGGCGCCCAGCACCTCCCGACCGCCCACGTCGTGGCGGCGGTCGCGCGGGCCCGCCAGGTGGTGCTCGTGGGCGACTCCTCGCGCGGGGGCTCGGGCGTGGCGGACGAGCTCGCCGGCACGCTTCCCGCCGTCACCCTCCCCACCGACCGCGCCCAGCGGGAGGAGCACCTCGCCGCCTTCCTCGCGGGGCACGGCTACGACGGGGTCGTCGACTCGGTGCCCGCCCGCCCCACTCCCTCCACGCTGCAGCTGCACCTCGTCGAGGGGTACGGCATGCCGGCAGTCGGGGCGGTGGCGGTCGAGGGTGTCGAGGCCGAGGTGGCCCGCGTCGTCGAGCTCGTGCGTGAACGGGCGGGCCGGCCGGGGGAGAGCCTGGCCGTCGTCTCACTCTCCGCCGTGACGGCCCAACGGATCCGGGAGGCCCTCCGTCAGGATCCCGCGCTCGCGCCCCGGCTCGCCGATCCTGACCGGTTCACGGTGACGGACGTCGAGGAGGCCCGCGGGCTGCGGTACGACACGGTGATCCTCTCCGTGGGCTTCGCGAAGACACCGCACGGCCGGGTCCTGCACCGGTTCGGACCGATCTCCTCGCCTGAGGGGCTCTCCCTCATGATCGACGCCCTCGACGCCGTGCGGCACAACCTCCTCGTGGTCTCCTGCCTCGCCCCCGAGGACCTCGAGCGGGACAGGCTCGGCCACCCGGGCGCGGAGCTGCTCGCCGACCTTCTCGACCTCGCCTCCGACACCCCGGCGGAACCCGGCTCCTCCAAGGCACGCTCCCAGCCCGCGGAGGGCGAGCCGGACCGGCTCCTGCACGACCTCACCGGCCGGCTCCGCCGCATCGGCCTCACCGTCGTGCCGCGGTACGGCTTCGAGGGTGGGGTGCGGCTCCCGCTGGCGGTGGGCCACCCGGACCGGCCCGGCGAGCTGTTCGTGGGGGTGCTCACCGACGACGCGGCCTACGTGGCGGAGCCCTCGCTGCGGCGCCGTGACCGGCTGTGGGTCGAACGACTCGAACAGCACGGCTGGGTGCCGCACATGGCGTTCTCCACCGCCGTGTTCCTGGACCCGCAGCGCGAGGCTGCGGCGATCGCCGCCAAGGTCACCGCTGCCATGGCCGCCACCCCCCGCCCCGCGGGCATGGCGAGCGGGGTCTGGACCGCGTCGGGAGAGGAACCCGAACCCGTGGCGGAGGAGGGCGAGCCCGTAACAGAGGACGACGCCGAGGCCGTGGCGGCGGACGCCGAGGCCGTGGGTGCCGACGTCGCCCCCGTCGCGGCGGTTCCCGCCACGCCCATGCCGCTGCGCGCCGGTCTCGATCCCCGGGAGTACACGGACGACGAGCTGGACGAGCTCGCCGCCTGGGTGGCCTCGGACGGCACGGAACGCTCGGAGGAGGAACTGGGCGCGGCGATGCGCGAGCACCTCGGGGTGACCCGGCGCGGCGCCCGCGTGGACGAGACGTTCCGGGCCGCGGCCGCCCGGTACCTCGCCGCCTCCGCCGCTCCGGCCGGGGAGAGTGCGGACGGTGCGAACGCGGAGGAGGCCGAGGAGTGACGGGGGAGCGCCGGGAGCGCCGTCACCGCCGCGTGATCCGGCCCTCCGCCGTCGAGCAGCCGGCGCCCGATGAGCTGGGCGACGCCGCCGCGCCAGCAGCTACTGGAGCGGCACCGGTTGCAGCCACACCACCTCGCGCAGGGGGAGCACCCCTGGCCGGTGCGCCCGTGCTCCCGAACCGGGCCGCCGAGGACTGCGACTCGGTGTGGGGCGATGGCTCGGATTCGAACGACGCCAGACTTCGGGAGAACGTCCCGCCGCACTGGTGAGGGCAGGCGGCCTCGCCGGCGACGTCCGCCGCGGCATTGCGGAGGGTCCCCGGACACGGCGAAGGGGCCGGCCCGAGCGGGCCGGCCCCTTGGCTTGGGCTGGAATCAGCGAGCGGCGAGCAGGTCGCGGATCTCGGTGAGGACCCGGACGTCCTCGGCGGGAGCCTCGGGCTCGGTGTTCTCCTCCTTGCGGCGGGCGGCCAGCTTGTTCATCGGCACGACCACGAAGAAGTAGAGGGCGGCCGCCACGATGAGGAAGTTGATGATCGCGGTGACGATCGCGCCGGGGAGGATCTCGGCGTCGTTCACCATGAAGCTGCCCACCTGGTCGAAGTTGGGCTGGCCGAAGAGGCCACCGATGATGCCCATGAGGACCGCCGTGACGGCGGCGACGATCGGGGCGAACGCGCCACCGATGATCACGCCGACCGCGAGGTCGATGGCGTTGCCGCGCGTGATGAATTCCTTGAAGCCCTGCAGCATTGATTCTCCTAGAGGGGGTTGGTTTGGGTCAGGGGAACGCGGTGGGCACGGCCACTCGGAGGGGTCCCTGTGCGCTGGCGTCCACGACGACAGTAGCCAACCTTCGTGGAACCGCCACGATGAGCGTCGTGGACCGCTCCGCCGTCGAGATCAAACCGCTGCTCTCGGACTCCTCAAGGACGGACAAAACGAGCACGTCAGAGACCTGCACCGCAGGCGATCCGTCCGCCGCTGCCCCCAGGAGTGTGACGACTCTCCCACTTGTGGCCAGCGCCACCGAGCCCGGGTCCGCGACCGCGACCGGCAGCACCAGGTGCCCGGGCGGCGCCCCATCGGCGAGTCCGGGCCCCAGCAGCATCTCGGCCGAGACCACGGTGCCGGCGGGGAGGCCCACGGCGAGTCGCCTCCCGACGACGTCGCCGGCCGCCGCGAAGGACGACGCCGGTGCGGCGGCGTCGCCGAGCGTCAGGTCCGCTGCGGCGAGGTCGTGACCCGCCGGGACGTCCCGGGCGAGGACCACCACCGCCGGACGCGCCGGCGGGGGAGCGAGGACCTCGGCGAGGAGGAGGACGGAGGTCAGGAGGGCGACGGCGAGGAAGGCGTGGCGCCAGCGCCACAGCGCGCCGCGCCAGGCGGGCGAGAGGGCCACGAATCGTGACCGCTGCCGGAGGAGTGCCATGCGGGCAGGCTAGGCCGCGGCCGCGGCGGTACCACGCCGGGGGAGGGACGCCTGTGGACGGTCAGTCGCTCTTCGTGGTGGTGGATGACGGTTTGGGCGAGGGCGAGGGCGAGGGCCGGGAGGGCTTCGTGGAGGAGCGCGAGTCCGTCCGGTAGAAGCCCTGGCCCTTGAAGACGATCCCCGAGGGGGAGAAGAGCTTGCGCAGCGGGGCGTCGCAGCGCGGGCAGTTGGTCAGCGACTCCTCGTCGAAGCGCTGGTAGATGTCGAATTCCTCGTTGCACCTGGTGCAGCGGTAGGCGTACGTCGGCATGTGTGTCCCTCCGGCACGGGCTGGCACTCAGAGCCCTGGAGTGCCAATTCTACTCCCTCATCGGCGCAACTGTCGGCCCCGGGGGAGGCCGCCGGATAGGCTGCCACAGTGAGCGCACGGAGAGGGATCATCCGCAGGATCGTCGTCGCGCTGTCCGCGCTGCTCGTGGTGGCCCTCGTGGGCGGGATCGCCCTCGCCGCGTGGGTGGCACGGCGCCCGCTGCCCGCCACGGCGGGAACCATCACCATCGACGCACTCGACGCCCCCGTGACCGTGACCCGCGATTCCCTCGGCGTGCCCCATCTCTGGGCCGAGTCCGATCGCGACCTGTTCCTCGCCCAGGGCTACGTGCACGCCCAGGACCGGTTCTTCGAGATGGACTACCGGCGCCACGTGGCCGCCGGGCGCCTCTCGGAGCTGGTGGGGGACGTGGAGGCGGCGCGCACGGCGGATGCGGTGATCCGCACCCTGGGATGGCGGCGGGTCGCGGAGCAGGAGTGGGAGATGCTCGGGGAGGAGTCCCGGGCTCTCGTCCAGGCGTACGCCGACGGTGTCAACACCTACCTCGAGGGCCGGGAGGCCTCGGAGCTCGCGGTCGAGTACACGGTGCTGGGCCTGCAGGTGGAGGTCGCGGACATCGAGCCGTGGACCCCCGTGGACTCCCTCACCTGGCTGAAGGCGATCGCCTGGGACCTGAAGGCCAACTACACCGAGGAACTCGAACGCACCCAGGCCTACCGGGCCGTCGGCAACGTCGAGCGCGTGGCCGAACTCTTCCCCGCCTATCCCGCCGAGGCCCACGAACCCATCGTCCTGCCCACCACCACCGCGGCCCCCGGCGAGGCGGTCGATGCGGCCCACGAGCCGGCTCTCCCGCAGGACCCGGCCGTCTACCACGCCGCAGCGGACGCCGTGGACGCCACCGTCCTCGCCCTCGCAGCCGTCCCCCAACTCATCGGGGGAGCGGTGGACGGGGTGGGCTCCAACTCCTTCGCGATCTCCGGGGACCACACCGCCTCCGGCCTCCCCCTGCTCGCCAATGACCCGCACCTCGTGGTCGGAACGCCGGGACTCTGGCACCAGGTGGGGCTGCACTGCACCGCCGTCGACCAGGACTGCACCTTCGACGTCGCCGGATTCTCCGTCTCCGGCACCCCGGGAGTGATCATCGGGCACAACGCCGACCTGGCGTGGGGCGTCACCAACATGGGGGCCGACGTCACGGACTTCTTCCTCGAGCGGGTCCACCCCGACGGCACGTACGAGCGGGGAGACGAGCTCGTGCCGTTGGAGCGGCGGACCGAGGTCATCCAGGTGGCCGGGGGCGAACCTTTCAGCATCGAGGTGGAGTCCACCGTCCACGGCCCCATCGTCTCCACGGTGCTCGAGGCCACCAGCACCGCCGCCGGATCCCCCGTCCCCGTGGGCAGCCCCTCCGGCGGCATCGACGGCTACGCCGTCTCGCTGGCATGGACGGCCCTCGACCCGGGCCGCACCGTCGAGGCGATCTTCGCGCTGAACCGGGCCACGAACGCGGACGACGTCGCAGCGGCGGCCGCACTGTTCGACGTCCCTGCACAGAACATCGTGTTCGCCACTGCCGACGGCGACATCGGCTACCAGGCGCCGGGGCGCATCCCCATCCGCTCGGCGCTCACCTTCAACGCGGTGCCGGTGGACGGCTCGTGGCCGCGGCCCGGCTGGGATCCCGCCTTCGACTGGGAGGGCTACCTTCCCGCCGAGAACCTGCCGCGCACCCTGAACCCCGAGGAGGGGTTCATCGTGGCCGCCAACCAGGCGGTCACCGTGCCGGGCGGCGGACCGTTCCTCACCAACGACTTCGACCACGGCTACCGCGCCGACAGGATCCGCACGCTGCTCGAGGACGCGATCGCCCGCGGGGACCGCTTCACGGTCGAGTCCGCCAACGACCTCATGCTGGACTCGGCCAATCCGCTCGCCGCCGTCCTCGTCCCGTCGATCCTGCGCCTCGACATCGAGGACTCCTTCCTGGCGGCAGCGGTCGCCGAGCTCGCGGCCTGGCAGGAGGAGGGGTACCCGAACGACGTGGACTCCTCCGGGGCGGCCTACTTCAACGCGGTCTGGGCGAACCTCATGTCCCTGACCTTCGACGACGAACTCTCGGAGGGCACCTCCTCCAAGGGAGGTTCGCGCTGGATCCGCGTGATCTCGGTGCTCATGGAGGACCCGCGCAACCCGTGGTGGGACGACGTCTCCACCGTCTCGATCACGGAGACCCGCGACGAACTCCTCCTCCGGGCCCTGCAGAACGCCCGCAACCAGCTCACCAACTCGCTCGGCAAGGACGCGGACCGGTGGCGCTGGGGTGACATGCACGAGGCGCGCCTCACCCATCCCGTCCTCTCCCCGGAGACGGTCCCCGGGGTGCTCGCGTGGCTCACCAACCCGACGCCCGTGGAGGTCTCGGGCGGCAGTTCCTCCGTGAACGCGACCAGCTGGAACGCCTCCACGGACGCCGACGGCGAGATCTCCTACACGGTGACGGCGGTCCCGTCGATGCGGATGGTCGTCGACCTCGCCGACCTCGACGCCTCCACCTGGGTGATGACCTCGGGCACGTCGGGCCACCCGACGTCCCGCCACTACGCCGACCAGATCGGGGCCTGGGCGCGGGGTGAGACCTTCCCGTGGCCGTTCACACGTGAGGCCGTGGACGCCGACGCCGCCGCGACCCTAACCCTCACGCCCGGCGAGTAGCGGGGCGCGAGCAGCGGAGGAAGGCGCCGTCAGCCGCGGTGCGTGGCCGCGACGGTCGCCCGCTCGAAGGGTGATCCCGCGATGAGGAACACCCTGGTGGGGGTGATCACCGCGGGAATGCGGACGTCGTGGTCATCGGACGGGAGTTCCTGCCCGGAGATGAGCTCGTCGTCGAACACCATCGTGAAGACGGGGGTGTCCGGACCCAGGAGCTTCAGCACGCGGTCGTACCATCCTCCGCCCTGGCCCAGACGGTTGCCGAAGCCATCGATCGCGAGGGCCGGGGTGATCACGGCCTCGACGGAGCGGATCGCCTCCGCCTCGAGGACCGGTCCGGACGGTTCGGGCGGTCGGCCCGGAGCACGGGGTTGGAGGTCCTCCGCACCCTTGTAGAACGACCAGGTGCGGGACAGGCCGGGGCCGAGGCTCGGCAGCAGCACCGCGACGTCGCGGGCACGCAACCGCTCGAGCAGGGGAAGGGTGGGGGGCTCCCAGCCGGTCGACACGTAGAGCGCAACGCTGCGCGCGTCACCGACGGCCTGCACGGCGTTCTCCGCGAGGGCCTCCCCGAGGGCACCGAGCTCTGCGCGGGAGCGCATGTGCCGATGCTTCCGGATCACCTGGCGGAGTTCGTGCTTCGCGTCCTCGGTCTCGTAGCCGACTGTCTGGGGAAGCCGCAGGGGCTCACGCATGTTCATCAGTGTCTCAGGTGCCCCTGACAGGGGCATCTTTTTACGCCGTGGGCGAGAGCGGCGCCACGCCGGGCGCGGGAGTGGCGCCGCGATAGCCTTTCGGTCATGCGTTCCGTCCACGACCACCTGCAGGCGTGCCTCGCTGCGGTCGGTCAGCTCCCCCCGCTCGCCGTCCAGCTCCCCGACGCCGTGGGGTGCATCCTCGCCGAGGACGTCCGGGCGCCGTCCGACCTCCCGGTCACCGACCTCGCCGCCCTCGACGGGTACGCGGTGCGCAGCGGGGACGTCGCGGCGGCGGACCGCGGCCCGGTGCGGCTGCGGGTGATGGACGAGCTCCGGGCGGGGGACACGGACCTCGTCCACCTCGTCGACGGCGCCGCCGTGCGCCTCGCCTCCGGTGCGCCCCTCCCGGTGGGGGCCGACGCCGTCGTGCCACTGGAGGCCACGGACCAGGGGCTGGCCGTGGTGACGGTGCTGCGCGCCGTCGTCGCCCGGGAGAACGTGCGGCCCCGCGCCGTCGACGTGCGGAGTGGCGACGTGGTGCTCGCCGCGGGGGAGAGGGTGGGGGCCCGCCAGGAGGCGCTGCTCGCCGCGGTGGGCCGGGCGCGCGTCAGCGTGCACCCGAAACCCCGGGTGGTGATCGTGTCCGTGGGGGACGAGCTGCTGGAGCCCGGCCGTCCCGCCGAGGCGGGGCAGGTGTACGACGCCAACGGGCACGCGCTCGCCACCGGCGTCCAGGACGCCGGTGCCGTCGCCTTCCGGGTGAGCGCCGTCCCGGACCGGCGCCCCGAGCTGCGCGAGCTGCTCGAGGACCAGCTGGTGCGCGCCGATCTTCTCATCACCACGGGCGGCCTCAGCGCCAACGACACCGTGCGGGACGTCGTCGGCCCGATGGGTGCCGTCCGCTTCGACAACGTCGCGATCGAGCCGGGCCGCCGCTTCGGCGTGGGACATGTGGGCGAGGAGCCGACCACGCCCGTCTTCTGCCTGCCCGGCGACCCGCTGGCGGTGCAGGTGGCCCACGAGGCCTTCGTGCGGCCCGCCCTGCGCGCGATGGCCGGGTACACCGACCTCTTCCGGCCGTCGGTACCGGCTGACGCGACCGTGGGATGGGACTCGCCTGCCGGGGCGCGGCAATTCGTGCCGGTCCGCATCCTCGGCTCCCCGGCTGGCGGCTATCGGTGCGAGCCGGTGGGGGAGGTCGGGGCCGGGACGCTCTCCTCCCTCGCGCACGCCAACGCGCTCGCCGTGGTCCCCGAGGACGTCACCCGCGTCGCGCCCGGGGACCGCGTGACCTGCCTGATCCTCGATGCCTGAGCGCCGCCCACGGCTCGTCGAGCCCAGCCTCGACGGCCGCCATCACGTGACCGCCCGACTCGTCACGCTGCGTGACGAACGGGCGTGGGCCGCCACGCGTCTCGCCAACGAGGCGTGGCTGGCCCCCTGGGAGGCGACGACGCCGGAGCCCACTCCCGGCGCCTCCTTCCGCACCTGGGTGCGAGCCGTGCGGCGGCAGTACCGCGCGGGCGAGGCGCTCCCGCTCGTGGTCGAGTTCGACGGGCGCTTCGCCGGGCAGGTCTCCGTGAGCGGGGTGCAGCGCGGGTCCATCCTCGGCGCGGCCATCGGCTACTGGGTCTCGCGCGAGTTCGCCGGACGGGGCATCACACCGCTCGCGGTGGCGATGACGAGCGACTTCCTGTTCACCGAGTGGGGCCTGCACCGGGTGGAGATCAACATCCGCCCCGAGAACGCCGCCAGCCTGCGCGTGGTGGACAAGCTCGGGTTCCGGGACGAGGGGCTCCGCCTCGCCTACATGCACATCGCCGGTGCGTGGGTGGACCACCGGAGCTTCGCCCTCACCGCGCCGGAGGCGCCCGGCGGCGTGGTCCGGCGGTTGCGGGAACGCACCTCGACATGGGTGCCGGAGTTCTGAGGGCGCACGCGAGAGTTCTGGGGCACACGCCCCGGTTCCCGGGGTGCACGCCCGGGTGTGACGGGATCTTCACCAACACGCCGGGACCGGTCCGCGGCGGAACGGCACGCAGTGCCTAGCGTTGTGTCGTGGAGCTGTCAGGGTGGGTGTTCGTCGCATCCACCGTGATCGTCCTCGGCTACCTGGTGCCGTACCTGGTTCGCAGCCGCGAGGTGAGGGTCGAGTCCCGGGTGTCCGACCGCTTCTCCCCGCAGTTGCGGCTGGTCGCCCCCGCCCTTCCCGCGCCGCCCATCCGGTCCGACGCGAGGCCCCTGGTCCACAACCCGGAGATTTCCCGACGACGCACGGAGGCACTCGCCATGATTCGCCCCACCACCCCAGTGGCGAACCGGGTCAACGCCCGGGAGCTCGCCGCCGCGCGGGCGGCACGCGCCGCCGAGATCTCCCGCCGCGCCGCAGCCGCCCGGCGCCGCATGACCCTTGCCATCGCCCTCGCCCTGGTGACCGCGGCCGTGGTCACCGGTGTGGCCGTCGGCCCGCTGGCCTGGGGTTGGGCGCTCCTCCCCGGCGCCGCTCTCGGGGCCGTGCTGTACACCGGCCGTGAGGCCGCGCTCGTCGCCGCCCGGCAGGACGCGAAGGCGCGGGCGGAGATGTCCCGCCTCGACCAGCGGCTCCGCCTCTTCCGCGACCGGGAGGCCGGATCGGAACCGGTGGCACCTCGCCGCGACTCGTTCGAGGAGATCGTGGTGGGTTACCAGGGTCGGCACGTCGCCAGCGCTGTGATCGAGGACGAGCCGCCCCGGCACGCGACGCAGGAATCCCTCGATGCCCTGGCCAGTCTCGAGGCCGGGGCCCGCGAGACGGACGCGCCCACGCCGTCGGCCGGCGACACCGAGCCGGGCGTGAGCGCCGCTCCCGCCGCATCCCGTGCATCCGTGGCTCCGGAGCGGCGGCCCGAACCCGGCGCGCCCTGGATGCCGGTTCCCGTGCCGCTGCCCACCTACACCCTGAAGCAGGAGTCGCCGCGCCGCCACGTCGAGCCCTTCACCCCGGAGGACGCCGGCGACGGCGGGGCCCGCGTGCCCCAGCGGCCGTACGCCACCGCGCCGTCCTACGGCACCGTCGAACGGGAACCGGAGCAGGTGGCCCAGACCTTCGACCTGGACTCGGTGCTGGCCCGCCGCCGGGCTGCCGGCGCCTGAATCAGCGGCGCCGCTCGGCGAGGCGCCGAACGCGGTGGAGCATCCGGAGCGTCATGATCGCGCTGGCGATGCTGGTGGCCTCGATCACGAGGTGGCCCGCCCTCCCGGAGGTGCGGTAGCGCTCCCGGACGTGCAGGCGGGTGCCGGCGTGGTCCGCGGTGAGGTGGAACGCCCAGGTGAAGTCGAATCCCATCTCCGAGGGGGCGGTTCCCCCGAGGCTCGAGGCGACCAGGGTGTGGGGCGGATCCACCGACGCCACCCGGAGCGCGACGTCCGGTGCGAGGGGGAAGGCATCCCCCACCTGCGGGTTCTGCCACTCCGGCACGATGCGGTCCACCCCGCGGATCTCGCAGCCGATCGCGTTCTCGAGCACCTCGAACGAGTAGAAGCCGGCCTTGTCCTGACCCAGCTGAGCGATCCACGGCCAGACGTCCGATGGCGGCGCGGCGATCGTGGTGGCATGGTCGTTCTGGAGGTCCGCCGCGGGGAGGATGTCATCGCCCAGGAGGGTGGCGCGGACCTCGTCGGCTGTGGCGCCGAGCCGGCGGTGGGCGCCGGTGATGAGGAACGCGACCGCCGTCGTCGTCAGCATGACGACCGGGGCGGCGACGAGCGCGAGCGTGATGCGGGTCTTCCTGTCCATGGGTACCTCTCGACGTCCTCCATCGTGGAGGAGAACGGGCCGGAGGGGAAGACCCCGGGGCCGCCGGCTGTGAGGCGTTGCGCAGCCCTGCGGGTTGAGGAGACGCGCGGCGGTGGTGTTACACTGAATCCCGCCTTGGGGCTATGGCGCAGTTGGTAGCGCGTCTCGTTCGCAATGAGAAGGTCGGGGGTTCGAATCCCCCTAGCTCCACCCTTTGATCGATGTTCCACCCCGACACCATGCTCTGCGTCGGGGGTTGCGTTGTATCTGGCTTCGTCCTGGAAGCGCTGTGATGTCAGCGCCCGTGGAGGGCACGCGCTCCATGGGTCCAACGTCACCCGAACGGGGTCGAGCGGGAGTGGTGGGACCGATCCTCGCCGGGTCAGGCCGTGTGTGGCAGGTATACGAGGGGTTATGCCGCCGATAGGGTTACGACATGTGCGCGCCCGGCGCACGTCCCCTTGGAGGTCATCGACGTGCCTGAGCCCTGGCTGTCTGCTGAGAAGATCGCCGCCCACCTGGGCGTCACGAAGGACACCGTCTACGACTGGATCGCCCACAAGAAGATGCCCGCACATCGGGTCGGCCGCCTCTGGAAGTTCCAGGCCAGCGAGATCGACGAGTGGGTGCGCAGCGGTGGGGCGGCACCCGAGCCGCACGGCCAAACCGACGGCACCTGGGCCGTCGGCTCCGAATATCGGAGGGTCGACGTATCCTGAGCAACTTGCCATTCTCCAGAGGGGGTGTCCCGTGAGCAGCAGTTCGGCCGAGGTGTCGCGCTATGCGTTGTCGTTTACGACCGGCGGCCTCCTGGAGCGGGAGGCCGCGATCCTGGCCCCGGTCTACGT
The DNA here is from genome assembly GCA_002304945.1 of Actinomycetales bacterium UBA1416. Lineage (GTDB taxonomy): Bacteria > Actinomycetota > Actinomycetes > Actinomycetales > Actinomycetaceae > UBA1383. The sequence goes on along the minus strand of DBPQ01000001.1, from coordinate 7,677 downwards.
CGAGCGTCGCGATTGGGTGAAGGTCCGCGACCTTGCCGTCGAGCAGAACCTCCTTCAGGCGCGGACTTACCGCACGGGGGTCCGCCTCGTGCGCGAGACGGTCAAGCGCATGTCGGCGCTTGAGGATCGCGAGGTTGAGATCCTCGCCGACGTCACCGCCTCCGAACGCGGTCACATAATGTGGGCAGCCGCGTGCCGCCGCTACGACCTCATCGGCGAGTTCGCCGAGGAGGTGCTCCGCGAGCGATTCCTCACCCTGGCGGGCACTGTCTCCTATGAGGACTACGACTCGTTCTACCGCTCGAAGGCCATGTGGCACGACGAACTCGACGCCGTCTCGGCCGCCACCTACAGGAAGCTGCGGCAGGTGCTCTTCAGGATGATGGTCGAGGCAGGATTCGTGACTGCCAAGGGTGCAATTGAGCCCGCGCTGCTTTCCGCACGGGTCGCCGAGTGCCTCACCGAGCACACGCCGAACGACGTCCGCTTCTTCCCGACCAGGGAGGTGTGATGCCCCTGAACTCCAAGCCCACACTGGCTCAGCAGGAGGAACACCTGTTCAAGGTGCTCAGCAGCGAGCGCTTCCTCAAGATGGAGGGTCTCGGCAACGAAGTCGCCCACTTCATCTACGACTACGACCCCGCGTGGGCGCTCGATGTCGCTCAGGCCAAGAAGCGGATCAAGACCAAGCTCGCCACCGATCTGGGCATCAAGGTCTTCGAGATCAACCTGTACGACCTGTGCGTCGAACTGCTCAAGGCACGCAACGTGTGGGACCGAGTCCTCGCCGCCGAGCCGACGATGGACAAGCCCGACTTCCTCAAGATGCTCCAGAACATGCTCGACCCGCAGATGCACCTCGCCCCGGCCATCAAGGAGCGCATCGCGGGCGAGTCGTTCCAGATCCTCTTCCTCACCGGCATCGGCGAGGTGTTCCCGTTCGTCCGCTCGCACACGGTGCTGAACAACCTGCAAACCGTCGTCTCGGACAAGCCGATGCTGATGTTCTTCCCCGGGCGGTACGAGGTGTCGACCACGCAGGGCTCGGCGCTCGTGTTGTTCGGCCAGCTCAAGGACGACTCCTTCTACCGCGCCAAGCGGATCCTCGACCAGGAAGCATGACCCGATGAGACTCAACGAGATCTTCCTCAAGGACGTCACCCGCTCGATCGAAGGCGTCGTCAAGGCCGACGACGTCGACCACCTGGGCATCGAGGTCGAGGAGTACGTCTTTACGAACGATGCCGCGAAGGGTGTTGCGCCGCTGCTGGAGGAGTACACGAACTATTCGAACGCCAACGGCGTGTGGATCTCCGGCTTCTTCGGCTCCGGCAAGTCCCACCTGCTCAAGATGCTCGCCCACCTCCTCGGCGATGTCGAGGGCCAGGCGTTCCCGCGCGAGAAGGTGAGCGAGAGCTTCCTCGCGAAGACCGACGACGCGTTCCTCATCGCGTCGCTGAAGAAGGCCGTCGCTATCCCGGCCAAGAGCCTGCTGTTCAACATCGACCAGAAGGCGACCTTGATAGCCAAGAACCAGACCGACGCGCTGCTCAAGGTGTTCGTCAAGGTCTTCGACGAGAGCCGTGGCTACTTCGGCAACGACGGCGCGGTCGCTCGGTTCGAGGAGGATCTCGACAAGCGCGGCCAATACGAGGCGTTCAAGGCGGCATTCGCGAGGCACGCCGGCATCGAGTGGTCCCTTGGGCGCGAGCAGACCGCGCTGGAAGGCCACAACATCGACCGGGCATTCGCCGAGGTCAACGGCGAGGCAAACCCCGGGATCATCGCGCAGTACCAGAAGTCCTACGCCGTCTCGATCGAAGACTTCGCCACGTCGGTCAAGGCGTGGATCGACAAGCAGGGGCCTGGCTTCCGGCTCAACTTCTTCGTCGATGAGGTCGGCCAGTTCATCGCCGACGACGTCAAACTCATGCTCAACCTCCAGACGATTGCGGAGTCCCTCAACACCAAATGCAAGGGACGGTCGTGGGTATTCGTAACGTCGCAGGAGGACATGGACAAGGTTGTCGGCGACCGTACCAGGCAGCAGGGGAACGACTTCTCGAAGATCCAGGCTCGCTTCAGCGCGAAGGTGAAGCTGACCAGCCAGGACGTTGAGGAGGTCATCAGCAAGCGCTTGCTGGAGAAGAACGATGCGGGCGCGAGCGCGCTAAGGATGATCTACTCCTCTCAGGCGGCCAACTTCCCGACGATCTTCAACTTCGCCGATGGCGCGAAGACCTACCGCAACTATGTGGACGAAGACCGCTTCATCAATACGTATCCCTTCGTCACCTACCAGATCCCGATGTTCCAGGCCGCCATCGAGGGCCTGTCTGACCACAACATGTTCGAGGGCAAGAACAGCTCGGTCGGTGAGCGCTCGATGCTCGGCGTGGTCCAGGAGGTCGCCAAACGCATCGGCGGTGAGCGGGTGGGTTACCTCGCGACGTTCGACCAGATGTTCGCGGGTATCAGCGCCGCCCTGAAGTCGGCGGCCCAGAGCGCCATCCTCCAAGCCGAGAAGCACCTGCCCGACCCTGGCTCCGACGTCACGATCCTCGCCAACCGCCTCTTGAAGGCGCTCTTCCTGGTGAAGTACGTCGACACCTTCAAGGCCACGCCCCGCAACCTCACCGTGCTCGTCCACGACCGCTTCGGGCTCGATCTCACCGGGCTGGGCAAGCAGGTGCAGGAGGCGCTCAACCTGCTGGAGACGCAGTCGTACGTTCAGCGCAACGGCAACATCTACGAGTACCTCACCAACGAGGAACAAGAGATCGAGAAGGAGATCAAGGCGGTTGACATCGACTCCTCGGAGGTCTCCAGCAAGCTCTTCCGGTACCTCTCGGCCGACATTCTCAAGACCAACAAGCTCAAGTACACGAAGAATGGCCAGAACTTCTCGTTCGGCTACAAGCTCGACGACACCGTGCAGGGGAACCAGCGCGAGCTGACCATCCACTTCATCACGCCAGAGACGAGCTACAGCGACTCCGAGATAGCGGCGCAGAGCATGGGCAGGGACGAGCTGCGGGTCTTCCTCGGCCGTGACAAGCGGCTGCTCGCCGACGTGCGCCTGCTGCTCAAGACGGAGAAGTACACCAAGCAGCGCACCAACTCCGGCGCCACACCCTCGACGCAGGCAATCCTCCAGTCCAAGCAGGTGCTCAACGCGGACCGCGAGAAGGAACTCATCGAGCGGCTCCGCCAGGCCGTCGGCAGGGCGCAGCTGATCATCAACGCCGCCGAAGTCACCTCCAGCTCACAGGAGGCTGTCGCGCGTGTGGCCGACGGGTTCCAAGAACTCGTCAGCCGCACCTACACGAGCCTCGGCCTGCTCGGCGGCAAGGTGTTCCCCGAGCAGCAGGTCGCCAGTGCGGTGCAGAACGACGAGGGACTGTTCGATGCGGCGACACGCAGCGCGCTCAACTCGCCGGGCACCGAGATGGAGTCGTGGATCATCACCCAGACCGGGCTGGGAGAACAGGTGACGATCAGGAAGATCGTCGACCGGTTCGAGACCAAGCCCTACGGCTGGGACCTCGGCTCCATCGAGGTTGTGCTGGGTTGGCTCGTCGGCAACGGCAGGGTGGCGCTGAGCGTCGACTCCAACCCGGTCGTTCGGACCGAGGCCGCAACTCTGATCCGCAACACGGGCAAGCACCAGCACGTCGTCGTCGCCCCGCAGAAGGCCTACGACCAGGCGAAGGTCGCCGCGTTCAAGAAGTTCTGCACCGACTTCTTCGACGAGGGTGCCGTGCCGAGCGACCCGGCCGAGCTGGCACGGTTCGGCAAGGACAAGCTCGCGGCCAGACGCGTCGAACTCAATGCCCTCGTCACCAGCAGCCGGTACCCCTTCGTCAGCCAACTCTCCGGCGTCGTCGCTCTGCTCGACGAGGTCGTCGGCAAGCAGCCCGACTGGTACGTCAGCGACTTCAACACGGGCGACGAGCTCCTCGAAGCCAAGGAAGACCTGATCGACCCGATCAAGTCGTTCCTCAACGGCCAGCAGGCCAGGATCTTCGACGAGGCACAGGCCTTCCTGAGTGCCAACACCGGCAACCTCGGCTACCTCCCCGCAGGCAGCGCGGACATGGTCAAGACACTGCTCGCAGATGCCAACGCCTTCCGCGGCAACAAGATGAACCAGCTCAAGACCGCAGCCGACACCCTTCGAGGACAACTCGACGACGTCGTCGCCGGAAAGCGCGCCGACGTGACCGCTGCGATCGAAGGCCGCAAGGCCGAGATCCTCGGAAGCGCCTACTACGCGGGGGCCACGTCAGACGCGCAGGAGAGCGTGATCGGGCGCATCGATCGGATCCTCACGCAGCTCGGAGGTGAGGCTCAGGCGGCGCTCATCCTCCAGGTGGGCGCGACCTTTGAGCAGAACGACTACCCGGCGCTGCTGAGCCAGCTCGTCGAATCGCAGCAGTGCGGGGGTGACCCGCCGCCGAAGCCGATGGTGTCGGTCAAGACGATCGACGTCCCGGGCGCGTCGGGCGTACTGGAGTCCGAGGCCGACGTCGACGCCTACCTTGCCAAGTACCGCGCCGCGCTCGTCGCGACCATCAATGACGGAAAGCGAATCACGCTCTGATGGACACCGCACCACTCAAGTCTTTCGCCACCTCGGCGCGCACGGAACTCATCCGAGAGGTCGGTGCGCGCATCACGGCCGTGCTCGCTCAGGGGTCGCCCGAGCGCGTCGAACAGCCCCGAGCCGTGACCGCGCTGGAGCGCGCCATCGCCGCCGGTGGCGGCGGCGACAAGGGGAAGGCGCACGTCGCCGACAAGGTCGCCTACACCTGGTTCAATCGCATCATCGCGCTCCGCTTCATGGACGCCAACGGCTACACCGGCATCGGCGTCGTTTCGCCGGCCGCTGATCAGGTCGGCCAGCCCGAGGTCCTGGCCGCAGCCAAGCGCGGCCAGGTTGACAGTGACGTCGTGAAGGGCGAGAACGCGGCGATCATTCCCGGGCTGCTCAACGGAACCCGCCAGCCACGCCCCGGAGTCGATGCCCAAGCCGAGGCATACGCCCTCCTCCTCGCGGACTATTGCCGCTACTGGAACCGGGCGATGCCCTTCATGTTCGAGCGCGAAGGCGACTACACCGAGTTGCTCATCCCCGCGAACCTGCTCGCCGAGGACTCTGCCCTCAACCGCTCCGTCAAGGTGCTGACAGAGGACGTGTGCCAGGACGTCGAGGTCATCGGCTGGCTCTACCAGTTCTACATCTCCGAGCGGAAGGATGAGGTCTTCGCCGGGTTCAAGAAGAACAAGAAGGCCGGCGCCGACGAGATCCCCGCAGCCACTCAGCTCTTCACGCCGCACTGGATCGTCCGGTACCTCGTCGAGAACTCCCTCGGCCGCCTGTGGATGCTCAACCATCCTCTGTCCCGCCTCGTCGAGCAGATGGACTACTACATCGCCCCGGTCGACGAGGAGACCGACTTCCTGGAGATCACCACGCCGGAGGAGCTGAAGGTCATCGACCCGGCGTGTGGCTCAGGGCACATGCTCACGTACGCGTTTGACCTCCTGTATGCGATCTACGAGGAAGAGGGCTACACGCCCTCGCAGATCCCGAGCCTGATCCTCACGAACAACCTTTACGGCACCGAGATCGACCAGCGCGCCGGCTCTCTCGCCGCGTTCGCGCTGACGATGAAGGCTGCCGCCAAGCGCAAGCTCTTTCTCAAGAACCCCGTCGAGCCAAATGTCTGCGTGCTCGACCCGGTTTCCTTCAGCGGTGACGAGCTGAGCTACCTCGTGACCAGGGACGGCGACCGTCACGCGGAAGAGGCGTTCTGGAACCAGTTTGCCGAGGCCGACACGTTCGGCTCCCTCATTCAGCCCGACGCCGCGCTGACCGTCCGACTCGCCAAGCACCTCGCGACGCTCGACGACGGAGGCGACCTCCTCCGTGCCGACGCGCTCGACTGGGCCCAGCGCGTCATCACCCAGGCCACGTACCTGACGCGTGACTACGCGGTTGCGGTCGCGAACCCGCCCTACATGGGCAGCAAGCAGATGAACTCGCTGCTTTCACAGTTCATGAAGGATGAGTTTCCGGACAGCAAGTCGGACCTGTTTGCCGGATTCATCGAGCGTGTGGTCGCGATGGTGCGACCCCACGGGTACATGGCGCAGGTGACGATGCAGAGCTGGATGTTCCTGTCGTCGTACGAGGAGTTGCGCGCGAAGCTGCAGCGAGACGCATCCATCGTGGCGATGCTGCATATGGACAACATGGTCATGCGAATCGCCTTCGGTACCAGCGCGACCGTCTGGGAGATCCGTGGCGATGCACAACGGGCCGGCAAGTACACGTGGATCGCACTCGACGACCTCGACGGCGATACACCTCGCCGGTTCCCTGCGCGGAACGCTCGCAACGCGACCGCGGGCGCCGATGGTTACTTCACCGTCGCGCAGAGCGAGATGACTACGATCCCAGGAAGCCCGGTCGTCTACTGGCTTAGTGAAAAGATGCGCGAGGTCTTCACCTCCGGCGACCGGCTCGGTGCGGTCGCCTCGCTTGCCGTTGGTCTTCAGACGGGGGACAACAACCAGTTCCTCCGTCAGTGGTGGGAGGTCTCTCGGGCGCGCTCCGCGTTCGCTTGCACGTCACGTGAAGAGGCCGCGGCCAGCGGTGCACGTTGGTTCCCGTACAACAAGGGCGGCGAGTTCCGGAAGTGGTACGGGAACCAGCAGCACGTCGTCAATTGGGAGAACGACGGCGCCGAGATCGTCGCCTTCAAGCCGCGCTCGGTCATCCGCAACCCGGGCACGTACTTTTCACCGTCAGTGTCATGGTCGGACATCAGCTCAGGAGACACGGCTTTTCGCCGATTCCCGGCGGGGTTCATTCACGACGTCAAAGGGATGTCCGCGTTCGGCGCAGTCGGCCTACTGGACAACGTCGCGGTTCTGATGAACTCCAGTTTTGCTCGCGCCATGCTTCGCGCCATCGCACCAACGGTCAACTTCCAGATCGGCGACGTAGGAAAGGTTCCGGTTGACGGCATTGAGGAGTTGCCACCAAATGCACCGACCCTGGTGGCCACCGCGCGGATGGACTGGGACTGCTTCGAGACCTCCTGGAACTTCGAGCGCAACCCGTTGGTCGTGCTCGTTTGACCGGTGTGGGAGCCGGGGACAGCCCGGGCAGCCCGACTACCCGCGTTCCAACAGTTCGACGAGTGGGTTCCTGACGAACCCCCAGGACGTCTCGAAGTCATCCCAGTCCGACCTCGCCACCTCGATTGCCTTCGCTGCGAGGGAAACACCGTCGTCCGCAGATGCGTCTGCCACCGCGAGGCCAGCGACCTGCCCGACCTCGTAGTTGAGCGTGGGGGCGATCGCGGCCAGTTGTTCGAATGCCACCTGGGAGTTCGCGAACGAGAGCAGCCCCGCCCTCTCTCGGCTTGTCGCGGCGAAGATCGAGGTACCTGCGACGTCGTAGATGAATCCGGCCGGGTAGGCGCGGAATGCCGGTGCTCCGCTGCTCACCTTCGACCATGACACTGACGGTGAAAAGTAAGTAACCGCGTTCTGTGCCCGCGACCGCGGGCGGCCACCGCTTTCCGTCCCGAATGCTCTGATTTCGGCGCCGTCGTTCTCCCAGTTGACGACATGCTCCTGGTGGCGCATAGCTCCAGTTGGTAG
>DBPQ01000103.1 GCA_002304945.1 Actinomycetales bacterium UBA1416 | reverse complement strand
GTCGGGGCCGAGCCGGGAAGCGTGCTGCGGGCGTACGTCGACGCCGTGGTCGATGCGCGTCTCGACCTCGCCGGCACCCTCTCCCTCTGGCCCACCGGGCGGGCGGGCCGGGCAGGGGCGGGCCTGTGGGCCGACCACGTGATCGCCCGGGCCGCCGCGAACGCGCGCACCGTGCTCGTGCTGTCGCCGCCCGAGCCGGAGTCGGACGGCGGCTGGACGCTCGCCCTCCTCGCGGTGCGGGCCGACGAACCCACCACCCGGCTGCCGTGGGGCAGCGCCGATCCCCATCACTTCGGTGCGGCCCCGGAACTGTGGGACCGGTGGGCCGCCATGGAGCTGCGCGCCCTCCGCCGGGCGTGGGGGCCCGCCCTGCCCGAGGTGCTGGACGATCTGGTCAGCTGGGTCGCCACCGTCCGGCAGGACGCCGCCCGCACTCGCGGTGCGGCAGACCCGATGCCGTTCACGCTCGCGGACGAGGACGTGCTGCCCTTCCTGGACACGGTCGCGCTGCGGCTCCAGGACGCGGGCTTCGACGTCGTGGCGCCCGGCAGCCTCCTGCGCGCGGCGGCCGTGCGGCGGCGCCTCGCACGCCGCCCGGACGGCGGGGCCGGGACCCTGCGGGTGACGGGCCTCAACCTCGACGCCGAGGTCCTCGTGGACGGCGAGCGGCTCACCGCGGAGGAGTTCGCGGCGCTGGCGGCGGCGAAGTCCGAGCTCGTCTCGGTCCGTGGCCGCTGGTTCCGGATCAGCGCGGCGGACACCGCCCGGCTCGCGGCCCTCGCCCGGCGCCTGCGCCGCCCGGTCACCGCCGCGGACCTGCTCGCCGACGAGTCGTTCGAGGGCCTCGCCATCGACTCCGCCGACGTCCTGCCCGATGGCCTGAAGCCGGCCCGCCGCGTCCTCGCCCCGCCGGACGGCGTGCGGGCGAACCTGCGCCACTACCAGCTCGCCGGCCTGGAGTGGCTCACCTGGCTGGAGGACAACGGGGTGGGCGGCATCCTCGCGGACGACATGGGCCTGGGCAAGACCCTGCAGGTCCTCACCCGGATCGCCGCCGACCACGGCGGCCCCACGCTCGTGGTCTGCCCGGTCACCCTGGTGGACACCTGGGCGAGGGAGGCGGCCCGCTTCACCCCGGACCTGCGGGTGCGGGCCTTCCACGGCCAGGCCCGCGGCGAGGTGGCGGCGGCAGTGGCCGACGCGGACGTCGTCGTCACCACCTACGGCCTGCTCGCCCGCGATGCCTCGCTGGCGGAGGTGCCCTGGCACCGCGTGGTCCTCGACGAGGCGCAGGCCATCAAGAACCCGGACACGTGGGCGGCCCGCGCGGCCCGGGCGCTGCCTGCCACGCACCGCCTCGCGGTCACCGGCACCCCGGTGGAGAACCACCTCGGGGACCTGTGGTCCCTGATGGCGTTCGCCCAGCCCGGGCTGCTGCCGCGCCGGAAGCAGTTCATGCAACGGTTCGCCGGTGGCGGGCCCGACGACGTGGCCCGGCTGCGCGCCGTCGTCGGCCCGTTCGTGCTGCGGCGCGCCAAGACCGATCCCGGCGTGCTGCCCGACCTCCCCGACCGGCAGGTCATCCGCGAGGATTGCACGCTCACCCGCGAGCAGGTGGGTGCGTACGAGGCCGTGGTGGCGGACATGCTGGGCGAGCTGCAGGAGCTGCGCGACGCCGCGGCCGGCCGCGTGGGGGCCGCGTCGCCCGGGCAGATGAAGCGGCGGGCAGCCGTGCTGGCGGGGATCTCGAAGCTCAAGCAGATCTGCGTGCACCCCGCCCTGCTCACCGAGTCGCGGCGGGCGCTGGGGGACCGGTCGGGGAAGGTGACGCGGCTCGCGGACCTCGTCACCCAGATCCTCGACGAGGGCCAGGCGGTGGTGGTGTTCACCCAGTTCGCCTCGTTCGTGCCGGACCTCGCCGCTCACCTGGCGCGCACCCTGGGAGTGGAGGTGGCCACCCTGACGGGCGCGGACAGCCGGCAGGCGCGGGCCCGCACCGTGGCGGCGTTCAGCGCCGCGGACGGCCCACCGGTGCTCGTGGCGTCGCTCAAGGCCGGTGGGACGGGGCTCACGCTGGTGCGGGCCAACCACGTCATCCATCTCGACCGGTGGTGGAACCCTGCCGTGGAGGACCAGGCGTCCGACCGGGTGTGGCGCATCGGCCAGCACCAGAAGGTCTCCGTCCACCTGCTCGTGTGCCCCGGCACCCTCGAGGACCGCATCGACGAGGCCCTGCGGCTGAAGCGTGGGCTCGCCGACGCCGTGATCCGGTCCACCGACGCCGCCATCACCGAACTGTCCGACGCGGGCCTCGCCGCCCTGGTCGCCCTCGCCCGCGAGGAGGTCCTGCAGTGACGCCCCGGTCGTGGGACGGAGGGTGGTACGAGGCGAGGCCGCGGCGCGCGGTGGAGGGCGGCGTCGTCGTCGCGAAGCCGGGGACGGTGACCGGGGAGCTGGCGGCGGAGATGGTGGCCGCGGCCGAGATGGAGACGTCCTCGGCGATCCTCGCCCGCGGCCGCACCTACGCGCGCGCCGGGCAGGTGGTGGCGCTCGAGGTGGAGGAGGGGCGGTTCTCCGCGCAGATCCAGGGGTCGGCGAGCGAGCCCTACCGGGTGAGCCTGCTCCGCACGGTGATCTCCGGCTCCGACCGCATCGCCGCGGACTGCTCCTGCCCCTATGGCTGCGACCACGGCTGGTGCAAGCACGCGGCGGCGCTCGCCTACGTTGCCGCCCACCTCCTCGACACCCAGGGAGCCACCGTCGTGGCGTGGACGGGGGACGACGGCGGCGTGCCATCGGGTGGCGGCGGGACGGGTGAGGGGGCGGGCCGGCTGTCGGAGGAGGATCTCGCGACCCTCCGGCAGCCGGCCCCCGTGCTGGACGCCGCGGCGCTCCTCGCCGCGGCGGAGGAACTGGTCCCACACCCGTGGGGTGGTCAGTTGGGAGAGGACCCGTGAGATGAGACGACTGGCGGCAGCAGGCCTGGTGACCCTGGGGTTGCTCGGCCTCGGCGGCACGTGCCAGGCCCCGCCCCCGTGGCACGACGTGAGCGGGACCTGGGTCGCGGTGAGCGCGGACGATGGGCAGTCCGTTGCTCTCGAACGCCCTGGGGGAGGATCAGAGGAGGCGCACGTCGGCCTGGTGCTGGCTCTCGAGAGCACGGTGCCCGAGGATCGCGAGCCCTTGCCGGTCGAGGGGTGGGTGTGCGTCAGTGCGGACGCCGGGCTCGGACTGGTCGGCACCTACGAGCTCGATCCGGGCGCCTCCGCGTGGGCAGGTTCGGACTACGGCGGTGCGCGCCTCGACGTCGTCGCCCGGGCAGACGATGGGCGGGTGGTCGAGGTGGCCCAGGCCTTCATGGTGAACTCCTCACCGGAGGAGCTGGAGAACGCGATCATCACCTTCACCGATCCTGAGCGTGCAGCGCTCGGCACGATCCGCTTCGAGGGCTTCCGACGTGCGGATGCGGCGGTGGGCTGTCCCTGAGGTCACGCCTCGCGGGTCCCGGCTGCACCGTCAGGCAGGGGTGCGATGATCGGGGCATGACCGACAAGACCAGGCGGCACATCCCCCTGGCACCCACCTGCGCGCAGCCCCACGCCTGCCCGTTGCCGGTGCGCCTCCACGTGCTGTCCCGCGCGCCGCTCTTCCACGGGCTGAACGAGGAGGAGCTGCGGGGTATCGACGCCCGCATGGTCTCCCTGGCCTGGGCGGAGGGGGACCCCCTCTACGGTGAGGGCGATCCTGCCGAGCACCTGTACGTCCTCGCCTCCGGCCGGGCGAAGGCGACGCGCACGCAGCGGGACGGGCAGGTGACCGTCGTGGACCTCCTCGCCCCGGGAGACCTGTTCGGCGGGCTCGAGATCCTCGGCCAGCCGGTACAGGCCGAGACTGTCACCGCGCTCACCACCGTGTGCGCCCTGCGGGTGGGGACCGCCACCTTCCGTGAGATCCTCGTGGCCCATCCGCGGGTGGCGCTCCACGCCCTCGACGCGACCGCCGCCCAGCTCGCCCGCGCCCGGGCACACGTCTCGGAGGCCTCGGCGCCCGTCGCGCAGCGGGTCGCGGCCACCCTGCTGCGCCTCACCGCGAAGTTCGGCCAGGAACGGCGGAGCGGCACCCTCATCCAGGTGCCGCTCTCGCGCGCCGACCTCGCCGGCATGGTGTCCTCCACCCCCGAGTCCGTGTCCCGCGTGATCTCTCAGTGGCGGAGGGACGGGCTGGTCGAGGCGGGCCGCCGCTGGATCTCCGTGGTGGACTCCGCCGCCCTGGAGGCGATCGCCGCGGGGGACTGACCCGCACGCGCCGTTGACCGACGGCGCAGCAGCCGCATGGCGTTGCCGATCACCACCAGCACGGACAGTTCGTGCACGAGCATCCCCAGGGACATGGTCACCCCACCCACGAGCACCCCGGCCAGCAGGGCCGCGACCGTGGCCAGCGCGATCGCGATGTTCTGGTGCATCACGCGCACCGTCCGCCGGGCGAGGGAGAGCGCCTCCGGCAGGCGGCGCAGGTCCGTGCCCATGAGGGCCACGTCGGCCGTCTCGATGGCGACGGCGGTCCCGCCGATCGCCACCCCGATGTCGGCCACCGCGAGCGCAGGGGCGTCGTTCACGCCGTCGCCCACCATGGCCACCACGTGGCCGGCCGCCTGGAGGTTGCGGACCGCGGTGAGCTTGTCCTCGGGCAGGAGCCCGGCGCGGACGTCGTCGAGGCCGAGGCCCGCGGCCATCGCGCGGGCGACCGCGGGGGAGTCCCCTGTCAGCATGGCCACGTGGCGCACGCCGGCGGCGCGCAACTCGAGGACCATGTCCGCGGCGCCCGGCCGGAGGCGGTCCGCGACGGCGACGACGCCGATCACCTCGCCGTCCAGGATGACCACCATCCCGGTCCGGCCCGCGTCTCCCAGCTCGGTGACGGCGGCGAGCGCCACGGGCGGCGTGGTGGCATCGGGGCGCCCCACCCAGACCTCGTGGCCATCCAGGTGCGCGCGCACCCCGAGGCCGGCCACCGGCTCGGTGTGGTCGGGGAGGCCGTCGACGGCCAGTCCCTCGGCGCGGGCCGCCTCCACGATCGGGCGGGCGAGCGGGTGCTCGGATCCGGCCTCCGCGCGCGCCGCCCAGGTGAGCACGTCGGCCCTGGTGAGGCCGGGGCGCAGCACGACGACGTCGGTCAGCTCCGGACGCCCCTCGGTCAGGGTGCCCGTCTTGTCGAGGGCGACCGCGGTCACGCGCGCCGCTGCCTCGAGGTGCTCCCCGCCCTTGATGAGGACGCCGTCGCGGGCACCACGGCCGATCCCGGCGACGATCGCCGCGGGGATCGAGATGACCAGCGCGCCGGGGCAGCCGATGACGAGCAGGGTGAGGGCGAGGCGGACGTCCCGGGTGAGCAGTCCGGCCACCAGCGCGAGCACGATGATCGCGGGGGTGTACCAGGCGGAGAAGCGATCGATGAACGCCGCGGTGCGCGCCTTGTCGTCCTGGGCGTCCTCGACGCGCCGGATGATCCGGGCGAGCGTGGTGTCGTTCCCGACCCCGTCCGCCCGCACCTCGAGCAGGCCGCCGTGGGCGACGGTGCCGGCCCAGACCTCGTCCCCCGGGCCCTTCTCGGCCGGGATCGACTCCCCGGTGATGGAGGACTCGTCCACCGTGCCCCGCCCGGACACCACTTCGCCATCGACGGGCACGCGGGCGCCGTTCTTGACGAGCACGTGCTGGCCGGGGGTGACCGCGGTGGCGGGGACCTCCTCCTGGGTGCCGTCCCGGTACAGGAGCGCGGTGGTCGGCGTGAGATCCACGAGCTCGGTGAGGGCGGAGCGGGTGCGCGCGAGGGTCTGCGCCTCCAGGGCGTGGCCCACGGTGAAGAGGAAGGTCACCGCGGCGGCCTCCCAGAAGTCCCCGATCAGGACGGCGCCGATCGCGGCCGCGGACACGAGCAGGTCGATGCCCACCACTCCGGCCCGCAGGGCCCGGGCAGCGGAGCGGACGATCCGCCACGCGGCGAGCGCTGCCGCGGCGATCATGAGGGCGTCCGCCGCGGCGCTGGGTGCGCCGGCGGCGGAGGCCAGGAGGGATGCGACGATCAGGGCCCCGGCGATGGCCGGCACGCGCCAGGGACCGTTCCACCACCGTGCGACCATCAGGCCACCTTCGAGGCGTAGCCGGCCGTGGCGACGGCGTCGACGAGCTGCTCGGGGGCGATCCGCTCGGGGTCGTGATCGATCTCGATGCGGCCGGAGGCGAAGCGCACCTTCACCCGCTCGACGCCCTCGAGCCGGCCGACCTGCTTCTCGATCCTCGCGACGCAGGAGGGGCAGGAGAATCCCTCGGCGCGCAGGGTGGTGTGGGTGGTCATGGTCTCGTCCTTCCGTCAGGTCCCCGTCGAATCGGGGCTGATCAGGACGTTACGGAGGCAGGTGGACCCCCACCATGACGGGCGTCAATCAACGGGAGAACGGCTGCAGGGGTCACGAGACGGCGGCGACGAGTGCCCGGCGGCACTCGGACTCGACGTGCGACAGGCGCTGGTCCAGGGCGTAGGTGAGCAGGGTCGTCGCGAGGGTGAGGGCGATCGCCCGTGCCCGGAGCTCGGTCGCGGCGTCGAGGGCGCCGTGGGCGGCGAGGAACGCCGCCCGCGCCGGGCCGGCCAGCGCGCCGAACGCGATCGAGAGGTCGATCGCCGGGTCGCCGGCGCACACGTCGCCCCAGTCGATGACGCCTGTCGGCGCGCCGCATCGGGTCGGGGGGCAGGTCACCGCCCGCGGCGGCGGCAAGGCCGGGGGAGTGCAGCTCCCGGAGGAAGGATCCGAGAGCCGCACCGATGGCGGTCCGCTCCTCGAGCGGGCTGCCGGCCGCCATCAGTCCGTCACCCGGCAGGTACAGTGCGCCGAACCATGTCCCATCCGGCGTCGAAGGCGTGGACGGGGGGATCGGCAAGGGCCGGGAACTGGGAGGCGATCAGGGCGCGGGCCAGCGACGCATCGACGGTGACCTCGGGATCCCAGGCGGGCATGACGCTCAAGGCTACAGGTCGCCGCCCGGGCTGACGTGTCCCACGAGGTCTGCGAGGCTGGTGGCCATGGACCTGCGCATCTTCATCGAGCCCCAGCTGGGGGCGTCCTACGACACCCAGCTCGCCCTCGCCCGCCGCGCCGAGGACCTCGGCTTCGACGCGTTCTTCCGCTCCGACCACTTCCTCCGCTCCGGCGACGGCGATCCCCTCCCCGGTCCCACCGACTCGTGGATCACCCTGGCCGGCCTTGCCCGCGAGACCTCGACCATCCGGCTCGGCACGCTCGTCACCTCGGCGACCTTCCGCCTGCCCGGGATGCTCGCCGTGCAGGTGGCGCAGGTGGACGCGATGTCCGGCGGCCGCGTGGAGCTGGGGCTCGGCACCGGCTGGATGGCGGCGGAGCACACCGCGTACGGGGTGCCCTTCCCGGCGAAGCGGTTCGGTCTGCTCGAGGAGCAGCTCGAGATCATCACCGGCATGTGGGCCACGCCGGTGGGGGAGCGCTTCTCCCACGACGGCCCGCACTACCAGCTCACCGACTCGCCCGCCCTCCCCAAGCCGGTGCAGGACCCGCTGCCGATCATCATCGGCGGTGGCGGTCCGCGGAGGACCCCGGCCCTGGCAGCCCGGTTCGCCCACGAGTTCAACCAGGCCTTCCCCGCGAAGGAGCAGATCCCGGAACAGCGGGACCGTGTCCGCGCCGCGTGCGAGGAGATCGGCCGTGACCCGGACTCGATCGTGCAGTCCCTCGCGCTGACCACCGTCGTCGGGGCCGACGACGCCGAGTTCGCCCACCGCGCGGCCGCCGTCGGCTCCACCCCGGAGCGGATGCGCGCCCACGGCATCGCCGGCACGCCGGGCGAGGTGGTGGAGACGCTCCAGGGCTTCGCCGAGCAGGGCATCACCCGCGTGTACCTCCAGTGCCTCGACATGACCGACCTCGACCACCTCGACCTCATCGCCGAGGAGGTCATGCCACACGTGGGGTGAGCCCCGCCGTCCTGCACAATGGTCCCCATGCCCTTCCGTGACCGCTCCGCCGGCCGCGCCCCGGCAGCCCATTCGTGGGCGTGGGCGTTCGCGATGCTCGGCAGCGTGCTCCTGCTCGTGGCGGTGTACGGGGTGTTCGTCACCACCTCCACCGGCCAGCTCGCCGAGCACGTGGCGGTGCAGGCGGCCGAGACACGCCTGCAGTCCCTCCGGGGCCCGGGCCTGGCGGTGCTCCGCTGGCTGCCGCAGATCGTCGGGGCGCTGGCCGTCGCGACCTTCCTCGTCGTCACGGTCTGGCGTCGGCGCTGGCTCGCCTCCCTCATCGCCGTCGCCGTCTTCGGTGCCGCCAACGTGACCACCCAGCTCCTGAAGAACGTGCTCCTCGTGCGCCCCGAGCTGGACAACGGCGTGCCGTACCTGACGGGCAACTCCCTCCCCTCGGGGCACACCACCTTCGCCGCGGCCGCCGCGGTGGCGGTGTTCCTCGTCGTCGCCCCCCGCTGGCGGCCGGCGACGGCGGCGCTCGGCGCGGTCTTCGCGACCGCCGTCGGCGCCGGGGCGTTCATCGAGACGTGGCACCGGCCGGCGGACATGGTGGCCGCGTACCTCGTGGCCGCGTTCTGGGGCCTGGTGGGCGGCTACGCCATCCTGCGGACCGGCGCGGAGTGGAACACCGTGGCGTGGCGACAGCACGACCCGAGTCCGGCCGGCAGCCCGCTGTGGGAGGTCGCCCTGTGGCTGGGAGGCCTCGCCCTGACGGCCGGCGTGTGGCTCTCCTACGAGATGGTCGGCGGCCTGGACGCCCTCTCCGCCGATCGGCCGTGGAACTCCGGATGGCACTACCTCGGCGGCCTCCTGGCCTCCACCGGCCCGGGTCTCCTGGTCTTCGCGGCGCTGGCCACCTTCTTCCGCCTCGAGGTCGGCCGTGCCCCGGCGTTGACGTTACCCGGCGCCACCGCGAGAGTGGAGACGTGAGCAGCCACCCGCACGCGACCCTCCAGTTCCTCGGTGCCGCCGGCACCGTCACCGGCTCGAAGTACCTGCTGACCCTCGGCGAGCGCCGCATCCTCGTGGACGCGGGCATGTTCCAGGGGGAGAAGCAGTGGCGGCTGAAGAACTGGGAGGACTTCCCGGTGGATCCGGCGACGATCACCGACGTGGTCCTCACCCACGCCCACCTGGACCACTCCGGCTACCTCCCGGCGCTCGTCAAGCAGGGTTTCATCGGCCCGGTCTGGTGCACGGAGGGGACCCGCCGCCTCGCCGAGATCGTGCTGCGTGACGCCGGTTACCTGCAGGAGCGGGACGCGGAGGACGCCGCCGAGGGCGGTTGGAGCAAGCACCGTCCACCCCTGCCGCTCTACACCCTCGACGACGTCGCCGACACCCTCACCCTCCTCCAGCCGCTGGAGTTCGACTCGGACTTCGACCTCGGGGACGGGATCGTGCTGCGCTTCACCCGGGCGGGGCACATCCTCGGCTCCGCCTCCGTCACCGTGACGACGGCGCACGCCTCCGTCCTGTTCTCCGGTGACCTCGGGCGGCACGACCATCCCGTGCTGCGGCCGCGCGAGATCCCGCCGGGAGCCCCCTACGTCGTGGTCGAGTCCACCTACGGCGACCGTGAGCACCCGGAGCCCGCGAACCTGCCCCACGAGGTCCTCGCGGACGTGATCCGGCGGACCATCGAGCGCGGCGGCTCCGTGCTCATCCCCACCTTCGCGGTGGACCGCGTGGAAGGCGTGCTCAAGGTGCTGCACGAACTGCACCGCGACGAGCGGATCCCATCCGTGCCGGTGTACGTGAACAGCCCGATGGCGCTCGACGCCCTCGACGTCTACCGCGACATGCCCGAGGAGTTGCGCCCCGACTTCGACCTCGATGCCGAGATCGACCGCCCCCACATCCACGAGGTCCGCACCGCCGAGGAGTCGAAGGCGCTCACCGCGGACGGCCCGCGCCGCCCCTCGGTCATCCTCAGCTCCTCCGGCATGCTCACCGGGGGCCGCGTGGTCCACCACCTCGAGCACATGCTGCCGGACGCCCGGAATGCGATCGTCCTCGCCGGCTACCAGGCGGTCGGGACCCGTGGCGCCGCCCTTCTCGACGGCGCCACCCAGCTCAAGATGCACGGCCGGTACGTAGCCGTGAAGGCCGAGATCGCCCGCGACGGGGAGTTCTCCGTCCACGCCGACGCCTCCGATCTCATGGACTGGCTCGCCGCGCTCACCCCGCGGCCGTCCCTCGTGTTCTGCACGCACGGCGAACCCGACTCCGCGCTCGCCCTGGGCGAGCGCATCGAACGTGAGCTGGGGGTCAACGCCGTCGTGCCGCGGCACGGTGAGGTCGTGGTCCTCGACACCGCCGCCGCCGACCCGCAGTACCACGAGCGCGTGGCGGGCGCGGTGAGCGTCCCCCGGCCGGACCGGGCGGAGCTCGCGGCCCATGTGGCCCACGTGGCGGGACCCGGCCGTCCCGGCCCGCACGGGGTGGCCGTGACGAGCGAGCTGGCGTGGCGGGAGGAGGGCGGCGACGTCGTCCTCGAGGGCACCGTCAGCATCCGGCTCCGGCGCGCCGACCTGCGTGCGGCCCTGGCCGCCGGCGCCGACATCGAGGTGGTCGGGCGGGACTGAGCTACGGTGGGACCATCCCGCGCACGATGAGGAGCACTGATGGGATCACCGCACCAGACCGCCCCCTGCCCGGTGTGTGGCACCCGGGCGATCGTGGACCCGAGCACGAAGAAGGTCCGCCCCCACCTCCGCAAGGGCGGGGTGCCCTGCGACGGTCAGGTCGACAAGCCCTCCCCGCTCGCTCGCCTCGTCCCGCCCTTCCTGCGCCGGCGGAGGGACGCCGGCGCCGCTCCCGCAGCCCCCGAGGCCGAGGTGGCCGACGCCGCCGCCGAAGCAGAGGAGGTCGCGCCGTCGGGGCCGGTGCGGATCCGGGTGGACTGCCCGGTGTGCGGGCGGTTCAGTGCGGTGGACCCCCAGGAGATCCGGATCCGGCTGCACAAGGCGGGCTCCGGCAGGAAGTGTCCCGGTTCGGGAACGATCGCCCCCCTGGGAGCCCTGACGATCGAGGGCATCACCATCGCCGAGGTGCGCCAGCGCCGGAAGGACGCGCTCGCGCGGCGGAGCCCCGAGGAGAGGAAGCCGCGCGGGCCGTTGCGCCGGCGCCCGGCGGCGAGCTGAGGCTAGGCGGCCGCCAGCACGAACTCCGTCACCCACACCCCGGCGGCGGCGACGAGCGCGACCGTGATCAGCGAGCGCCCGCGCAGCGCGAGCACCACGGCGAGCGCGAATCCCACGGCGGCGGACACCCATGTGCTCGTCGCGAGGAAGACCGCGGGAATGGTCATGGCGGTGAGCACCGCGTAGGGCGTGTACGCCAGGAAGGAGCGCACCCACCTGCTGCGGATCTGCCGGCGGAACACGGTGATCGGGAGCACTCGCAACAGGTAGGTCACCGCGGCGGTGAGGAGGATGGCGGCGCCGAGGCTCATGGCCGCTCCGCGGGGAAGAAGGTCGCTCCGACGGCGGAGGCCGCCACGGCGGCCACGATGATCCGCCAGCCCGGCGCGAGGCCGGGCGCCACCACGGCGAGCAGCACCCCCGCCGCCGCGGCGGTCGCGATGACGGCCTGCACCGCCGTCGAGCTGCGGGACGGGGGCAGGACGATCGCGATGAACATGGCGTACAGCAGGATGCCCGCGGCGCTCTGCACGGAGGCGGGCAGCACGTCCCCGACGAGGGCGCCGGCGAGCGTGCCCCCCGTCCAGCCGAGCACGGGCAACACGGTGAGTCCGAGGAAGAACCGGAACCGGACGACGGGGCGGGTCATGGCCAGGGCGTAGATCTCGTCCGTGATGCCGTACCCGATGGCCAGGCGGCGCAGCGTGCCGATCGAGGGGTCGAGGCGCTGGCCGAGGGAGAAGGACATGAGGACGTAGCGCAGGTTCACCAGCACCGTGGTGAGGGCGAGCTCGACGGCGGCGCCGCCCGCGAGGAAAACGTTGAGGCCCGCGAACTGGCCCGAGGATGACAGGTTCGTGGCGGACACCACCGCGGAGGCCACCGGAGGCAACCCGCCCTGCGCCCAGTACAACCCGAAGGCGAAGGAGATCACGAAGTAGCCCAGCGCGACCGGGATGCTGAGCCGCGCCCCCATCCGGAACGTGGACGGGACCTCGAGGGTGGGCATGCCCCGATTCTAGTGCGTGCGTACCAGGCTGAACCTCCCGCTGCGGACGAATGGCGCGTACCCTTGATGGATGGCGCGGCGAGTCCTCCTGCTCCGCGCGCTGTCGGCGGCGATCGCGTCGCTGGCCGCGGGCGCGATGCTCGCCGCCCCCGCGTCGGCCGCGGACGGGCGGGACCGCGTGTCCGCCCTCAGCCCCGTGGGGAACGACATCTCCTACCCGCAGTGCACCGGCTCCGGATGGGCCGACGGCATCTACACCGGCACCGGATCCACCACCGTTCCGATGGGCGCCCGGTTCGGGATCGTCGGCGTGAACGGCGGTACGGCCGCCGTCGCCAACCCGTGCCTGCCCGCCCAGCTGCGCTGGGCGGACTCCCTTCCCGGACTGGACGGGCAGGCGCCGCTGCAGCTGTACGTCAACACCGCCAACCCGGGTGCCGTGCTCGAGCAGTACGAGGTCACCACGTGGCCGCTCGTCACCGACCCCGCCAACCCGTACAACGACGACGACGGCGTGGCCCAGGCCTGCACCAAGGACGGCGTGGGCGTCAACGACCTCGCCTGCTCGTGGCAGTACGGCTGGAACCGGGCGGAGTGGACGGCCAGTCTGTACGACGAGGCGGCGGACGTCGCCGGCGTGAGCGTGGACCTCGCGGACACGGTGGTCTGGCTGGACGTCGAGACCGGGAACACGTGGCAGACCGGGACGGAGGGGCTGGAACGGAACGCCGCCGCCCTCGAGGGGATGGCCGCGCTCTACGTGCAGCGCGGCGCGGAGGTGGGCCTGTACTCCACCGCCTACCAGTGGAACCTGATCGTGGGGGCGAACGGCCTGACCGGTACGCTCGCCGGCCTCGACAGCTGGCTCGCCGGCGCGACGAACCTCCGCACCGCGCAGGCCTTCTGCGACACCCGGCCGGCCCTCACGGGCGGGGACGTCACCCTCACCCAGTGGGTGCAGCGCGGCTTCGACAACGACCTCTCCTGCACAGACCTGCCCTGAGACCCCGCGCTGGCAGCTCGGGCGCACGGCGGGTCACAATGGCAGCCATGAAGTTCTTCCGCGACCCGGTCCTCGAGGCCATGGCGACCCGGCGCTCGGTCTCCAAGGTGGGCCCCGAGGTGCCCACCGATGAGGAACTCCTCCACCTGCTCGCGGCCGTCACGCACGTCGCCGATCACAAGGCGTTGCGGCCGTGGCGCCTGATCACGGTGCGCGGCGACGACCGGCGGCGGCTCGGCGAGGCCCTGGACGAGGCGGCAGGCGTGGCGCGCGAGCCGGGTGAGCACAACCCCAAGCCCTTCCGTGCCGAGCTGCTCATCGCCGTCGTCGCGAGCCCGAAGGACCATCCCCAGGTGCCGGAGTGGGAGCAGCACGCCACCGCTGCCGGCGCGGCCCACCTGCTCGAGCTGGCGCTGTGGCAGGCCGGGTGGGGTGTCATGTGGCGCACCGGCCTGCTGGCAAACAGCGCGCCGGTGCGCGCCGCGCACGGCCTCACCGAGCGGGAGCACCTCATGGGGTGGCTGTACGTGGGCAGCATCGCCGAGTCGTATCGCCGGCGCATGCTGGAATCGAACCGTCCGCCACTGGATCCGCACCAGTTCCTGGGGCGGATGCCGGACGTCAGCGGCTGACGGCCGCGCCGATCCAGTCCGCCACCGCACCCGTGATCAGGGCGGCGATCCCCTCCGCACGGTCGCGGGCGGCCTTCGAGCGGGGCTCGAACGAGTGCGCCGCACCCGGGACCGTCACGAGGGCCGACGGCGCGGCCCCCAGCGCGGCGAGCGCGCCGCGGACCTCGTCCGGCGTCCCGAAGGGGTCCCGTTCGCCCTGGATGACGAGGGCCCGGTCTGCGACCGGGGCCAGTTCCGGTGCCCGGGACCGCTCCGGCTTCCCGGGCGGGTGCAGCGGGAAGGAGAGGGCCACCACCCCCAGGGCCGGTTCCTCGAAGCAGCGGCAGGCGACCCGGGCTCCCGCGCTGCGGCCGCCCACGACCAGGGGCGTGCCGGGGAACGCCGTCGCCGTCCAGGCGAGGGCGGGACGCCACGCGGCGTCCAGGCTGGCCGGCGGCCCGGCCACGCGCCGGCCGGCCGTCCGCCACGGCTGCTCGAAGCGAACCACGACGATGCCCTCGTCCGGCAGCGCAGCGGC
>DBPQ01000075.1 GCA_002304945.1 Actinomycetales bacterium UBA1416 | reverse complement strand
GCGGCAACCGGAGCGGCCGGTGTCGGGCGTGGGGTGGGGGGCGACGCCGTCGGCAGGGATCCGCTCGTTAGCGCACCCTCGAGCCGTTCGAGCCGGGACCGGACGCCCCCGTCAGTGTCCGCCGCAGGCAGGAGGAGGCGGGCGCAGAGGAGCTCGAGCTGGAGGCGCGGCGAGGTGGCGCCGGTCATCTCGGAGAGCGCGGCGTTCGTGAGGTCCGCGGCGCGGGACGCCGTGGCGGCGCCGAGATGCTGGGCCTGCGCGCGCATGCGTTCGAGTTGGTCCCCCGGGACGGAGGACAGTGCGGCCTCGCCGGCCTCCCCCGCGAGCGCGAGGATGACGAGGTCGCGGAGGCGCTGGAGGAGGTCCTCGACGAAGCGGCGGGGGTCGTGGCCCGACTGGACCATGCGGTCCACCACCTGGAAGAGCGAGGCGCCGTCCCGCCCGGCGAGGGCCTCGACGGCGTCGTCGAGGAGGCTGGCGGAGGTGAAACCGAGGAGGGCGGCAGCGCGCTCGTAGTTGAGCTCACCGTCCGTGGTGCCCGCCATGAGCTGGTCCAGGACCGAGAGGGAGTCCCGGACCGAGCCGGCACCCGCGCGCACCACCATCGGAAGGACGCCCGCCCCCACCTCGACCCCCTCCTCGTGACACAGGTGCTCCAGGTAGGCGGTGAGCGTGCGCGGCGGCACCAGGCGGAACGGGTAATGGTGGGTGCGGGAACGGATCGTGCCGATCACCTTCTCCGGCTCGGTGGTCGCGAAGATGAACTTCACGTGGTCCGGCGGTTCCTCCACCAGCTTCAGCAGGGCGTTGAAGCCCTGCGGGGTGACCATGTGGGCCTCGTCGAGGATGAAGATCTTGTAGCGGTCCCGAGCCGGGGCAAAGGCGGCGCGTTCGCGGAGCTCGCGGGCGTCGTCGACCCCGTTGTGGGAGGCGGCGTCGATCTCGACGACGTCGAGCGACCCTGAGCCGCCACGCGCCAGCTCGCGGCAGGAGTCGCAGGTGCCGCACGGCGTGTCGGTGGGGCCCTCGGCGCAGTTGAGGCAGCGGGCGAAGATGCGGGCCGACGTCGTCTTCCCGCAGCCGCGCGGACCGGAGAAGAGGTAGGCGTGGGTGACCTTGCCGGAGCGCAGCGCCGCCATGAGGGGCTCGGTGACGTGCTCCTGCCCGATGACGTCGGGGAACGTGTCAGGCCGGTAGCGCCGGTACAGAGCGGTGGTCACTCCACGATGGTATGCGGCGCCACTGACATCCGTCACAAACGAGGAACCTCTCGCGTACCCGTCAGAGCCCTCCTACCCTTGCTGCATTCCTGCCCTGGGGGAGTTCGGTGGGGTGACGTCACGCGAGAGGTCCGCCGCCCAGCATACCGGAGCGCGCTGGGGAGGTCGATGTGAGGGTGGGGAGGGTCACCGCCGACGATTCGAGGATCGGGGCCGGAGTCGGCTAAACTGCTCTGGCTTGGAGGATTCGCCTAGTGGCCTATGGCGCACGCTTGGAAAGCGTGTTGGGTGCAAGCCCTCGGGGGTTCGAATCCCCCATCCTCCGCCATGAGATCGGGCCCGTGACCTGCGGTGATGCAGGAGACGGGCCCTTCGCTCGTTCTGGGGTGAGCCGGCGCAGACCGCCGCGGTTGCAGTTGCGGTTGCAGTTGGCCCCCATGAAGCTCGAAAACTGCAACCGCAGATCACTCCGGGGACGATGACGGCGGCGGTGACGCCTCATCCCACAGGAGGGCGCCCATCCGACGGTTCGCCTCTTCGACGAGCTCGGGCACAACGTGCTGGTAGCGGGCGGTCATCGTGGGCGAGGTCCAGCCGAACATGTCCATGACCACGCGCTGGTCGACGCCCTGGACTAACAGGAGCGTGGCCGCCGTGTGCCGGGCGTCGTGCAGGCGGGCGGGGCGCACACCGGACTTCTCGAGGAAAGCGGTCCAGTGCGCGGAGTGGTCGCGAGGCGAGATCGGGCCACCCGTGAGGTTCGTGAAGACGAGCCCGCTGTCCCGCCAGACCGAACCCGCGTGGAGCCGAGCCGCCTGCTGCTGCTCCCGGTGGATCACGAGCGCGGACACCAACGCCGACGGCAACGGCAGCACGCGCCTGGACTTCTTCGTCTTCGGCTCCGCAAGGACGAGGCCGCCGCCGGTTCGCTCTGGGCACTCCGCGGGCGGGAAGCCACATCTGGTGGCATCGCCGCATCCGTGTTGCCAGTTGCGGCGTTCCAGCTGCTGCCGCACGGTGAGGAGCCCAGATTGGAGGTCGACGTCGTCCCACGCGAGGCCCAGAACCTCACCGCGACGCAGGCCCAAAGAGATCGCGAGCATGAACGCCACCCCGTTCGTCTCGTCCCGCGCCGCGGCGAGTAGAGTCCGGGCCTCTGCGATGGTCAAGGGGTCCACCTCGGGCGCCTCGTAGCGCGGGGTATGTGCGAGGGTCACGGGGTTGCGCGGGATGCGGCCGCGCCGGACCGCGTCGTTGAGGGACTTGTTCAGGGTGCGGCGTACGTGCTGGACGCTGCCGGCGTTCAGTCCCTTCGCGAGCAGGGCGGCGTAGAGGTACTCGATGTGCTCCGGCTGGAGCTTGATGAGGCGGTGCTGCCCGATGGCCGGCACGATGTGCTTCTTGACGTCGACGGTGTAGCCCGAGAGTGTGCTGGGACGCACGCGCAGGGCGGTGGCAGCCAGCCACTCAGTCAGCCAGGTGGCCAGCTTCTGCGACTCCCCAACCGCGGGCGCGTTGTGTTCGGCGCGGGCTTTCTCCAACTCGGCGATCTTGCGCGTGACCTCGGCGCGGGTCTTGCCCCTTCTCTTGCGCCTGTCCGGGGTACCGTCCGGCCGGGTGCCCATGGTGACGTAGCCGTACCAGACGCCATCCGCCCCCTTGTAGATCGACGAACGGCCATTCGCTGCCCGTCCCGCGGCCACGTCTACTCCATCCCAATCGCGCCGCTTGGTGCGACTTGGAGCGAGGATGGAAGGCCTTCGAGGCTGTCGATCGGGATCCGCCGCAGCCGTCCGACGGTGACCGAAAACAGCTCGCCGCTCTTGAGCATCGCGTACAGCGTTGTTCTACCCACGGAGAGCTGACGGGCTGCCTCGGGGATGGTGAGCAGTAGCCGCGGGGCTGCCTCGAGCGTCGATGCCTCCATTTCCAGTCTGTAGACCGGGTCGATGCCGCGCTCCGCTTCGACGGAGTTGGGTGTCAGCAGAGTCCGCGGCGCGGATGCGTGGGCTGGCGATTCCATGAACAACTCCTTCGCTCATCGGGCCCTGCTTGGCCACCGCTCTCGCGGCCGAGTCGGAACGATGTAGACCTACGCAAGGTGCCGCATGCCAGAGAATGCGAGCGGTGCGCACACCCCGCCGAACCATCCCGCCGCCGGTGTTGAGACGACCCCAGCGGCCGGGGCGATGACGACCTCGGAGTGCCTCGCGGTAGCACCCGGGCCAGCAAGGGCCGCGTCGCTCCCCGGTGTGAGCGCCCTGAGTGCCGGCGCCGCTAAGCCTCGATCCACCGACTGGCTGGGT
>DBPQ01000058.1 GCA_002304945.1 Actinomycetales bacterium UBA1416 | reverse complement strand
CCCGGGGCGGGCGCCGTCGTCGGCGCGACGACGGCGGTGCTCGCCGGGCTCCTCGCGCTGCGGTGGCTGCTCGGACGGGCGGCGGCGGTCGGGGAACTCGGTGGAGCCGGGCGAGGCCCTGGGACGGGGGTGGCCGATGCGACCGGGACGGCCACGGACCCCGGGCGGCGGGCCTTCCTCACGGCGGTCGGCGTGGTCGCCGGGCTGGCGGCGCTCTCGGCGGCAGCGGGACGCACCCTCGTCGAGCAGGGCAAGCGTGTGCTGGCCGGCCGTGAGAGCGTGGTGCTCCCGGCCCCCGCGCAGCCCCTCGTGGCACCTGCTCGGGCGACGTCCTTCCCCGACCCCGGGATCAGCCCGCTCGTGACGCCGAACGAGGACTTCTTCCGCATCGACACCGCGCTGAGCGTGCCCCGCGTGGACCTGGAGTCGTGGCGCCTGCGGATCCACGGGATGGTGGAGGCGCCGTACGAGCTGAGCTTCGAGGACCTCCTCGGCCTGGACATGGTGGAGCGCTGGGTGACGCTCAGCTGCGTGTCCAACACCCTCGGAGGGGACCTCGTGGGCAACGCGGCCTGGCTCGGCGTGCCGCTCGGCGTGCTGCTGGACCGGGCCGGGGTGCGCCCAGGGGCGGACCAGGTGGTGGGCCGCTCGGTCGACGGGTTCACGGTCGGCTTCCCCACCTCGGCGGTGAACGACGGCCGCGACGCCCTCGTCGCCGTCGGGATGAACGGGGAGCCGCTGCCCCTCGACCACGGGTTCCCCGCCCGGCTCGTGGTGGCCGGCCTGTACGGCTACGTCTCGGCCACCAAGTGGCTCTCTGAGATCGAACTCACCACGTGGGACGCCTTCGACGCCTACTGGGTGCCGCGCGGCTGGTCCAAGGAGGCCCCCGTCAAGACCCAGTCCCGCATCGACACCCCGCGCACCGGCACCAGGCTCGCCCCGGGCCCGCGCGTGATCGCCGGGGTGGCGTGGGCGCCGCACGTGGGCATCGAACGGGTCGAGGTGCAACTGGATGAGGGCCCCTGGCAGCAGGCTGAACTCGCCGAGTCGCTCGACCGGAACAGCTGGCGCCAGTGGCGGCTGCCCTGGGACCCGGCGCCGGGCGTGCACGTGCTGCGGGTGCGGGCCACGGACGCCACCGGCTACACCCAGACCGAGGAGCGGACCCCACCCGCCCCGGACGGGGCGACGGGCCACCACATCGTCCGGGTGACGGTGGCCTGACCTGCACGTGGACTGGGGCGGTCAGTCCAGTCGGCGCACCTCGCCGGTGGAGAGGGAGTACAGGGCCGCGACGACCAACAGCCGCCCCTCCGCGATCGCCTCGGCGAGGGGAGAGGCCGCTCGTACGCGTGCGGCGATCCCGCGGGCCTGTGCCTCGTCGGCGTCCTCCTCGGGGGTGGAGAGGGCCTCGGGTGCCACTCCGGCGGCCACGGCCCGCAGCGGGCCGGACACGGTCGCGGAACCGGCCGCCACAGCCCGGGCGGCCCGCACGGCGCCGCAGGACTCGTGCCCCAGCACGACGACCAGCGGCACCCCCAGTGCCTCGACGGCGAACTGGAGGGAGCCGAGCGCGACGTCGTCGACCACCATGCCGGCGGTCCGCACCACGAACAGGTCGCCCACGCCCTGGTCGAGGACCAGCTCCGCAGGCACGCGGGAGTCGGCGCAGCCCAGCACCGCGGCCCGGGGGTGTTGCCCGGCCACCACCTCGGCGAGGCGGGCGGCGTCAGCGTGGGGGTGGGTCGCGGTGCCGGTGGCGAAGCGCTCGTTGCCGGCGGCGAGTTCCGCCCACGCGATTTCGGGGGTGATGGCCATGTCAGTTCTCCTCGGACAGGTGGGCGTCGAGGCGCCTGCGGGCGCCGTCCAGCTGTGACTGGCAGTGGGCGGCGAGGGCCTCGCCCCGTTCCCACAGCACGAGAGACTCCTCGAGGGGGACGTTGCCCGTCTCGAGGGTGCGGACCACCTCGACGAGTTGGTCCCGTGCCGCCTCGTAGCTGAGGTCGGCGATCTCGTCCTCCTGCATGGTCAACCTCCTGGGGTCTGGTCGGCTGGGTTCTGGGTCGCCGGTTGCGGGCGGAACGGGGCGCCCGGGTGGGCGCGGGTGACGTCCGCCTCGAGTCGACCCTGGGCGAGCAGGATCTCGACGGCGCTCCCCACGGGCACGGCGGCGCCGTCCCGCAGCACGTGGCCGGCGTCGTCGCGCACCACGGCGTAGCCGCGCCGCAGGGTGGCCGAGGGGGACAGGGCGACGCACTGGGACCGCAGGCGGTCGAGCTCGGCGCGGGCGGCGTCGAGACGCCAGGTGAGGACGCGGCGCAGCTCGCGCAGCACACCCGTGAGGTGCTCCGCGTGGCGGTCGAGGACGATCGTGGGCGAGGCGAGCACCGGCCGGGAGCGCAGCGCGGTGAGGGCGGTCTGCTCGCGCGCGAGCCGGGCGTCCAGCGCGGCCCGCATGCGGGTGCGTGCCTGGGCGAGGGCGCGCAGCTCCTCGGTGACGTCGGGCACCACGCGCTTGGCGGCGTCGGTGGGGGTGGAGGCGCGGTGGTCCGCCACGAGGTCGAGGAGCGGGGCGTCCGTCTCGTGGCCGATGGCGGAGACGATGGGCGTCCGGCACGCGGCCGCCACGCGGATCATGTGCTCGTTGGAGAAGGGCAGCAGGTCCTCGACGGAGCCGCCGCCGCGGGCGATGACGATGACGTCGACGGCGGGATCGGCGTCGAGCTCCGCCAGCGCCGCACAGACCTCGGCGACGGCGTGCGCGCCCTGCACCGCCACCTCCCGGATCTCGAAGCGCACCTGGGGCCAACGGGCCCTCGCGTTCACGACGACGTCGTGCTCGGCCTTCGACTCGCGACCGCAGATGAGGCCCACGCGCCCCGGCAGGAACGGCAGCGGACGCTTCCGCTCCTGCGCGAACAGCCCCTCGCCGGCGAGCATCCGCTTGAGCTGCTCGATGCGGGCCAGCAGCTCCCCGAGGCCGACCGGGCGGACGTCGCTCGCCTGGAGCTGCAGGGTGCCGCGCTTCGGCCAGAACGTCGGGCGGGCGCGGACCACCACGCGGGCACCGTCGCTGATCTGGGCGGCCGACGAGGCGAGGTCACGGGCCTGGATGACGAGCGAGACCGACATGTCCACGTCCGCGTCCCGCAGGGTCATGAACACCAGGGACTGGCCGGGGCGGCGGTTGATCTGGACGAGCTGCCCCTCCACCCAGAGGGGGGACATGCGGGCCACGTACTCGGTGATCTTTGAGCTGAGCAGTCGCAGGGGCCACGGGTTCTCCGCGGTGGTCTCCGCGGCGGTGGCGGCGAGCGGCGGCCGCGCCGTGGGGAGGGGGACCGCGCTCATGGGACCAGCATTCCACGGGCGTGTGACACGGTGTGCGGCCGACCCGGCTCGTGGACGGTCTGGGGTTTCGGCTCGTGGAGAAGGGCTTGGACGACCGTGTCGCGCTGCACGTACCCTTGGACGGTGACCCAGTACCTCCCGAGCTCGCTCGCCGGTGCCTCCGCCTTCCCGGACGCGGTGCCCGCCCGCACGCCCGGCGCCGTCGCCGTCCCCGGCAAGAAGATCCTGCTCGCGGCGCCCCGGGGATACTGCGCCGGCGTGGACCGGGCCGTGGACGCCGTCGAGAAGGCGCTCGCCCACTACGGGCCGCCGGTGTACGTGCGCAAGGAGATCGTCCACAACCGGTTCGTGGTGGACACCCTCTCGCAGCGGGGCGCGATCTTCGTGGACGAGACCGACGAGGTGCCCGAGGGGGCGCGCGTGGTGTTCTCCGCGCACGGGGTCTCCCCGGCGGTGCACGCGCAGGCGGCGGCCCGGAACCTCGCGACCATCGACGCCACCTGCCCGCTCGTCACCAAGGTGCACAAGGAGGCGGTGCGCTTCGCGTCGGGCGACTACGACATCCTGCTGATCGGCCACGACGGCCACGAGGAGGTCGAGGGCACCCAGGGCGAGGCTCCCGAGCACATCCAGGTGGTCAACGGTCCGCACGAGGTGGACCAGGTGGTGGTGCGCGATCCCGATCGCGTGGTGTGGCTCTCCCAGACCACACTGTCCGTGGACGAGACCATGGAGACGGTGGCGCTGCTCCGCCAGCGGTTCCCCAACCTGCAGGATCCGCCGTCCGACGACATCTGCTACGCGACGCAGAACCGGCAGGTCGCGGTGAAGAAGCTGGCGCCGCGTTGCGACGTGGTGATCGTGGTGGGCTCCGCGAACTCCTCGAACTCGGTGCGGCTCGTTGAGGTGGCGCTCGAGGCGGGCGCCGGAGCCTCGTACCGTGTGGACTCGGCCGCCGAGGTGCGGCCGGAGTGGGTGGCGGACGCGGACACGGTGGGGCTCACCTCCGGGGCGTCCGTGCCCGAGATCCTCGTGCGGGACGTGGTCACTCGCCTCGGGGAGCTCGGCTTCGGCGAGGTCGAGGAGGTGCGCACCGCGACCGAGGACATCATGTTCTCCCTGCCCAAGAACCTGCGGTCCGACCTCAAGTCCGCCGGCGAGAGGGTCGACCGGCCGCACCGGCCGCGGTCATAGGGCGGCTCCCGCCTGCATGCCGCCCAGCGTGTTCGGAGTCTCCGTTTCGCGGTCGTCAGGAGCGCCTCCGAAAAATTCCTGGGAAGAAGGTCCCAGTTTGCTGCATCCAAACCGGGACCTTCGTCGGAAGTAGGGGGTGTAAGCAACCACAGCCCCACGGGGCAGACCACGAAGGACACAACGATGCGCAAGACCCCGATCATCGCCGCCGCTTCCGGCCTCGCCCTCCTCGGGCTGGCAGTTCCCGCCGCGGCCGACAACCACGAGGCCCAGCTCTCCGTGCTGCACGGCGTGCCCGGCCTCACGGTCGACGTGTACGTCAACGGCGACCTCACCCTGGACGACTTCGAGCCCGGTGACCTCGCCGGCCCGCTCGCCCTTCCCGCCGGCACCTACTCCGTGGCGCTGACCGCCGCCGACGCCGCGGACGACAGCGCCCCGGTCCTCGGCCCGGTCGACCTCCCCCTCGAGGAGGGCGGCAACTACACCGCCGTGGCCCACCTCGACGCGGACGGGAACCCCACCGCCAATCTCTTCACCAACGACGTCTCCGCCACCGAGGCCGGTGAGGGCCGTCTGACCGTCCGTCACGTGGCCGCCGCTCCCGCCGTCGACATCCTCGCCGGTGGCGAGGCCGTGATCACCAACCTCGCCAACCCGGACGAGGCCAAGCTCGACCTGCCGGCCGGCACCGTCTCCGCCACGGTCGCGGCTACCGGTACCACCGAGCCCGTGCTCGGCCCGGCCGACGTCGAGGTCCAGGATGGCGTCTCCACGATCGTCTACGCGTGGGGCAGCCTCGAGGACGAGAACCTCGCGCTCGCCGCGCAGACCATCGAGGGCATCGGCTCCGCCCCGCACGGCGTGCCGACCGGCCAGGTCGAGGTCGTCGAGCAGGGTCGTAACGCCGCCCTCCTCTTCGGCGCCGGCATCGCCCTGCTGCTCGGCCTCGGTGCGACCGCGGCTCGCGCGGTGACCGTCCGGCGGTGACCATGCGCACGCTACTCGGATTCTCCGCGGTGGCTGCACTCCTCCTCGCGGGCTGCGCCGATTCCTCGGCGCAGCCCGCAGGGCCTGTCCAGACCTCCGCGACCGTTTCGGCCGGGGCGCCGTCGGTGCTCCCGCCGGAGGCCACCACTTCCACCGATCGGGGCGAAGGCCGGACCGCCCTTCCCGAGGTCGAGGTCCGTGAGGCCGAACTCCCCGCCCCGCGTGAGGTCGAACCGCCGGTCCGTCTGGTGTACGAGGCTCTCGGCGCAGACATGCCGGTGGACCCGGTCGGTGTGGCGGAGGACGGCCAGATGGAGATCCCGGAGGATGCCCTGCGGGCCGGCTGGTACCGCTTCGGAGCGGCTCCCACCGACGATTCCGGATCTGTGGTCCTGGCAGCACACAACGGTTCCGTCGTGACTCCACGAGGCGAGCTCCGAGCCCTCGGTTCCGCCGCGGTGGGTGACCCGATTCTCCTGGAGAACGCCGCCGGTGATCAGATCCGGTACGAGGTCGCCACGGTGGAGATGCTTGTCAAGACGACCATCGACTTCTCGGGCTACTTCGCGAGGGAAGGTGATCCGAGGCTCGTCCTCATCACCTGCGGTGGCGAATGGGATCGCGAACGGCAGAGCTACGACAGCAACATCATCGTGACCGCAACGCTCGTAGAGAGTTAGGACCCTAGAATGGGACTGGCACTGCTGGAGAGGGAGGTGGTCGAGGTCGAGACACAGGTCGACGAGCTTGCCATCGACTTCGCGGCGGGCCGGCCCGAAGCGATGCGTGCGGCGTACGAGCGGCATTCCTCGCTGGTGTACACCCTGGCCCTGCGGGCCCTCGGGAACAGCCACGACGCGGAGGACGTCACCCAGCAGGTGTTCGTGTCCGCGTGGCGCTCCCGCGCCACCTTCGACCCGGATCGGTCCGCACTGCCCGCCTGGCTCGTGGGGATCACCCGCAAGAAGATCGCCGACAGCTACGCGAGCCGCACCCGCTCCCGGCGAGACCTCGACGCCGTCACCACCATCGTGGAGGACGAGCCCGTGGAGTCGGTCGACGCCAGGGTCGTCGACAGCGTGATGGTCGCAGCCGCGCTCGAGAAGCTCGGATCGCCGCAGAAGGAGATCATGCACATGGCCTTCTTCAAGGACCTCACGCATGCCACCATCGCCGAGCAGCTCGGTCTGCCGCTCGGTACCGTCAAATCACACATCACACGCAGCTTGAAGCGGCTGAGAGACTCATTGGAGGTGAGAGATGTCGCACTTGGATGACCAGCAGTTCGCCCTGCTTGCGCTTGAGGGCCAGCACGTCCTCACCCCAGAGGCGGCCGCCCACCTCGACGAGTGCGAGCAGTGCCGCACGGAGGTCAGCGCGTACCTCGCGGTCGGCGACGCCCTCCGTGAGCGAGTGACACTCGAACGGCCATCGGAGGACGTCTGGGCCAGGATCGCCGCGGAACTCGACTCCGAACCGGTCGATCTCGCCTCCCGCCGTGAGACGCGCTCGGCCTCCGCGACAACGACGCCCGCTCCGATCCCTGTTCCGGAACCCTCCGGCAATGCCGGGGGCGCGGGGGGCACGGTGACCGAACTGCCGCGATCGAACCCGTGGATCCGCCGGATCGCGTTCGCAGCCGCCGCCAGCTTCGCGCTGGGAGCGGCGAGTACCGTGGTGCTCGGTCAACTCATCAACCGGCCGAACGCCGAGGTCATCCAGGCGATCGGACTGGACCCGCTGCCCGGCTGGGACGCGGAGGGGACTGCCACGCTGAAGCAGTCGAATGGGGACACCATTCTCGTCATCGACCTTCCCGAGCCGGAGATCGGCGACGGCTTCCGGGAGGTGTGGCTCATCGACCGCAACGTCGAGCGTCTCGTCAGCCTCGGCACGATGACAGGCGACCGCGCCGAGTTCACCATCCCCGAGGGGCTGGACCTGGACGAGTACGTGATCGTCGACGTCTCTCGCGAGCACTTCGACGGCGACCCCACCCACTCCGGGGACTCGATCGTGCGGGGCCAGCTGTCCTGAACCTCACGGGGCGAGGATCGCGGACGTGAACGCGCGCACCTGCGCCGCGTCCCCGTCCAGCTCGGCCAGGTCCAGGGGTGGCCCCGCGAGGGATTCCAGCTCCCGGGCCGTGACCAGCAGACGGCTCTCCATGGAGGACACGGCCTTGTTGTAGGCCGCGACCGAGGAGCGCAGCGAACGCCCCAACACCCCCATGTGGCCGGCCACCACGCCCAGCCGCTCGTACAGGGTCCGCCCCAGGGCGAGAAGTTGCTGCGCCTCCTCGCTCACCCGTTCGTGGGCCCACACCGCCGCCACCGAGCGCAGGAGGGCGAGGAGAGAGGCGGGTGACGCGGGCGTGATGTGCTTCCGCAACGCGTACTCCAGCAGGGCAGGGTCCGCGGTGAGCGCGGCGGCCAGCAGGCCCTCGGACGGCACGAACATCACCGTCACCTCCGCCGTGCCGATCCGCCCGTGGTAGTCCCGGGCGGCCAGGGCATCCACGTGGGCACGCAGGGCCTTCGCGTGGGCCGTCTCCAGTGCCCGGCGGCGCGCGACGCTCTCTGGATCATCCCCCTCGATTCCCGTCGACTGCAGGTAGGAGTCGAAGGGCACCTTGGCGTCGATGGGGATCGCGCGCCCGCCGGGGAGGCGCACCACGGCGTCCGGCCGCGACCCGTCCGGCAGCACCTCCTGGGTGCTGAAGTCGACGTGCCGAAGCATGCCGGCGGCCTCGAGGATGCGCTGCAGCTCCACCTCACCCCACTGGCCACGCGCCGAGGTGGAGCGGAGAGCCGAGGCGAGCGACGACGTCGTCCGCCGCAGCTCCTCGTGGCTGGTGCGCGCGTGGGTGAGCTGGGAGGCCAGCGCCGAGAACTGCTCGACCCGCTCCCGTTCGAGGAGCGCGACCTGCTCGCCCATGTGGGAGAGCGTGGCCTGCACGGGCGCGAGGGCGCGCAGGACGTCGGTGTCGCGGGCGGACCGCTCCCGCAGGTCCGCGGACTCCTCCTCGAGGCGCTCGGCCCGGGCGAGTGCTCCGGCGAGCTCGGCGCGGGTCCGCTGCCCGAGGAGGGTGGCGGCCAGGTAGCCCAGCACGGTGCCGAGGAGGAGGGCGAGGAGCGGGATCAGGAGGTCCATGGGCACCAACCTGCCACGTGCCACTGACACGAACGTCACGGCACCGCCGCGGGGCACCGCGGGACCGGTCACCTAGACTGGTTCCCCGTGGCCCTCACCATCGGAATCGCGGGACTGCCCAACGTCGGCAAGTCGACCCTGTTCAACGCCCTGACCCGGGCGACCGTGCTCGCGGCGAACTACCCCTTCGCGACCATCGAGCCGAACATCGGGATCGTGCCGCTGCCGGACGCTCGCCTCGCCGTACTGTCCGACATGTTCCACTCCGAGCGGATCGTCCCCGCCACCGTGTCCTTCGTGGACATCGCGGGCATTGTCCGGGGCGCCTCGGAGGGGGAGGGGCTCGGCAACCAGTTCCTCGCGAACATCCGCGAGGCGGACGCCATCTGCGTGGTGACCCGGGCCTTCGCGGACCCGGACGTGGTGCACGTCGAGGGCAGGGTGGATCCGAAGGACGACATCGAGACCATCACCACCGAGCTCATCCTCGCCGACCTCCAGACCCTGGAGAAGGCGATCCCGCGCCTCGAGAAGGAGGTGCGGGGGAGGAAGACCGACGCCACCGTCCTCGAGACCGCCCGCGGGGCCCTCGCGCTGCTTGAGAAGGGCGAACTCCTCTCGGCCGCCGCCGACCGCGCCGGCCTCGACCGCGATCACCTCGCCACCTTCCAGCTCATGACCTCCAAGCCCTTCATCTTCGTCTTCAACACCGACGACGCCGGCCTCGCCGACGACGCCCTGCGGGCCGAGCTGTCCGCCCTGGTCGCGCCTGCCGAGGCGATCTTCATGGACGCCAAGTTCGAGGCCGAACTCGTGGAGCTGGAGGAGGACGAGGCCCGCGAGATGCTCGCCGAGTCCGGCCAGGACGAGGCGGGGTTGGACAAGCTCGCCCGCGTCGGCTTCGCCACCCTCGGCCTGCAGACCTACCTCACAGCGGGCCCCAAGGAGTCCCGGGCGTGGACCATCCACAAGGGCTGGTCCGCACCCCAGGCCGCCGGCGTCATCCACACGGACTTCCAGCGCGGCTTCATCAAGGCCGAGATCGTCAGCTACGACGACCTCGTCTCCGCCGGCTCCATGGCCGACGCTCGCGCCCGTGGGAAGGTCAGGATGGAGGGCAAGGACTACGTCATGCGCGACGGCGACGTGGTGGAGTTCCGCTTCAACGTCTGACGCCCGGTCAGGCGTCCGCGGCAGCGATCGAGCGGACGATCGTCGCCGCGGGGGGCATCTGTCGACAGTCCCACCTCGACCTCGTGTAGCACGCGCGCTACAATCCTCAGCATGGGCAGTGGTGAGCCTCGGATCGAGACCCTGTCGCAGCGCGAATTGCGCAACGAGTCCGGCCGTGTGCTCCGCGCTGTCAGTGAGGGGCACTCGTTCGTCCTGACCAACAGAGGAGTGCCCGTGGGCAGAATCATGCCGCTTGACGCCCCCGCACCTGCGTTGGCCATCGTGCGCCCGGCGCGTCGCACCGGGGGGTGGGCTGCGCTCGCCATCGAACGCAAGACCACTGAGCAGGGGCTCGCCGCGATCCTTGACGACATGCGGGAGGACCGTGCGTGACACCACCTCCGGTCGTCTACGTCGACACGTCCGCCATGGGTGCCCTGCTGATCGACCAGCCCGAGAGCCCGGCGCTCCTGGACTGGTTGGACCGGACGTCCGCCACACTCGTGTCCAGTGACCTGCTGGAGACTGAGTTGCGTCGACTGGCGGTCCGGGAGGGCCTGAACCAAGCCGACGTCACTCTGATCCTCGAGGGCGTGGCGCTCGCGGCCCTCGACCGAGCCGTCTACCGCAGTGCTGGGTTCCTGCCCATGCAACATCTGCGCACCCTTGACGCACTGCATCTTGAGGCCGCCATACGGCTGGATGCCTCGGCGATCCTCACCTATGACCGCAGGCTCGGTGAAGCGGCCCGATCCGCAGGACTCGATGTCATCGCGCCCGGGGTGGCGCGTAGCGCCTGAACCGATGGCCTGATCCGACGGGGCGCGGTCGAGCTCCGCTTCAACGTCTGACGCCCGGTCAGGCGTCCGCGGCGGCGATCGCGCGGGCGATCGTCGCCTGTCGCAGGAGGAAGCAGGGCTCGTCCAGCTTCTTCCGCCGCATCCATGTGGTGACCTCGGACCCGCACTTGGAGGCGTTACAGGACCGGCAGGCGGGGACCACGTTCGCGAGCGTGTAGCGCCCGCCGCGCAGGATGGGGATCACGCAGTCCCTCTGGAGGTGCGGATCGTCCGCCCCGCAGTAGGCGCAGCCGCCCCACGCGGCCACGAGCGCCAGCCACTGGGCGTCGGTCAGGTCGTGTTGGACCTTCGCCATCCGGCGCTTGCGGCGCCGGGCGTAGGTGGCGGTGCGGCTGCGGCTGGGCACGGCACGAGCCTACGGCCACCGCCACCCGGCCCCTACTCCGCGAGCAGCGTGTCGATCTGGCCCACCGCGAGGGTGATGCCCTCCTCCATCCCCATCGCCTTGACCTTCGCGAACTCCTCGGGCGAGTCGTAGGCGCCGACCAGCGTCATGCGCGTGCCGCCGTCCTCCGTGGCCTCCACCGTCACGGTGGTCGACGACGTCGGCAGGTCACCGCCGTCGTCCGGCCCCTCTCCGAAGCCGTCCACGAGGCGCAGCAGCCGGGGCGTGTCCGCCTCCGTGACGCGCCACCACCCCGGGTAGCGCTCGCCGTCGGGCCCGGTCATGAAGTAGGTGACGGCGCCACCGGGCGTCAGTTCGTGCTCGACGACGGTCGCCGGGTACCCCGGCGGGCCCCACCAGCGCTCGAGCTGGCGCGGATCCGCCCACACCTGCCAGACGCGCTCCGGCGGCGCTGCGAAGAGGGCGGTGAGGGTCAGACTGGTCTTGTCCGTGACCACGTGGATGTCAGCCATGAATGCCTCCTTCGTCGATCCGGTGAGGCTAGCCCGGTCGATGCGGGAGGGCAAGGGTCGGCCACTCCCCTCCGAGCGCGCGGAGGGGCAGCTTCGTGGGTGGTGTTGGTTTCAACCACGCACCACCCATTCGAACTCGAACCGTTGGCCCGCCCGCTCGGAAACGGGAGGCTCTCCCCGCCTGCGGAGGATCCGAAGGCTAACCAACGTCTGTTTGGCGAGGTTGTGAGCCGCTGGTTAGGTGTGTACCCCTCGCCACGAGTTCGAAGCCTCGCCAAACAGGCGTTGGTTAGCGTTCCAGCGGGCGACCGCAATGGATGGACCTGGCGCCGCCCACCACGGCCGGTGTTGGGAGGTGCCGCTACTGCACGAAGCGGAAGGTCTCCCTCCCTGCGCCGTCCACAGCGGTGATCCGGAACCCGTAGGTGGAGAGGTCGGCCTCGAGCCGGGCCTCGTTGCCGTCCTTCCGCCACACGAGTTCGAGGCGGTCGGCCGCGGTGTCGCCCACCGTGCACTCGGCGTCGAAGCCG
Source organism: Actinomycetales bacterium UBA1416 (assembly GCA_002304945.1). Lineage (GTDB taxonomy): Bacteria > Actinomycetota > Actinomycetes > Actinomycetales > Actinomycetaceae > UBA1383. The sequence goes on along the minus strand of DBPQ01000058.1, from coordinate 27,420 downwards.
AAGGCCGGTGAGGCGTTCCGGAAGCGCAGGAGCTCGAGCTGCTGCTGCACCACCGGCTTGGCGAGGCCCTCGGCCACGTCCTCCATGGTGAGGTTGGTCCGGTTGATCTCCTTGTGACCGCCCGAGCCGGCCTTCTCGACTGCGGCGTGGTTGTTCTTCCCCGCGAACAGGTCGAGGTACCACACCTGCGGCTTGCCGGGCATGAACAGCTGGATCGCCCGCGCCAGCAGGAGCCGCCGGTCGTCCTCGCCAAGGGCGCTGTAGTAGGTGGCGTTCACCTGGTAGTACATCTTCTTCTGCCCGTGGAGGTCCTTGACGTACCCGCCACGGCCCACCACGGTGGCGATGACGGCGTCGATCTCCTCGTCGCTCAGCAGGCCCTTCAGGTCGAGCAGCGGGATGCCGTCGTGGCAGCCGAGCATGTTGACCGTGCGGATGCCCTTGCCGAGGATGTCGCCGATCCAGCGCCGCAGCGTGGTGGAGTCCTGCCGCTCGAAGGCGTCGATGAGGAGGCCCGGCAGGAAGAAGTCGTAGGTCATGAAGCCCTTGGAGGCGATGACCTCGTGGATCCTCTGCTCGTAGGTGGAGTGGATTTCCGGCAGGAGCTTCAGCCCGCGCCGGCTCGCGAGGTCTCGGACCTGGTCGAGCAGGTCCCACGTCCCGGGGTCGTTGAGGAAGTTCTTCTCGCCCGGCTCCTTCGGCGCGTAGGCGAACGCGTCGAGGCGGACGATCTGCGCCCCGTAGCCCGCCAGCTTCCTCAGGGTGTCCTCGTAGAATTCCCACACGAGCGGGGACTTGATGTTGAGGTCCATCTGGCCGAGGTACCTCCGCCGGGATTCCAGCAGGTCGACGACGGCGTCCCGGTGGCCCTCGAAGCCGCTGAAGTCGGCGTCGCCCGGGCGGCCGCCGTCGTCGAGGACGGCGTTGAGCCGGTGGGCGAGCACGTCGGCGGAGCCGTACTGCAGGGACGTCGCCTCCATGAGGTCCTGGGCGTCCACGCGTGGGTAGCGCACCTCCTGGTAGAAGGTGTTCCAGTAGGGCTTCTCCGTGCCATCGGGCATGCGGACCATGAGGATCGGCAGGCCGGGCTTGCGGAAGAACATGTCCTTGATGAGGTCCTCATCGGGCTGGATGTAGCCCTCCGGGGTCATCTCGCCGTGGCCGTCCCAGAACGTGTTCCAGTCGATGAAGAAGTCCGCGTACTCCGAGGCCTCCCCGTTGCGCAGGATGTCCTGGAACTGCGGGGAGAGCACGGAGGCGTGGTTGAGGATGAAGTCGAACTTGAAGTCGATCCCCAGCCGCGTGAGGGCCGCGAGGTCGGCCTCCGTGGCGAACAGGTCGCTGAGCGTGTAGTCGATCACGGAGAAGCCCCGGTCGAGGTCCGTGTTGAACACGCTGGGCAGGATGTAGGCGGACTGGAAGACGTCCTTCAGTGCCGGGGTCTCGAGGAAGGCCACGAGGTCCGCGAGCGTCCCGCCGATCGAGTCGGGGTACGCGTTGATCATGGGGCCGGCCTTCGCGGTGCCCGCGCCCATGAGCTCGAGGTACGCCTCGTGGTCGAGCAGCTCACCGGACTTCGAGACGATGATGCGCGCCTTGTGCGACTGCGAGTGGAGGAGCGCCTGCTCGAGGCCCAGCACCATGGTGGTGAACGGGCTGTCGATGGCGCCGTCACGCGCGCGTGCCCGCCGGTGCGCGAGCGTCTCCTCCGGCGTGCTGTTCAGCAGGATCGGGATGTCCACGCCCTCGACGTTGTCGTTGTTCCCGTGCGTCCACTCCACGACGATCACGCGGGTGGCGGCGACGTCCACGTCGTCGTACCACAGCGCGTTGTCCTCCCGGCCCATCCGCTTCAGGAGCAGGTGCGACGCCCCCACCTTGAACTCGGCGATGATGCGGTTGACCTCGGCGAAGTCGATCTCGGCGGAGCTGCCGAGGTAGCCGGCGAGTGCCGTGCGCCCCGCTGTCTGGTAGGTGCCCAGCCACGGGTACTGCGTCACCTGCGTGGGATCGGAGTCCAGCCCCTGCGCCTGGAGGAACGCCAGCTCCGCGCGGATCGCCTCGTCGTAGGTGCCCGAGGTGACGAGCCCCTGCACCCCGCCGGCCCGGAACACGCGCAGGCGTTCGGCGTCGTTGACACGGGGGATGCGCCGCGGGTAGTTGTCGCCGGACATGACGTACGTGCCGACACCCCGGTCGTTCAGGTAGTACGCGAGCAGCGAACCGATCTCGGACTTGCCGACGCCGGAGCCGCCGTGGACGGCGACGACGGCGCGGCCGTCGTCCGCGAGCAGCGGCTGGAGCAGCTCCCACAGGCGGGGGAAGATCGACTGGGCCTTGTCGACGTGGCCCTGGGTGATCTGCACCTTGTCACCGGGCATGTCACCCGTGGGGATGGCGTCGAGATCCGGGATGACGGGAAATTCCATGGCTGCTCCTCGTGGTCGCCCCCCAATCTAGTGAGCGGGGACGCCCCATGCAGGCGAGTCAGCCGCTGGGAGCGCTCTCGTCCTCGGCGGCGTCGTCCGACGGGCGTCCCCGGCGGCTGAGGAAGGCGTCCCGCTCGCGCAGGGTGGCGACGGGCTCGGAGAAGTAGGGGACGTACAGCCGGTCGTCGTGGTCCCGCCACCGCTCGGTGAGGACCGCCACGAGGTGGCCGCCGAGCGTCATGCCGACGGCGAGAGTGAGCGCGATCGTCATGGCGGTCGCGAGGCCGGTGATGCCGGCGACCACGTAGTCGGTGGTGGTGATGAGGCCCTGGAACAGGGCGACCCCCGGCAGCAGCGGGAGGACCGCGGCGTTCGTGAGCGCGGAGACCGGGATTCGCACCCAGCGCGCGAGGCTGGCGGCGAGGACACCCACCACGACGGCGGCCACCCCCGACGCCCACACTCCGGTACCGGTCATGAGGCTGTGCGTGAGGTAGCCGCCCATCCCGATGGCAGCGCTGGTGGCCACGCCCCGCCACGGCATCTGGGTGGTCAGACTGAAGGAGAGCACGAGCACTCCGGAGGCGAGGACCATCAGGGTGGGGTCCAGCGGCCGTTCGGTGAAGTCGTAGAGCACGAGGCCCTCGACGCCGATCCGGTCGGCCACCATGACGGCGGCCTTGATCCCGACGACGAGGCCGAGCGACTTGATCAGTGCCTCGAAGACGCGCACGGATCCGGTGAGGTACCACCCGGTGATGGCGTCCTGCACGGCCCCGGTCACGGTCATGCCGGCGAGGGCGACGATGATGACCGCGACGATCACCGCGGAGACGTCCACCTCCGGGTCGATGCGGAGCCCGACGACCGCGACCCCGACGGCGATGGCCCCCACGACCATCTGGACGAAGAACCCGGGCCAGCGCCGGCCCGTGAGAATGCCCCCGAGCCAGTCGGAGAAGAGAACGGCGACGAACGCGAGGACCGCGACGTACGGAGATGCCCCGAAGACGATGCCGGCGCTGAAACCGGTCACGCCCGCCGCGACCCGGGTGACCCACAGTGGCTGGAGCCGCGCGGTGCGCAGGCCGCGCACCTCTGCCAGCGCCTGACCCGCGGTGATCTCGTCGCGGAGGTACCGCCGGACAACGGCGACCGTGGTCGCGTAGCGGCCGAAGTTGTAGGCGCGTGAGCGGACGGCCGCGATGCGGGCGTGTGCCTCGCCGCCGGCCTCCGGTTGCACGGCGAGGGTCACCTGGTCGTAGGTGACCACCACGTTGACGTCCGGCAGTCCGGCCGAGGCGCAGATGTCCATGACGGTGTCGACGATCTCCGCCGCGGCGGCCCCGTTCGACAGCAGGAGCGAGCCGGCCTCGGCCGCCAGGTCGAGGGCCTGGGGGCGTTCTGCACGGACCGTCCGGACGGCGTCGGCAGCGGCCGCCTGGAGGCGCGACTCCTGGCGCCGGCGCAGGCGGCGGGCCGCGTTCCGACTGATGGCTGGCCCGTCCATTCCCGGATTGTCCCACGGCCCGTCCCGGCCCGGCGTGCACGCGGTGTCGTTAGGGTTGTGGTGGTCACGGTGAAGGGATCGGAACATGGCGGACCACGAGAGCAGGCTGGCGGTCCTCATCGACGCCGACAACACCACGGCGAAGTACCTCGAGCGCCTCGTGGTGGAGATCGCGAAGTACGGCAAGGCGAGCGTCCGCCGTGCCTACGGGGACTGGACCTCCACGCAGCTCGCATCCTGGAAGGCCGAGCTCCTCAACAACTCGATCCAGCCGATCCAGCAGTTCAGCTACACCACGGGCAAGAACGCCACGGACAGCGCGATGATCATCGACGCCATGGACCTGCTCTACGCCGGCAACCTGGACGGCTTCTGCATCGTCTCGTCCGATTCCGACTTCACGCGCCTCGCCGCCCGGATCCGGGAGCAGGGCCTCACGGTCTACGGGTTCGGGCAACGGAAGACGCCCCAGCCGTTCCGGGCCGCCTGCGACACCTTCATCTACCTGGAGAACCTCGCGGAGGAGGCCCTGCCCGCGGAGGAGGAGGACAAGCCCGAGTTCAAGCCGGACAAGCGGCTCAACACGCTGCTCGCCGAGGCGCTGGAGGCAGCCTCGGGGGATGACGGCTGGGCGACCCTCTCGGTCCTCGGCTCCAACCTGTCCCGCATGGCCTCCGACTTCGACCCGCGCACGTGGGGGTACACGAAGTTGAAGGACCTCATGGCGGCGCACCCCGACTACCTGGTCCAGTCCCGCCCCACGAAGGACGGCAAGAACCCGGTGGCCCAGGTGCGCCGGCGCTCCCGCCGGCGGGGCTCCGCGCGGGCCTAGGCGCCTGGTTCCCGGTCCACCATCACGAGGCTGAGGCGGCTCGGGGCGTCGGCGATCAGCGAGTGCCGTTCCCCGGGCGCGAGGTAGATGACGTCGCCCGCGACCATGGTGTGCTCCGTGCCGCCGTAGGTGAAGCGGACGGCACCGTCGAGGAGGTGGACCACGACTGCCCGGGGCGAGGAGTGGTCGGTGAGCAGCTCGCCGGCGTCGAAGGCGAAGACGACGACCCGCAGCAACGGGTTGTTGACCACGACTCGGGAGGTGGTGGCCTCTGCCGTGACGGGAAGGGCCTCGAACAGGCCCAGGTGGGCGGAGGAGGTGGTGACGTCCGACAGCTTGTTCGCCATGGTGGTCCTCTCTCAGGTGGCGGGGATGGGTGAACCGCCCATCCTCGCACGCCGCTGGTCGATGAGGGCGAGGAGGAGGGCGACGGTCAGGAACGTGGCGATCACGAGGTAGGCGAGGACGAATCCCCGGTCCGAGCCGTGCGTGGCCGCGACGGCGAAGAAGACGGCCGTGACGACGGCGGTGCCCACCGCGGTCCCGATGCGTTCGGCGGTCTGCTTCACCCCGCCGGCGGTGCCTCCGGCGTGCCCCGGGATGTCCTCCATGGTGAGGGTCTGGTTGGAGGAGCCGATGACGCCCACTCCCCAGCCCGCGAGGCTGAGGGTGAGGGCGAGCCACCAGAAGCTCCATCCGCGGGTCGCGACGAGGAGCACCACGAGTGCGCTGAGCAGCATCGCGGCGATCATGGCGAGGAGGCCGAGCACCACGAGGCGCCGGCCCCGGGTGAGCGCGTGCCGGCCCGCCCACCACGACGCCCACGCCGACACGACGGCGTTGGGGAGACCCACGAGCCCGGTCGCGAGCGCGCTCGCCCCCAGGCCCGACTGCAGGTGGATCGCGAGGACGGCGAACACCGAGGTGAACCCGAGGAACATGGCGGCCGATACCGCGGTGCCGAACGTGAAGGAGCGGTGGTCGAACAGCGCCAGGTCGACCATCGGTTGGCGTCCCGCCGCCTTGTAGCGCCGCTCCCACCACACCCACAGCGCGAGGACCACGGATCCCGCCGGCACGAACAGCCAGCTCAATCCGCCCTCCCGTGTCAGGAAGGGCCACATGAGGGCGAGCACGCCGGCGGCAGCCAGCAGGCCGCCCACCGGGTCGAGGTCGACCCGGCGCAGGGGTGCCTCGGGCGGGGTGTCCCGCCGGAGACGTCGGCGCGCCCGTGCGGCCCGCTCCTGGGAGAAGGGGAACCACGCGAGGGCGAGTCCCACGCCGAGCAGGCCGATCGGGACGTTCAGGAAGAACGTGGCGCGCCAGCCGTTCTCCGGTCCGATGAGCTGGATGATCGCGCCGGCGAGGACGGGGGCCACGGCCACGGAGGCGCTCACGGCCACCCCGAACAGGGCGAACGCCTTCGCCCGGGCCAGGCCCGTGAAGTACTGCTGGATCATCCCGATGGTGGGTGGGCCGAAGAGGCCCGCTCCCACACCCTGAACGAAGCGGGCGATGTTGAGCTGGGCAGGAGATGCGGCCAGGCCGCAGGCCAGGGAGGCGAGGGTGAACACGGTGACGCCCGCGATGAAGACGCTGCCCCGGCCCAGCACGTCGCCCACGCGGCCCGCCGGGATGAGGGCGACCCCGAAGGTCAGGGCGTAGCCGGCCAGCACCCACTGGAGGTCGGACGAGGTGGCGCCGAGACCGAGCTCGATCGTCGGCAGGGCCACGTTGATCGACGAGACGGCCATGAGTGACATGGCCAGGGGGATGAGCAGCACGGCGAGCACCCGGTTGCGGTGGAACACCCGGTCGGTGCCCTCCACCCTGATGATGCCGTCACTCACCCCCTACACCTACCACCTGCGGTGGGTCGCCGGGTGGCGTGACCACCGGCGACCCACCGCAGGTGTCAGCGCTCGGTGATGGGGGAGTAGCTGCGGCCGCGCTCGCCGATGTAGATCTGCTTGGGGCGGGTGATCTTCTGCTCCGGGTCGAGGACGCCCTCCTGCCACTGGGACACCCAGCCGGCCGTGCGCGGCACGGCGAACATGACGGTGAACATCTCGGGCGGGAAGTTGAGTGCCTCGTAGATGAGCCCGGAGTAGAAGTCGACGTTCGGGTAGAGCTTCCGCGAGACGAAGTACTCGTCGTCGAGCGCGATGCGCTCCAGTTCCTGCGCGATGGCGAGCCGCGGGTTCACCCCGGTCACCTGGAACACCTCTTCGGCGGACTTCTTGATGATGCGCGCCCGCGGGTCGTAGTTCTTGTACACCCGGTGTCCGAAGCCCATGAGCCTGGCCTTGCCGTCCTTGACGCCCGCGATGAACTCGGGGACGTTGTCCACGCTCCCGATCTCGTTCAGCATCTTGAGGACAGCCTCGTTGGCGCCGCCGTGCAGCGGCCCGAACAGGGCGGCGATGCCGGCGACGGCGGAGGTGTACGGGTCGTTGCCCGCGGAGGCGACGGCGCGGACGGCGTTCGTCGAGCAGTTCTGCTCGTGGTCCGCGTGCAGGATGAACAGGACGTCGACGGCTCGGACGAGGCGCTCGTCCGCCTGGTAGTGCCGCTCCTGCCGCTTGAACAGCATGGAGAGGAAGTTCTCGATGAAGCCCAGTTCGTCACTCGGGTAGACGTAGTTGCGGCCGAGGGAGTGGCGGTAGGCGAAGGCGGCGAGGGTGGGCATCTTCGCGAGGAGCCGGATCATGTTGACCTCGCGCTCGGCGGGGTCGGCGATGTCGCGGGAGCCGGGGTAGAAGGCGTGGAGCGAGGCGACGGCGGACATGAGCTTCGCCATCGGGTGCGAGTCGTACCGGGACTTCGAGATGATGTCCTTGGCGTTCTCGTGCACGAGGCGGTGGTGGTTGACGTCGCTCTCCCACTTGGCGAGCTGCGCGGCGTCCGGCAGCTCCCCGTTGAGCAGCAGGTAGGCCACCTCCAGGTAGGTGGAGTTCTCCGCGAGCTGCTCGATGGGGTAGCCGCGGTACTCGAGGATTCCCGCGTCCCCGTCGATGTAGGTGATCGCGGAGCGGCACGACGCGGTGTTCAGGAGTCCCGGGTCGTACGTCGCGAGGGGGCCCTGGTCGGTCGCGATCTGCTTCAGGTCCGCGGCACGGATGGTGCCGTCGGTGACGTCGAGGGTGACGTCGTCACCGCCCGAGCGGATTTGGAGATTCTTTGCCATGAGTTGAACTTTACGGAACCGATCGCGCGGTGGAGTCCCGATGACCGACTGGTGGACGTGACGCGGCCCACGTGGGTTCCCACCGGCCGCGACGATCCCCGGGTCACGGCGTCGGCAGTCCTGCTCCCGCCCGCAGCATGAGGTCGAGCACCGCGGAGGTTGCCGCCCGTGGCTCGGTGCGGTTGACCCGGTGGCGGACGAAGACCCGCCGGCTGCCGAGGCCCGGCAGCGCCGCCCACTGCACGTTCTCCGGTAGCGTCCGCTGGAGGGCGAGGGCGGGCAGGAGCGCGATCCCGAGTCCCCCGGTCACCATGGCGAGAGCGACGTCGAAGTCGAGGTAGAGGTGGGCGGTGCGGGGGCGGAACGCCAGTTCTCCCGCCAACCGGCGCAGCGCGCGGTCGGCTGCCGAGCCCTGCTCGGGTCCGAGCCAGGTGGCCTCGGCGAGGTCCATCACTGACAGCGGGGTCGGGGAGGAGGCCGGGAGGACCACCACCCACGGTTCGTCGAAGAAGGGGACGTCTCGCACCCCCACGGGAACCACCTCCGGGGAGGTGACGTCGTGCTCGATCACGAGCAGGTCGAGCTCGCCCCGCCGCAGGGCCCGGCGGCCGTGCTCCTCCGCGACCTCCCGGATGACGAGCTGGACGCCGGGATGCTCGGCGGCCAGCCCGGCGAGCATGGGCACGAGGATCGCACGGATCGCGGTCTGGAAGGCGCCGACCGTCACGGTGCCGGACACGCCGCCCCCGAGCCCGCCGAGGGCCCGGCGTGCGTCCCCGAGCTCCGCCTCCACGCGCTCGGCCGTCTCGGCCAGGATCTTGCCAGCCGGTGTCAGGACGGCTCCGGCCGGCTGACGGTCCAACACCCGCAGGCCTGTCTCCTCCTCGAGTCTCGCGATCTGCTGCGAGACGGCGGAAGGGCTGATCCGGAGGGTATCCGCCGCCGCAACCACTCCTCCTGCCCTGCTGACGGCAAGGAGGATGCCAAGCCGGCGTGTGTCGATCTCCATGAAGCAGAACTGTATCCCGTATCCGCGTTTGTTCGATTGCACTTCATGGATGAAGGGCTCACGATGGTGCACGTGAACGAACTGCTGTCGACTCTCGTGGGCCTCATCGGATGGGTGGGGGCGGCCGTGACCATCGGCGCCTACGCCCTCGTGACGAACGGGCGCGTCAGCCCCAGCTCGCTGGCCTACCAGGGGCTCAACATCGGCGGGGCCGCGGCCCTCGCCCTGAGCGCGACGGCGAGCGGCGCCTGGCCGTCGGCCGCGACAAACCTCATCTGGGTGGCCATCGGCGTGCAGGCGATCCTGTCCCTCAAGCACGTGGCAGTCGGTCACCTCGCCGCCCGTGCCGCGCGGCACGTCCGCCGCCTCGTCGACGACGTCGCCCACGACTCCACGCCCGCCGCCGTCCCGGTGCCGGTCGGCGCCCTCCCCGCCCCGCTGCGCTGACCCGACTTGTCCCGCGGCCCGGCGGCCGGGGAGAGTGGAGGCATGGCAGCAGTACGCGGTGACGTCCCCCATCAGCGTCCCTGGGAGGAGGTCGTCGGGGACCTCGAGGTCGATCCGGACCACGGCCTGACCGAGTCCGAGGCACGGCGGCGCCTCGAGCGCGACGGGCCCAACGAGCTCCGCTCCGCCCCGCCGGTGCCGTTGTGGCGCCGCATCCTCGCCCAGTTCCGCGACCCGCTCGTCATCCTGCTGCTGGTGGCCATCGTCATCTCGGTGGCGGCCTGGGTGGTCGAGGGGGCGGCGGGTGTCCCCGTGGACGCGATCGTGATCGCCGTCATCGTCCTCCTCAACGCGGCCATCGGATTTGTCGAGGAGGCGCGTGCGGAGGACGCCGTCGCCGCCCTCGCGTCGATGACCGCCGCGAACTCCACCGTGGTGCGGGAGGGCCGGCTCGTCACGATCCCGTCCGCGGACCTCGTGATCGGGGACGTCCTCGTGCTGGCGGAGGGCGACGCGATCGGCGCGGACGCACGGATCCTGACGGCCACCGGGCTGAAGGTCCAGGAGGCGTCGCTCACCGGCGAGTCCGAGGCCACGGAGAAGGGCCCCGCGGCGCTCGCGGCGGACACCGCCCTCGGCGACCGCCGCAACATGGTCCACAAGGGCACGGCGGTGGTGCAGGGCGTGGGCCGCGCCGTCGTCACGGCCACCGGGATGGACACGGAGATGGGCGCCATCGCCGGCCTCCTCGAGAGCACGGAGTCCGAGCCCACGCCGCTGCAGCGGGAGATCGCGGCGGTCTCGAGGTCGCTCGGCATCATCGTCGTGGTGATCGCGGTCGTCGTGATGGCGGCCGTCGCCCTCCTCAACGGCGTCTCCACCGCCGAGGAAGCGGTGACGGTCCTCCTGCTCGGCGTCTCGCTCGCGGTCGCGGCCGTTCCCGAGGGCCTGCCGGCGATCCTCTCCCTCGTGCTCGCCATCGGCGTGCGGGTCCTCGCGCGGCGCAATGCGGTGATGAAGTCCCTGCACTCGGTGGAGACGCTCGGCTCCGCCTCCGTCATCTGCTCCGACAAGACGGGCACGCTGACGCGCAACGAGATGACCCTGCGCACCGTCGTCACCCCGCTCGGGCGGGTGGACCTCGACGGGATCGGGTACCGGCCGGAGGGGAGTGCGAATGTCGCGGACGCGGACGACCCGCGCGCAGCCGAGCGGGCCGCCAGCCGTGTCCTCGTCACCGGTGCCCTCGCCAACAACGCCCAGCTCACGCACGACGCCGACGACGGCTGGTCCATCGAGGGCGACCCCACGGAGGCCGCGTTCCTCGTGGCGGTCCGGAAGGTCGACGGCGCCCACGAGCGCCTCGAGCTGTACGACCGCGAGGGGGAGATCCCCTTCGACTCCCAGCGCAAGCGCATGTCCACCCAGGTGACCCACCGCAACGGGCACCGCCGCCTCTTCACCAAGGGCGCTCCGGACGTGCTGCTCGAGCGGTGCACCCACGTCCTCGTCGGCGACGACGTCCGTGCCCTCGACGCCGACGGCCGCGCCCGGGTGCTCGCCGACGTGGAGGAACTCTCGGGACAGGCGTTCCGCACCCTGGCGGTCGCCTACCGCGACCTCGCCGACGACGAACTCACCGAGGCAGGCGAGCTGGACGAGAGCGCGGAGCGGGACCTGGTGCACCTCGGCGTCGTCGGGATCATGGACCCCCCGCGCGAGGAGGTCGCCGACGCGATCGCCGACGCCCACCGCGCCGGGATCCGGACCGTGATGATCACGGGGGACCATCCCGCCACCGCGCTGCGCATCGCCACCGACCTCGGGATCGTCGTCGGCCCGGGGGCCACGGCCCGCACCGGCACCGAGTTGGACGGGCTCACGGACGAGGAGTTCGCCGCAGCGGTCCGCGAGACCTCGGTGTTCGCGCGGGTGGCCCCGGCGCACAAGCTGCGGATCGTGGACGCCCTCCAGGCGGACCGCCACGTGGTCGCGATGACCGGGGACGGCGTCAACGACGCCCCGGCACTGAAGTCCGCGGACATCGGGATCGCGATGGGCATCACGGGTACGGAGGTCACCAAGGAGGCGGCCACCATGATCCTCGGGGACGACAACTACGCCACCATCGTCCGGGCGGTGCGGCAGGGCCGGGTCATCTTCGACAACATCACGAAGTTCCTCCGCTACCTGCTCTCCTCGAACATGGGCGAGGTGGCCACCGTGTTCCTGGGCGTGGTCCTCGCCTCCGTCATCGGGCTGACCGACGGCGGCACCGGGGGGCTCGTGGTGCCGCTGCTCGCCACCCAGATCCTGTGGATCAACCTGGTCACCGACTCCGGCCCGGCGCTCGCCATGGGCATGGACCCCGAGATCGACGACGTGATGGGCCGTGCCCCCCGCTCCCCGGACGACCGCATCCTCGACCGGGAGATGTGGGGCCGGATCCTCTCGATCGGCCTCGTCATGGCAGCGGTGACCCTCCTCACCATCGACATCGCGCTCCCCGCGGGACTGGTGGAGGGCCAGGCCTCGTTCGTCGAGGGCAGGACGGCGGGCTTCACGGCGCTCGTGTTCGCCCAGCTCTTCAACGCGCTGAACGCCCGCTCCGCGACCACGAGTGCGTTCCACGGTCTGCTGTCCAACAGGTGGCTGGTGGGTGCCCTCGTGCTCGGCGCCGTCCTCCAGGTCGCCGTCGTCGAGCTGCCGTTCCTCCAGGTCGCGTTCGGGACCACCTCCATGGGGCTGGAACTGTGGCTGATCGCGATCGCGATGTCCTCCGTGGTCCTGTGGTTCGAGGAGGCGGCCAAGGTGGTGCGACGGCGGGGCCACCTCACCCCGTGAGCGTCGCCGTCGCGGCCGCGACCGCGTCGGCAGTCCCGAGGAGGAGCACCCGGTCACCCGGCAGCAGGCGTTCGTCGTTGTCCGGGAGCACAGTACGGCGCCCGTCGCGGTCGATACCGACGACGGCGACCCTCACAGGCACCCTGGCCACCAGATCGGCGACCGTGGGAGGCCGATCGGAGATGTCGCGAATCGGGGCTTCGGCGGTCTGGAGCCTGCTGAGGTCGAAGCGCGACTCGGTGCGCGTGATCTCCTGCCAGAGATCCTCCGCACGTGCGAGATCTGCAGCGTCCCCCGCCAGGATGAGGCGGTCCCTCGGGTACACCACCACGTCCTCGTCCGGGCCGAAGTGGATCCGGCCGCCCCTGCTGAGTGCGACGACACGGATTCCCTCCATGGTCACGGGTTCGACCTCGCGGAGCGCCCGTCCGACGAAGATCGACGTGTCCTGGACGACGAACTCCGCCAGCGTGACCGGCCATCCGGGGATCTCGGGCATCGGGTTCAGGGCGTCGTGGAGTTGTTCCGCGGCAACCTCGGAGGCGTCGGAGAATGGCCGCAGGACCAGATCCGCACCGGCGCGTTGGTAGAGTTCCACCTCCTCGCGGTCCACGGCCGTCAGTGCGATCCGGCCCGTGTACGCGTGGGCCTTCAGCAGGCGCAGGAGCGTCAGGTTGACCGTGCGCTCCCGGACGGAGCTCACCACCCAGCGGGCGTGGCTGAGGCTCAGGCTGTTGAGCAACTCGGGGTCGCCGGTGTCCCCGAAGACCACCGGGATACCGCGTCCACGCCATGCCTCCACCGCCTGTGGGTCGAAGTCGACGCCCAGGACGGCGACGTCCCGCTCGCGCAGCCCCCGGAGCAGACCTCCCCCGAAGCGGCCGAGCCCGACGAGCACCACGTCAACGCGGGCCATCAGGTCCTCGCTGCCCAGCGGCTCGCGGTACGGGTTGCCTCGCTCGAAGATTCGCAGGGGGCGATCCAGGCGGCGGTAGAGGGGGCCCGAGTAGAGGATCATGTAAGTCGAGACGCAGATGGTGATGACCCCCACGAGGGTGATGACCCCCGCCGCCGTGGTGTCGATGTGCCCCAGGCCCAGGCCGAGCGCGGCGACGATGAGGGAGAACTCACTGATCTGCGCGACCGTCAGCCCGGCGAGGAAGCCGGTTCGTCGCCGGTACCCCATGACCCCCATGATCACCATGACGACCACGGGGTTCCCCACGAGGACGAACGCGGAGAGCCACACGGCGTTGAGGAGGTCGGCACCCTCGAGGCTGAACTCGAGGCGTGACCCGAAGTCGATGAAGAAGAAGAGCAGGAGGAAGTCGCGGACCCCGACGAGGCGAGCTCCGATCGCCTCCCGGAACTCGGTGGAGGCCAGCGAGACACCCCCCAGGAAGGCTCCGACCTCCTTGCCGAAGCCGACGTACTCACCCACGGCGCCCAGCACCACGGCCCAGGCGATCGCGAACAGCGCGAGCAGTTCCTGGTTCGCGGCCAACCGTGCGGTGAGACCGGGGAGGACGAAGCGCATGAGCAGTCCCACCACGATCACGAGGGCGGCACCCTTCAGCAGGATCTGCGCGATGGCGAGAGCGGCGTCGTCCTCGCCTCCGCCTGCGCGCCCGAGGGCTGCCAGCACGATGAGGGCGATGATCGCGATGATGTCCTGCACGATCAGGAAGCCGACCGCGATGCGCCCGTGGAGGGAGTCGATCTCCTGCTTGTCGGAGAGGAGCTTGACGATGATGATCGTGCTCGAGAACGTGAGGGTTGTCGCGATGTAGAGCGAGCCCACGGTGGTGAACCCCATGGCGAGCGCGATCACGAATCCGATCGCGCTGGTGAAGACAACCTGTCCCAGGCCGGTCGCGAGGGCGACGGGCCCCGTGGTGCGGATGAGCCGGAGATCGAGGCGGAGGCCGACCACGAACAGGAGGATCGAGATCCCGATCGAGGCGAGCAGCTCGAGCTGGTCCGTGCTCTCGACGATGGACAGCCCCACGGGTCCTGTGAGTATCCCGGTGGCAAGGAAGGAGACGATCAGGGGCTGGCGCAGGGCCATGCCGAGGGCGCTGACCGCCACGGCGATTCCGAGGATGGCCGCGAACTCGAAGAAGACCCCCTCACCCATGCCGTGTCACAGGTCCTCGGCAGGCCCGAGACCGGCGACATGGGCCACGGCTGCCGCCAGGGACGCGCCCGCATCCTGGTACAGGTGGAAGACGGCCTCCGCGCCGTGATCCCGCAGTTCGTCCACGTTCTCGTCGAACTTGGCCAGCGCACCCACGACTCCGGAGAACCCGAGGCCGACCAGCCGATCGAGGGCGTACAGGTTCACCTCGTGGAGCGGCATCGCGAGGACCGCGAGCCGCACGCCGCTGTGGCTGGTGACACGCTCCCAGAAGTCCGTGTCCGTCGCGTCTCCCTCGCGCACGTTCCAGCCCTGCGATCGGCGGTGGGCGATCACGAACTCGTCAGCGTCGATGCCGATGACGTCCAGCCCGTAGTCCTCCGTGAGACGTTCGTACGCGCCCCCGCCCGTGCGCCCGAGCCCAAGGACGAGCGCCTCTGCACCGCCGATGTCGATGGGCCGGTCGAGGGGATTGAGGTGCTCGGGTTCGACGTCGGGCAGGCGATCCACGAGCTGTCGGCTGAGTGACTGGCCGCGGGAGTTCACGAGGGCGGAGATCACGAAGCTGAGCGCGACGCTGACGGACAACACCACAAGCCAACGCCCGTCCACCAGCCCGCTCTCGGCGCCGACCGCGATGACGATCAGCCCGAATTCAGAGTAGTTGCCGAGCGAGATGCCCGCCATGACGGAACTCCTCGGCCGCAGACGCATCAGCCACAGGATCGCGGCATAGCCGGCAGCTTTGACAGGCAGCACGAGGAGGAGGATCACGGACATCTCCAGCGTCTCGGGGGTTGGCAGGCCGGTGAGTCCGATCGAGATGAAGAACCCGATGAGGAGGATCTCCTTCAGGCTGAACAGGTCCTGGGAGAGTTCGTCGGCGGCGGGATGGCTTGCGAGGAGCATCCCGACGATCACGGCGCCCAGATCGCCCTTGAGTCCGACCGCCTCGAACAGCGCGTAGCCCGGTACCAGTGCCACCACCACGCCGAAGAGCACCTGGAGTTCGTCGTGCGCGATTCGTTGCCAGATGCGGCGCAACAGCCAGGCGAGTGGGACGAGCCCCACGAGCGCGAGTGCCCACGGGCTCGGTGTCCGGTCGGTGGTGATGCCGAGGAACACGACTGCTGCGGCGTCCTGCATCACCAGGACGCCGACGGCGATCCGGCCGTAGAGCGACTGCGACTCGCCTCGGTCATCGAGGATCTTGACGACGAGCACGGTCGAGGAGAAGGAGAGGGCGAACCCGATGACGGCGAGCGTCCGCAGGTCGGATCCCGCGGGGAGGCTGAACCCGAGCAGTGCCAGGCCGGCTGTGAATACCGCACCAAGGGCGACACTCGCTGCCATGTGCACTGATGTGGTGAGCCAGACCTCCTTGCGGAGGAGAGTGCGCACGTCCAGTTTCAGCCCGACGCCGAAGAGCAGGAGCGTGACCCCGAGATCTGCGAGGATCTCGAGGTCGGCGAGGCGTTCGACGCCCATCGCCTTGAGGATGAATCCAGCAGCGAGAAACCCCACGAGGGGCGGGAGGCGCATCACGATGGCTGAAAGGCCAGCGAGGAACGTGACCACGAGGTAGATCGCGACAGTCCCCACCGGCTCGCCCCTTCGCACTCCCCGCCGGGACTCCACGTCGAACCGGCGTGTGGGCCGATTGTCCCACGCAGGGCTGCAGGCAGTCAGGGGCTTCGGGCTCGGAGGTGGCTCAGGCCCGCCCGTGCGGATCGTCGATGAAGCCCTCCACGGGCGGATGGCCGTCCTCGTGGTGGAGCGACCCGAGACCGTAGGCCTCCTCCAGATTCCGCCTGGTCAACACCTCTCCCGGCGGCCCGGACGCGACAACGCGGCCAGCCATCAGCAGCACCTGGTCGGCCGCGCGGGCCTCCTCGAGGTCGTGGGTGGTGAGGATCACGGAGTGGCCCTGCTCCCGCTCGCCGTGGATGATGCGGTCGATCGTCCGGGCGGACGTGATGTCGAGTCCCGTGAGCGGTTCGTCGAGCAGGACCAACTCGTGGTCCTGGGCGATGCCCTGTGCCACGTAGACCCGCTGGCGCTGTCCCCCGGAGAGCTCTCCGAGGTGCCGCTCCGCCAGGTCGGTGATCTCGAGCCGGTCCATGGCCCGTTCCACACGCGCGCGGTCCGCCCGGGTGAGTGGCCTGAACCAGCCGGTGGAGGGGAAGCGGCCCATGGTCACGACCTCGCGCACGGTGATGGGCGTCCCTGGGGCGACCGCGACCGTCTGCATCACGTAGGTCGTCTGTCGCCACGCCTGCGAGGGGTGATTCCCGAGCACCTCAAGCGAACCACCGCCGACGTCCAGGAGGCCTGCGATCGCGTGCAGGAGGGTCGACTTCCCGGACCCGTTCGGACCGATGATCGCGGTCACCGACTGGGTCGGGAGCTCGAACGAGGACGCCGAGATCGCCACGTGGCTGCCATGCGCGAGGACGAGGTCCCGTGCGGTGACAAGGGGGGAACTCATGCCGACCCCTCGAGGGGGTCGAGGAGAGCCGAGAGGGAGTGGCCGTTCCTGTTCGCGAGCCCGGCGCGGACGCGCCGGCGAAGCCGGGTGGCTGCCAGGACCACGAAGAAGGCGGTGATCGGGACCAGCGCCATGGTGGCGGAGCCGGCCGTGCCCAGGTGGTAGCTGAGCACCAGCCCGAACCACACCGAGGCCGAGGCGATCAGGATCGAGTACACGATCATCCGGGGGATGGTCCGCGAGAGGAGGGCCGCGGTGGCGGGCGGGCCGACGAGCAGGCCGAAGACCAGCAGCGTGCCGACCGACTGGAAGCTCCCGATGACCGCCATCGCGATGAGCACCAGCAGCAGGGCGTGCACGAGCTTCGGACGCATCCCCAGCGCCTGCGCCTTCTGGGGGGAGAACGCGAGGACGAGGAGGGGCCGGTAGAGCGCGAGCGTCCCGAGCACCACGACGGCGGCGAGAACGGCCTGGCCGACGAGGTCCGCCGTCGTCACGCCGAACGCGTCGCCGAACAGGATCGAGGTCAGGCTGCCGCTGTACGAGGTGCTCTTGGAGATGATCACCACGCCCAGCGCCAGCATGCCGACGAAGAGGAGCCCGATCCCGGTGTCCTCCTTGAGCGTGGTGGTGCGGTGGACGTACTCGATCCCGGCCACCATGAACACCGCGGCGATCGCGGCCCCGAGGTAGGGGGAGAAGTCCAGGACCACGGCCGCCGCGATGCCGGGCAGCACGCCGTGCACGAAGGCGTCCCCGAAGAAGCTCATGCCGCGCAGCACCAGCCACACGCCCACCATGGAGGCCATCACCGCCGCGATGAGCCCGCCGAGGAGGGCCCGCTGCTGGAAGCCGAGGGCGAAGGGCTCGAGGAACCAGTCCATCAGCGGAGCGCATCCGCGATGAGCGTGGCGTTGGTGACCATCATGGCGGCGTAGGTCTCGGCGCCCGAGCCCTCCGGCCCCACGCTCCCCACGTGCAACGGGACCACGGCGACCTCGCCCACCTCGGCCGCGACGGCGTCGACGAGCGAGGACATCACGGCCGTGTTCGAGAACAGCGCCGGCGTCCCCGTCTCGCGGATGACCTCGACGAGGGCGGCGAGCTCCTCGGAGGACGGTTCGGCATCGGTGGAGCCACCCGGGATCACCACGCCGGCGACCTCGAAGCCGTAGGACTCGGCGAAGTACCCGAACGACGCGTGGTCCGTCACCAGGATGCGCCGGTCCTCCGGCACCCCGGCGAGGATCTCGCGGACCTCGGCGTCCGTCTCCAGCAGCGAGTCGCGCACCTCCTCGCCGCACACGCGGAAGTCCGGGTTCCCGGTCTCGGCGGCGAGGGCGTCCCCGATGAGGGCGGCCGCCGTGGCCATGCGGGTGACGTCCAGCCAGAAGTGGGGGTCCTCGTCCCCGTGCTCGTGCTCGTCGTGTGACTCGCCCTCCTCGAGCGGCTCCTCGCCGAACCCGATCGGGTCGACCAGGGGCGCGACGGCCAGGACGGCGGCGCCGTCCTCCTCCGCACCGGCGATCGCCGAGGCGAGCCCCTCCTCGAGGCCGAGGCCGTTCATCACCACCAGCCCGGTGCGCGTCATCGCGGCCACCTCAGCCGACGACGCGGAGAACGTGTGCGGGTCGTCACCCGGCCCCATGAGGGTGGACGACGACGCCCCCGCGCAGGTGGTGATATCACCGAGGACGCTGCCGAGCTGCGTGGTGGTCGCGATGGCGACCGGGGAGTCCTCTGCGGCCGGGCCACCGCAGGCGGCGACACCGAGAATGAGCGCGCTGACTGCGGCGCCCCGAACGGTCCGGGGAAGGGGACGGGACACGAGGACCTGCCTACCTAGTTGAGAATCATTATCAACAGCATACGGGGTGGGGCGCCCGTGCTTCCACCCGATCCGCGCGAAGGGCTGACGGTCGCAGTCGGGTGGGGGACAATGGGGGAGCCACGAGGGGAGGTGCGTCATGACGACGGCCAGTACGGGTAGGCCCGCGGTGATCATGATCGTGGAGGGACGGGTGCCCCCGGGAGGCCGTGACGCACTCGAGCAGTTCTCCGCCGATGCCGAGGACTACTTCGCGGAGCAGGGCTCCTCCTCGGCCCGGCTGCAGTGGGACGACGCCGATCCCGAGCGCTTCCGCGCCGTCTTCGAGTACCCCAGCGAGGACGCGTTCGAGCTCTACGACGTCCGTACCCGCACCGACGCCCGCTTCATGGCCCTCAGATCCCGCTTCGTGAGCCACCTCGCGGGCGCTCCCCTCGTCTCGGTGTGGCGGGAGACGGCGCGACAGTACTGCGCGGATCTCGTGCGGGCCTACTGGGGCCTCCTCGACGCCCGCGAGTGGACGGGCCTGCGTGCGATCCTGGCGGACGGCGTGGTCTTCGAGTGGCCGGCCTTCAACGAACGGGTCGTCGGGGCGGATGCGGTCGTGGCAGCGGGACAGCACGCGCCGCAGGACTGGGTGGTGCGCGTGATCTCCGTACTCGCCTGCGGCGAGAAGGCGGCGAGCCAGGTCTCCCTCCAGCTCGAGGACGGGCAGGAGATCATCCTCTCGACCTTCTGGGAGGTGCGGCACCAGCGCATCGCCCGCGCCACCGAGTACTGGAGCACGGTCGGGCGGGACCCGCGGCCGGGATGGCGCCGGGCCTGGTCGCGGCCGATGCGCTGATCGGTCGGCCCGTCCCTCACCCGCGCGGGATGCCGAAGGCCTCCTCGAACACGGACGTGAGCTCCTCGTTGAACAGGACGAAGCGCACCTCGTCGATGTCCGCCCAGGTCGGGTTGTCCGCCGAGACCGTCTCGGCGGCGATCCTGGCCACCTCCGCGGGGTCCCAGCCGTAGATCCCCGCACTGATCGCGGGGAAGGCGATGCTTCGCGCCCCCACCACCGCGGCGGCGTCGAGGGACTCGCGGAAGCACGAGGCGAGGAGGCGGGGTTCCCGCTGGCCCTGATGCCAGTTGGGTCCCACCGTGTGGATGACCCAGTCGTTGGGGAGCCGTCCCGCCGGGGTGGCCACCGCCTTGCCGACGGGCAGGCCGTCCCGCAGCGTGGTCTCGCGCAGCTTCCGGCAGTGCGCGAGCAGTTCTCGTCCCGCAGCACGGTGGATGGCGCCGTCCACTCCGCCACCGCCGAGCAGGGTGGAGTTGGCGGCGTTGACGATCGCGTCCGTGTCCTGGCGGGTGATGTCACCCGTGACGATTCGTACCCTCATGCTTCCGCCCTCCTGTGCGTGATCGATCGACCGTCCCGCTCACGCGCCCTTCTTCTTGCGGGCGGGCTTCCTCTCCGGCTCGGGCTCCGCCGTCGTCGTCGCCTTGGCCCGCTTGGCCTCCAGGCTGCGCTTGAGGGCCTCCATGAGGTCGACGACGTCGCCGCCCGTCTCCTCCTCGGCCGCCTTCCCGAAGGTCGCCTCCGGGTCGAGGACCTCGCCCTTCTCGAGCTTCTCCTCGATCAGGATGCGCAGTTCGCGCTGGTAGTCGTCCTCGTACTCCTCGGGGTGGAAGTCCCCGGTGAACTGCTCGACCAGCGCCGCGGCCATCTTCAGCTCCTGGGCGCCCACCTTCACCTCGGCGGACGCTCCCGGGAACTCCGCCTGGCGCACCTCGTCCGCCCACCGCAGGGTCTGCAGGACGAGGACGTCGCCCCGCACCCGCAATGCACCCAGCCGCGTCTTCCGGCGGAGTGCGAACTTCACGATCGCGGTGAGGTCCGTCTCCTGGAGAGTGTTCCGCAGCAGGTGGTAGGCCTTGGGGGACTTCGAGTCCGGTTCGAGGTAGTAGCTGGAGTCGAGCATGATGGGTTCGACCTGGTCGCTCGGCACGAACTGGACCACCTCGATCTCGCGGCTCCGCTCCGAGGGCAGGGCCTTGAAGTCGTCGTCTGTCAGGACCACGGTGCGCTCGCCGTCGTCGTAGGCCTTGTCGATGTGCGCGAACTCGACCTTCTCGCCGCACACCTCGCAGCGGCGCTCGTAGCGGATGCGCCCGCCGTCGGCGTCGTGCACCTGCCGCAGCGGCACGTCGTGGTCCTCGGTGGCCGCGTACACCTTGACGGGCACGTTCACCAGCCCGAACGTCACCGCACCAGTCCAGATCGCCCTCATGCGCCCTAGTCAAGCACTGCGGCGGGGCGGTGGCGAGGGGTGGGCGGGTCCGTGCCCTCACGTGGGAGGGGGCTGGACGGCGGCGCGCCTGCCCTCCCACCTGCCCCGTCGCTGTGCCACGATGGCGGGACGGACGGCGGGCGGAGGTGCGATGGGCCCGGAGCAGTGGGTGACGGTGGCCGGCCGACGGCTGAAGGTCACCAACCTGGACAAGGTGATGTACCCGGCGACGCGCACCACCAAGGCGGACGTGATCGCGTACTACGCGGCCATCGCTCCCGTCCTCATCCCACAGGCCGCGTGGCGGCCGGTGACCCGCAAGCGCTGGGTCGAGGGCGTCGGCACCGCTGAGGCGCCGGGAGGCGTGTTCTTCCGCAAGGACCTGGAGGACTCGGCGCCGGACTGGGTGCCGCGCGCCTCGATCGAGCACTCCTCCCGCACCAACACCTACCCGCTCGCCAACCACGAGGCCGTGCTCGCCTGGTTCGCGCAGCTGGCCGCCCTCGAGCTCCACGTGCCCCAGTGGCGTTTCGACCGCTCCGGCGTGCCGCAGAACCCGGACCGCATGGTCATCGACCTCGACCCGGGGGAGGGCGTGACCCTCGCCGACTGCGCGCACGTCGCGCGGCTGTGCCGCGAGGTGCTCGTCGACATGGGCCTGGACGCCGTGCCGGTGACGTCCGGCTCCAAGGGCATCCACCTGTACGCGCCACTCCCCGGAACCCACACCTCCGCCGAGGTCTCCGAGGTGGCCCACGAGTTCGCCCGTGCGATGGAGGCCGATCACCCGGACCTGGTGGTCTCGCTGCAGCGCAAGGTCCTGCGTGAGGGGAAGGTGCTCATCGACTGGTCGCAGAACTCGGCCGCGAAGACCACCGTGTGCCCCTACTCGCTGCGGGGCCGTCTCCACCCCACGGTCGCCGCGCCCCGTACGTGGGACGAACTCGCCGAGCCCGACCTCCGCCAACTGGGCCACGAGGAGGTCCTCGCGCGGGTTGCGCAGGGCATCGATCCCATCGCCGCTCAGGGATGGCGAGGGCCGCTCGATGGCGACGTTGACGACGGCGGCGACGGCGTGGGTGACGGCGTCGCCCCCGACGACGTCCCGGCGCGCGGCTCGGGCCGCGACGCTCCCGACCGACTGGCCACCTATCGCTCCATGCGCGACGCCGGACGCACCCCCGAGCCGGTGCCGGCGGGCCCGCCGGCGCCGTCGTCCGGGAACAGCTTCGTCATCCAGGAACACCACGCGCGGCGGCTGCACTGGGACTTCCGGCTGGAACGTGACGGCGTCCTGGTCTCGTGGGCCGTCCCAAAGGGCCCCCCACTCTCGTCCGGAAGGAACCGGCTCGCCGTCCACACCGA
This sequence comes from Actinomycetales bacterium UBA1416, assembly GCA_002304945.1. Taxonomy (GTDB): domain Bacteria; phylum Actinomycetota; class Actinomycetes; order Actinomycetales; family Actinomycetaceae; genus UBA1383. Next base: position 5,065 of record DBPQ01000058.1, on the reverse strand, counting down.
GGACCACCCGCTCGAGTACGGCACCTTCGCGGGCGAGATCCCGAAGGGGGAGTACGGCGGCGGCACCGTGACGATCTGGGACTCCGGCACCTACGAGACCGAGAAGTGGCGGGACGACGAGGTGATCGCCGTCCTCACGGGACGCCCCGACGGCGGGCTCGGGGGCGTGCCGCGCCGGTACGCCCTCATCCGCACCGGAAAGGATGAGGAGGACACGTGGCTCCTGCACCTCATGAAGGACCAACCGGCGCCGACTGAGCCGCGTCCGCCGGAGTCGGCATCCGAGCCGGAGCCCACCGCCCGCCCGAGCCCTGAACGCGAAGCCACCCTGTCCGCGGCCGGCGTGCCCGCCATCACCGACCTCCCGCTCCCGATGCTGGCGACGCCCGGGACAGCGGACGGCGTCACCGGGCCCGGCTGGGCGTACGAGATGAAGTGGGACGGCGTGCGGGCGATCGTCGGGGTGGGGGGTGGCGGCGTCGTCGTGATGAGCCGCAACGGCAACGACGTGACGGCCACGTACCCCGAGGTCGCGGAACTCGCGGACCGACTTGTGGCGGACGGGGCGGTCCTGGACGGCGAGATCGTGGCGCTGAACGAGGCCGGGCGGCCCGACTTCGGCGTGCTCCAGCCGCGCATGAAGGCCTCGGCGGCCGACGCTCCGCGCCTCGCCCGGCGGACCCCGGTCCACCTGATGCTGTTCGACCTGCTGGCACTGACGGTGGACGGCGAGGAGCGCGGGCTCATGCGCACGCCCTACCGTGATCGCCGGGCGTTGCTGCGCTCGGCGGTGGAGGACGGCGGCCACATCCACGTGCCGGAGTCGCTGGAGGGCACCGCGGAGGACGCGCTCGCCGCGAGCCGTGAACTGGGGCTCGAGGGGATCGTCGCCAAGCGGGTGGACGGGCACTACCTCCCCGGCAGGCGCGGCCGGAGCTGGGTGAAGGTGAAGCACCACCGGACCCAGGAGGTGGTGGTGATCGGGTGGCGTCGGACCGAGTCGGGACGGTCCGGGATATCGTCCCTGCTGCTCGCGGTGCCCGACGACGGCGCGCTCGCCTACGTGGGGCGCGTTGGGAGCGGGTTCACGGAGTCCGACCTCTCGGACGCCGCGGAGCGGCTGCAGCCGCTGGCGCGGGAGACCGTACCGGTGGACGACGTGCCGGCCCTGGACCGACGCGACGCCGTGTGGGTGGAGCCGGCGCTCGTGGGAGAGGTGACGTTCGGGGAGCGGACGGCTGCCGGCCGCCTCCGCCATCCGGTGTGGCGTGGCTGGCGTCCGGACAAGGCTCCGGACGATGTGCGCTGGGAGGCGTGAAGGCGTTCCCCTGAGATCAGGGACTGCAGGGCGAAAGGGCTCACGTCGTTTAGTCTCGCACGCGACGGCCACCCGAAGCATGGCGGAGCGCACCGCGCCCACCATCATGAGCCCGACGGCGTCACGCCCAGTCCGCGGGCGCCTCTCCTTCGCGCAGGTACCCGGTGATGACCGAGAAAAGCCTCTCGATGTCTTCGGGAATCATCGTCTCGAAGAAGGCGAAGGCGTGGATCATTCCGCTGGCGATGAGGAGGCGAACGGGAGCTCCGGCCCCGGCCGCCCGTTCCACGTACGTCTCGGCCTCGGACAGGAGAGGATCGTACTCGGCGGCGATGACGAGGGTCTCGGGCATCGCCGCGTCGAACGGTCCCAGGGCGGGCGAGGCGGCCGCGCGGTCCGTCCCCTCCGGGAAATAGTTGTCGAAATACCACGCGACGCGCTCCGCGGACAGGAAGTAACCCCGCCCGAACCTCTCCATCGAGGGGCCGCTCATCGTGTAGTCGAGGCTCGGGTAGATCAGCACCTGGCGGTCGATGGGGGACTCCCACTCGCCGCGGGCAACCCGCTGGGCGATCGAGGCGAGTTTCGCGCCGCCGCCCGAGTCCGCCACGGCGTGGATGCGGCCGGTGGTCGCGACGTCACCCAACGCCGTCGGGAGCGCGCGAAGGACGCGGTACGCCTCTTCGAGGCCGCAAGGGTACGGGGCCTCGGGTGCGCGCGCATAGTCCACCGAGACGACCACCATGCGGGTTGCCGCAGCCACGCGGCGGCACTGGAAGTCGTAGACGTCGAGGTCCCCGGCCATGTGGCCACCGCCGTGGATGAAGTAGACGACGTCGCTCGGGACTCCGGGGGTGGGCACGTACACGCGCACGGGAACGCCGTCGATCTCGCGATCGGACACGTCGGCGACTTCGATTGGTGCGGCCGCGAACTGGTTCAGGCCCGCGAGCGCGGCCCGCGCGGACTCGGGGGTGGGGACGAATCCGGAGGCGGCCGCCTGGTCCACCAGCGGGTTCAGCTCGTCGAGATACGCGCGAAAGGCGGGGTGGAGGCTCATGCCGTAATCTCCTCGGAGAACGCGTTCTGCGCTTTGAACCAGCGCCAGATGAAGAAGGTGCCGATCAGGAACGACGCCTCGGCGATGACGATGAAGATCATCGGCGCCACGGAGACCGGCACGTTCGAGCCGGGAATGAGCCCACCGGTCGCGTCCGCGATCCACGCGAAGATCTGGATGATGAACACCGATCCCGCGTAGCTGACGGCCCAGAAGATGGAGAACGTCACGGCGATTTGGCGGGGCGTGACGCCGGGGCGGATGAACGCCGTCTGCACGAAGAAGGGCATCGGGAAGAAGATCACGAAGCCGAGAATCACGCCGATGAGCACCTCGAGGCGGTGGCCCGCGAGCGCCAGGACGCTCGCCGCCGCGATCACCTGCGCGAGGGCGCTCCAGACGACGATCACCGGCTTGAGGCGGTCCTCCACGCGGGCGGAGACCACGGTACCGGACAGGGCCCCGACGATTCCCGCGTAGATGACCCAGCGGATCGTCGAGGGGTCCATGAACGTGAACGCCACGATGTAGTAGGACAGCAGGCCGGTGTAGGCGAGCGCGAACACCCAGTTGAACCACTCCTTGAAGCCGTCCGCCATCGTGTAGGAGTGATCCACCGCGGCCTCTTGAGCCTGCTCGGGCTTCAGGACCATCTTCGAGACCACAAGCCAGGTGACGAGAAGGATGATGGACAGCGTCGCGGCGATGACGACGGCGATCGTCGGACGCCCGCTGAAACGCACGCCAAAGGTGATGGCCACGGCGAGGCCCGTGTTGAATGCCACCGAGCCGATGCCGTTCGCGATCTGGAGATCGCGCCCCGTCAGCACCTTCGCGGCGATCGCGGACCCCATCACGACCATCAGCGCGCCGCCGAGGCCCATGACGAACCGGATGAAGAAGACAAGCGGAAACGCCTGCGTGAGCGAGACCAGACCGCCGAAGACGATGAGGGCACCGGCCAGTGTGTACGCCTTGCGCGTACCGAGCTGCATGATCACGTTGGCGGCCACGATCGATCCCACCACCTGGGCGAGCGTGATGGCGTTCGTCATCACGGCGGTCCGCGAAGCGGAGAACCCGAGGCTCGTGACGTACATGTCGCCCCAGTTCCACGCGACCGCGAAGAGCATGTAACTGGTGAACGTGGTGGCGACCAAGAGGACTTTCTTGGTGGTTCCCAGATCGGCGTAGGGGTGGGCCGGGGCCGAATGGGAGGTGGAGACGTCAGGCATTCCGAGGCCTTTCAGAAGGCCGTCGCGTTCGACGGCGGGTGAGGGCGCCGCCCGATCGCCCGGCTCTTCTTGAGCGTGCGGATCGACGCGACGCCTCATCGTGGCACGCGCGTGAGGAAACTTCTGACAAGTGTCGTATTGAGTTTTCGTGTGTCGCGGGAGCCGGCGGGAATCGCCGCTTGGGCGAGGGTTCCGCGGGTGGAGGTTATCGTGACGTATGACTTCTCGCGCGGCACGCAGACTGGCGCTCGTTGGGTCGTCTCCACGCGACGCGGTTGGCTACGCGGTGGCCAACGGTCGGGCTTGTCTGCGGAGTGTGGTTTGTTGTCCGCTCATGCCCAGTAGCGGATGTTGAGGTTCGCTCAGCGATAAGGTATTGTGTACACACAGATACACATTGGGAGGGGTTGTGACGGCATCGGTTGGGATCCGGGAGTTCCGGGCCGGCCTGGCGGACTACATTGCTTCTGCCACGCCGGTCGCCGTGACCCGGCACGGGCAGACCGTCGGGTGGTTCATCCCGACGCCGGCGACCCGGGAAGCCGAGGTGGCGTCACTCCGTGCTGCGGCCGAGGTGCTGGACGCCCTGCTGGCCGAGCGCAGTGTGGATGTCGACGAGGTGGTCGAGGAGTTCAAGTCCGCCCGCCGCACCCCGAAGTAGCCCGGTGGACTCCAAGCGCGGTTTGGTGCTGGACGCCAACATTCTGATCCGGTTGGTGCTGGGACGCCGGGTCCGCGAGTTGGTCCTGACGCACGCGGATCGCGTCGCCTTCTTCACCCCCGCCGTGTGTTACGACGACGCCCGGAGGTACCTTCCGGGACTGCTCGTTGCCCGTCAGGTGGACCCAGGGCCGGCGCTGGAGGTCCTCAACGGGTTTGAGGCGATCGTGCGGGCGGTGGACGAGTCGGTCTACGCCTCGGCCCGTGCCGACGCGCTGGCGAGGATCGAGCGTCGTGACGCTCAGGACTGGCCGATCCTGGCCACAGCGTTGATGTTGGGGCTTCCGATCTGGACCGAGGACCAGGACTTCTTCGGCACCGGAGTGCCCACCTGGACCACCGACCGTGTCGAGCTCTACTTGAACTCCGCAAAGAAGGAATAGACCAGTCACAAGGCCGGTCTGCAGTGGCAGTCGCGCTCGCTCATGCCGCGGTTGGTCAGTGCCATCCCGCGAGTCGGGTGGCCGCGTCTTGGTAGCTTGCGGCGCCGGACGCAAGGGCGATGACCAGGTCGTAGGCGGCGCCGTCGGGGGCCTCCAGGGTGACGTCGTTGAGGCCGTAGAACACCACGAGGGTGAGCCATCCCAACCGCTTGTTTCCATCGACGAGGGCGTGGTTGCGCACCACCGATTCGAGGAGGGCCGCCGCCTTGGTGTCCAGGTCGGGGTAGACGTCGCGGCCGAATACCGCCACGTGGGGCCGGTGAACCGCTGAGTCCAGCAGTCCGATGTC